>NZ_JARESV010000067.1:0-35094 GCF_046026985.1 Paraburkholderia sp. RL18-101-BIB-B
TTCCGCTTTGCAGGCGTCGTTCAACCTGCTCCAATACGAGCGAGCCGCTTCCAGTAGCGTAAAGGTACCTACGACATTGGTCAGCACGAAGTTCTCCGGCCCGTGAATGGACCGGTCGACGTGAGTCTCGGCCGCCAGATGGATGATCGCGCGCGGCTTGTATTCGGCGAGCAACTCGTCCATTGCAGCGCGATCGCATATGTCGGCGCATACGAAAATATGCAATGGATTGTGCTGCAGAGATTTCAGCGTGCGTAGATTGCCTGCATAGGTGAGCTTGTCGACATTCACGACGGGTTCATCGAAGATTTGCAGCCAGTCGAGCACGAAGTTGGCGCCGATAAAACCGGCGCTGCCTGTCACCAAGATCATGGAAGCCCTTTGGAAGCCGCCTTCATGCAGTTGCGCGGAAGGTCGATTGGAGTCTGGCTGACATCCATTGAACGATGCGTCCACGGGACGTCGGTTAGCAGCTTTGATATAGCTTTCCATCGCGACTTCCAGCGCCGCGAACAGATGCAACCAGCTTAGTGTAGGGTTCTAGAAATCTTGTTTCAGTGCGGAAAGCAACATACACGCTTTCTCCCGCACTAACGGGGGTAAGGAGGAGAGCTTCGGCGGTCGGGCAACGCTTGCAGTGTTCGCGTTGCCCGTGTCTCCACCACATGGCGTTGCCGGGGTTCGGCCTTATCGCCGATTGCCGGCCATTTCTTTTGCTGAGAGCCGCGTCTGCGTCGTCGCGATGATCGGCGCGGCCTTCATGGTTTGCGGCAGATGCCCCTGCCGATGCGCATCGGGACGCAGGCTGCCTGCGCGTCCCAAAGAAAGAGTTAGTTATCGTCTCGTGGCGTTCTGGAACGTGCGACACATAATGCGCATACGAAAACGCCAATCACCACGCCGAATATGAAGCATAAAAAATGTGTCAAAACGCTCGACATTTACCTGGTCCTTTCAATTGAGGCGAGATTGAATTTATAACGATTCACCTCCTTCGCGATTCACCGGAAGTCACCGCACGCAGCCGGTAGAACGTCAAAGACACACAGGCAGCAGCGATGGTATGACGCGGCGGTTAGCGCGCCAATCATCATACTTTACTAGAATCGCGACCAGGTCGGAAAACGGCACAACTGAAGCAGTACGCGTATGGCGTGGCAGTGGATGCGACATCAGGCTCCAGCCGGATGCGGATGATCGCGCCCGTTGGAGGTCACAGCGTGAAGCCAGCCGCGCATACGAGCATGGCAAAGTCGGCGAAAGCGCGGATGTAGTGCGACGCGAGGCAAGAGCTGCAGGCCGCCGCGTAATGACAGTTTGACAGACAAAGCAGACGACGAACGGCAACTTCCGATCAGATCGCGCGGCCTATGCAAGGGCAGTAGGCCGATAAGTCTTGGACGGGCGCTCCGCGCGAGTGTGATTGCTGACACGCGCGAATAGCTCTCCGCGGGAGAGAGAAACTGCCGCGCACGGTCCCGAGCACACGGACCGCGGCACGGTATTTCGTTGGCGAGTGCCTGACCATTTGTCTCCAGGCCTTCTTTCTTCTTGCGCTACAAGCACCGCGGCCGATCAACCGCGAGCTTACCGATATCACGACACGTGAGCGGCAAGCCTACTCTTTCCGATACCGGCGTCAGGCTCCCTGAAGCCAGGTGCTCGCCACATTTTATAGTTCCGCAAGGCCAGCAATCTGTGCGAACACACAACATATTGCTGGCCGCCCCAGACTTCAATTCGATTTGTGAATACGGCAAAACCCTCAGCGCGTGACTTCCATCGCGTTGATACGCGGCAATAGCCGATCGAATTCGCGTTTCACGATCTCATAACATTCGCATGAGCGCGCCTCGAGTCCGGTCCGATCGAGGATCCGCACACGGCCACGGCTGTGATGGATGAGATCGGCTTCGCAAAGCTTGCCGGACGCCTCAGTCACGCCTTCACGACGCACGCCGAGCATGTCGGCAATGAGTTGCTGCGTGACCTGCAAATCACTTGTGCCCGAACGATCGATATCGACCAGCAGCCATCGGCACAGTTGCTCGTCCAGTCGATGCAGCCTGTTGCACGCCGCAGTCTGTGCGACCTGCGTGAGGAGGGCCTGCATGTATAGCAGCATCAGTGAGCGCAGCGAAGCGCAATTGCGCAACGCTTCGCGCAGTGCTGTAGCGCTGATTCGATAAGCGAAACCCCGGCATTGGGCCTGAACGCTGGCTGGCATGGTGTCTCCGCCCGTCAGGATCGGCACGCCTGTCGTGCCATCCCTGCCGATCGCGGCAATTTCCACGGAACTGCCGTTTTCCATGGTTTGCAGCAGAGACACGATCGCTGTGGCCGGAAAATAGACGGTTCGTATGAGTTCACCGGATTTCGACAGCAGTTGCCCCGGACTCAATTCGACGAGTTCAAGATGAGGAAGTATTGCGTCCCATTCATGCGTTGGGAGCGCCTCGAACAGACGGTTGCCACGGCGGTATGACTGGAATGTCGTCATCATTTCCCTCACGTAAGTATCGCAGCCCGCCTTGGTACGGCAGGCCTCGCTCGAATCGAGGAACCAATGACGATGCATTGCCCTCATTCGCGCGGTCGGCAAACAGAAGCGGTAATGGAGACGATCAAAGCTTCGCATTGGTCATCGCGTTGCATTCGATGTCGCAGTGCAGCATAGCCGCCAAAGAAGGTCGCGCCAATAATGCTGGCGGAATAGCCCGCACGATCGGCGGATATAAGAGGACTTATTTGCGTTGAACGTTCGTTGAAACGCTGGACGCCAATGTCACTTTGCTGCAGACCGAAAGGACCCCGATGCTAGCTGAAGTGTCAATAGGTCGTAGTGTGGATTCACAACATGTCCAGTTTATTAAGGAGGTCTATGGGACGACATAAAGCGGACGAACCCGCCCTATCTCACGACTCGAGTCGGTGAGCCAGTGTGGTGCTGAGTGGACATGCTTGCCCGTCAGTCAGCGGCGATGGTCCGCTCGACCGCGACGGGGCCGGCCCCCGGCATGTGTGTCCTCATCCGCCGTCGCGATCATTTCCGCTTCCTGTGCAACAGCCTTCTCGGCCAGCGCTTTCAGAACGCCGGTCAGAATCCGCTTGCCGATTTCATGATGAAAGATCCAGACGCCATGGATTCGTCCGGTGAATGCGGCCTCGCTCCCGATCTCCGGGTCGGGCCGAAAGCCGGAACCCAGCCCAAACGTGAAAAGTCCGCGTACCACTTTGCCGTTCATGTCGAGCGGACGGCCGAATTTGTCGACCTCGATGCCGCCCTGGCGGAACAGCAGAGGAATCTCCGCCCCTCGATGGTCGACCAACGCGGACATGTTGGGCCCATAGCCGGCGCTATGAACCACGCCACATGACTGCGTGAGACAGGTGGCAGCACGCGCACGCTCGCTTTCCCCGGAGGCGGCATCGATCAATTCGACACGCGGCTTCGTTCCCGCGACGCGGCCCTGCGACATCACCGAACATGCAATCTCGAATGCGCGGTAGCGCAGACCGCTCGAACGATTCACGCGCCGCGTGATCGGGCAAATATCGTTGACTGGGTCGACCATATAACCCCATGCGCGCGCTTCCTCCTCAGTTTCAAAAAACAGCCGGATCGGCGAGCGATGAATGATGGCGATTTCATCGAGTCCGGCGCCGCCGAGATCAGTCGCAAGACGCTCGGTCATCGTGAACGCGCTATGCGAGCCGCCGATGATCGTGATCCGGTTCGTACGCCGGGCCGCGGCAGGGGCGAACACGGGCGCGAAGGTGTCGACCAGTTGCGTGCTCGTGAGGCGAAGCAGTTCATCCGATGTGCAGGTGATGACGCCGTTGCCCGGCAATGGAATGTCCAGCGTGCGGCACAGATCATCGACCTCTTCGACGCGCTGCGTTCCGCCGAGATTCATCACGACGGTGTCGCTAATCACCATCCGGCGTGCCGCGGGTCTGCGCGTGTCGTGATAAGCGATTTCGAAGCGGCCGTCCCGGTTGTGACGAATCGCATCGATTTCGTGTCCGCGCAGTACATCGACGTCGAAATGTTCGACGAGGTGCGCGATGAGTCGCTCGGCAGCCAGCGTGAGGAGTTCGCCGACCTCGGAGAGCAGCGGCGCACCGTCGGGATCCGCGGCCAGTTTCCTATGCAACTCGTTGTACTCGCGGATGTCGCCGAACACTTCGTCGAAGCGTTCGTGCTCGAGGCACGCGAGGAAGGATTTTGCGACCGAGTTGCCTGTAACGTTCACATAGTCGCCGAGCTTGCCTGCTCCGAGGCTCGCGCGTTTGTCGATGATCAGGAGCCCGTTTCTGGCCACCTCTGCCAGCTTGCCGCTCTTGAACGCGTAGAACAGGAAGCCCATTCCTGCCGGGCCGGCGCCGCACAACACACACGAGTAATCGCTTGGTACGCTCCCGGAACTATCCGGATCTACTGCTGAGGACCTCTGCATGACTTTTGGGCTCGATAGTTGTCCGCTGTGAATTGATGCGCCCCATGCGCGTTGCCGGAGTCGAGGACATTCCTCGGATCGGATTCAACACACAATATCCCTTAACGAGACGCATCGCTCTGTGCGCTCGCGCACGGACAAAATTTCGAAACCTTACTGCAAGGTATCTATAGCCCAACATTTTGCTGTACGGAATAAATTTCCTGCCACGCATTGCGTCGGGAAATTGTTCTTTGAGCAAGCAATCGACGTACCACCGCAGCATAAAATGCCACACACATTGGCATATTTTACAAAATCTAACAATTAGGATTTCTGAATTAAATCGTCGTTAGTGCCCTGTTAAAAAACCGGCGCTCGCGAACAACGCGAGCGCGGCCCCTCCGCCATTACGCCATCTGGAATACCGCCACGGCGTCGCGCAATATGGTCGCCTGCTCTTCCAGCGATTTCGCCGCCGCAGCTGCCTCTTCCACGAGCGCCGCATTGTGTTGCGTAACTTCGTCGATCTGCGAGACGGCCTTGTTGACCTGTTCGATACCGTCGCTCTGTTCGAGTGCGGACGCCTCGATCTCGTTCATCACGCCAGTCACTCGCTCGACGGCGCTCATGGCTTCGTGAATCGTCTTCTGCGCGTCGGACACGAGGGACGCACCCTCCTGAACCTTGGCGGCCGATTCGCCGATCAGTTCCTTGATTTCCTTCGCCGCCGCACCCGAGCGCTGTGCGAGGCTGCGCACTTCCGAAGCCACCACCGCGAAGCCACGCCCCTGCTCGCCGGCGCGCGCCGCTTCCACCGCGGCGTTCAGCGCCAGAATGTTGGTCTGAAACGCAATCCCCTCGATCATGCCGATGATTTCGGTCACCTTGCGCGACGACTCGCTGATCCCATCCATCGTTTCAGTGACACGCGAGACCACTTTGCCGCCACGCGTGACCGTGTCGAGCGCGCCGTGCGCGAGCCTGTTTGCCTGCTTCGCGTTGTCCGCGTTCTGTTTCACGGTGGCCGACAACTGCTCCATGCTCGCGGCGGTCTGTTGAAGCGCCGCTGCCTGCTGCTCGGTGCGCGAAGACAGATCCGCATTGCCCGACGCAATCTCGTTTGCCCCTTGTGTGATCGCCGTCGTGCTGCCGCGCACCTTGGACACGGTTTCGACGAGGCCGTCGCGCATCTTCGTCAACGCGCCGAGCAGTTGGCCCATTTCGTTGCGCGATTTGATCTTGATGGCGACAGTCAGATCACCGGCGGCGATGCGCTCGAAGTGCTTGACGGTTGCGTTGACCGGCTTGATCAACGCCACTGACAAACCAATGCGCGCCGCCACGCCGATCACGAGCGCGATAGCGCCGATTGCGGCGAACAGCAGCGTCGCGATCTGGAAGCGCTGCGCGGCCGTCTGGGCTTGCTGATGCTGGCTGTCGATCCGCGAATGTTCGAGCGCGTCGATCGCTTTCGAATAGGTGGCGTAAAAGCCGTTCGCCGTCTCGCCCTGAATGTTGCGGAAGGTATTGAAATCGAAGTCGGCCAGCGCCTTGAACTCCGGCTCGATCGCCTTATCAACCAGCGCGCCGCGTGCCTGCTCCACGTTTTGCGCGAGCTTTTGCTCGTTCTCGTCGGCGAACGGACCGGCCATGTAATTGCGGAAGTCTTTGTTCGATTCGACCAGCACCTTGTGCGCGGCCGGCAACAGGTCATCGGTCTGCTTGCCGACGCTAAAGAGCGTCTGATACGAACCCAATGCGAGTTGCACTTGCAGCAGCTTCTCGGAGCTTGCCTTCAGATGCGACAGCGCGGCCGCACTACGCTGCGTGTCGTCGAGGCTGCTGTTGGCGAGCTTGAGCGCGCCATAGCCGACACCGATCACTGTCAGCAGGAAAGCGACGAATACGCTGATCACCAGCGTCAGGCCGCCACGAATTGTGATGTTATTTAGCATTGGGTCTCCGGAACGTCTTGCCGATCGGCGGCGAAACAGATTGGCAGGCGCGCGCGCCGTCTTTTTTTGCGCGTGACTTACTCTTCGCCGCATCCAGGTTAACGACCTCGCACGAACCCTGCTAAATAGGTGGAATCCATGACCGGCGGGCGTTTGCGAGTGTCTTTCACCTCACTATCTGGGATATTCGTGCGACTCCGCGGCATCGCTCGTTTTCCGGGTGTTGTGCGTTTCGTTTGTATAATTCGGCGTCTTCGCTCAGGCCCACTTTCATGCTTAGTTTTGCGCTCGGCTTTCTCGTTTCACTGCTGATCACGCTGTTGATCGTGCGCTACGCGCATCTGCATGAAAAATTCTCCACCGACACCGATCTGGCCGGCGTGCAGAAATTCCATGTTCGCCCGGTGCCGCGCATCGGCGGGACCGGGATTCTGCTCGGGCTGATCGTCTCCGCCGTGCAGTTGCATCACGCGTATCCCGCCGTGTCAGGCGGCATTCTCGGGCTGATTGCGTGCGGCATGCCGGCCTTCGGCTCGGGTCTGGTCGAAGACCTGACCAAGCGCGTGTCGCCGCTTGCAAGGCTGATCTGCACGATGGCCGCGGCCGCGCTCGCCTATTTCCTGCTGAACATCGCCGTGACGCGCATCAGCGTGCCGCCGCTCGACTTCCTGCTCTCGTACGCGGTGATCTCCTGCGCGGTCACGGTGCTGGCGGTTGCCGCGCTCGCCAACGCGATCAATATCATCGACGGCTTCAACGGACTCGCATCGATGGTCGCGTTCATGATGTTCGCCTCGCTCGCCTACGTCGCGTTCCAGGTGTCCGATCCGATCGTGCTGTCCGCCTCGTTCATGATGATGGGCGCGGTGCTCGGCTTCTTCATCTGGAATTTCCCGGCGGGGCTGATTTTTCTCGGCGACGGCGGCGCGTATTTCATCGGCTTCATGCTGGCCGAACTGTCGATCATGCTGGTGATGCGCAATCGCGACGTATCGGCGTGGTATCCCGTGCTGCTGTTCATGTATCCGATCTTCGAGACCTGTTTCTCGATCTACCGGAAGAAATTCATTCGCGGCATGTCGCCGGGCATTCCCGACGGCGTGCATCTGCATATGCTGGTGTACAAACGGCTCATGCGCTGGGCGGTCGGCGCGCGTACCGCACGTGAATTGACACGGCGTAACTCGCTGACGTCGCCGTACTTGTGGCTGCTGTGTCTGATCGCGGTCGTGCCGGCCACGCTGTTCTGGCGGCATACGCTGCATCTGTTCTGCTTCGTGGTGGTGTTCGCCGCGACGTATGTCTGGCTCTACGTGAGTATCGTGCGGTTCAAGTCACCGCGGTGGATGGTGGTCAGGAAGACCAGGCGGTAACGAAAAAAGGCGCTCGAATGAGCGCCTTTTGCTTTGTGACTTTCGAGACTTCCGCCTTGCGGTGTGAGGCCGCCGCGGAAGGCAGCCTCACAGGTTCATGCTCACGAAGCCCGCGTTGCCGGCGCCACGCTATGTAACGCCGGCGCGGCAGCCGGTTGATACTCCGGCACCCAGCGCCGCAGATCGCGGCGCACTTCCTGGTCGCTCGGCACACGATGCTGCATCAACCAGGGCAGCAGTTCGTCGAGCAGATTGTCGGGCGCTTCACGCGCCTGCGCGATGCGTAGTTTCGGATGCGGCGTGCGCGTGGTCGCTTCGTCGTCGGCCAGCAGTTCCTCGTAGAGCTTCTCGCCCGGACGCAGGCCAGTGAAGACGATGCGGATGTGTTCCTCGCTGAAGCCATACAGGCGGATCAGGTCGCGCGCCAGATCGACGATCTTGACCGGTTCGCCCATGTCGAGAATGAAGATCTCGCCGCCGTGTCCCATGCTCGACGCTTGCAGCACGAGTTGCGATGCTTCGGGGATCGTCATGAAAAAGCGCGTGATCTCCGGATGCGTGACCGTGACCGGCCCACCCTTCGCGATCTGTTGCTGAAACTTGGGAATGACGCTGCCCGCGCTGCCGAGCACATTGCCGAACCGCACCGTCTCGAACTGCGTGCGCGTGCTCGTCTGCTGCAGCGCCTGACACGCCATTTCCGCGAGGCGCTTGCTCGCGCCCATCACGTTAGTCGGGTTCACTGCCTTGTCGGTGGAGATCAACACGAAGTGCTTCACGTCATGGCGAATCGCCGCGCGCGCGACACGGTACGTGCCCAGCACGTTGTTGCGCACCGCCTGCCATGCGTTCAGTTCTTCCATCAGCGGCACGTGCTTGTAGGCCGCAGCGTGAAAGAGAATGTGCGGCGTATAGCGCGACAGCACCTGGTCGAGCAGCAAGGAATCTTTGGCGTCGCCGATCATCGGCACCACGGAGAGCTTCGGGAAACGGTCATGCAACTCTTCCGTGAGACGGTACATCGCGTACTCGGACAGATCGAACGCGATCAACTGCGCGGGTTCGAAACGCAGGATCTGTCGGCACAGCTCCGAGCCGATCGAGCCGCCCGCGCCGGTCACCATCACCACGCGGCCGCTCAACAGCGCTTCGACGTGCGGCATGTCGATACGTACCGGCTCGCGCCCCAGCAGGTCTTCCAGATCGATCTGACGCACGCGCGACAGAAACGCTTCACCTTGCGTCAGCGTGGTCAACGCGGGCAGCACCATGGCCCGCACACCGGCGCGCACGCACAGCGTTGCCACGCGACGCTGCGCGTCCACCGACGCCGAAGGGATCGCGATGATCGCGTGCTCGATCTTCATGTCCGAGGCCCACTGCTGCAGGTCGCTAATCGGCCCCCACACCTTGTAGCCGTAGATTTCGCGACCCTGCTTGGCCGGATCGTCGTCGAGCAGGCCTACCAGCCGCCATTCGCTCGAACGCGACAGTTCGCGGGCCAGGCTCGCGCCCGCGTTGCCCGCGCCGAGCACCACCACCGGCTTGCCTTGCCCGACCAGGCCGCCGTAGAGATAGAACTCCTTGGAGGCGCGATAGAGCGCGCGAGAGCCGCCCATGGCGAGGAACAGCAGAAGCGGAGAAACAGCGAGGACGGAGCGCGGAATAATGGGATGCGGCTGCGCCATGACGGCCACCATCATCATCAGGAATGCGCCGGCCAGCACCGCTTTCGCGATGCGCATCAAGTCCGGCAGGCTCGCAAACACCCACATGCCCCGGTACAGGCCGAAGATGCGGAACATCACACCGTAGACAGGGAGAGCCCAGAGCAGGGTTCGGACGGCGCCGGACCAGAACTCGACTGGAACGTAGCCATTGAAGCGGATCAGATATGCCGCGAGCCAGGCGCCTGCGACTGCGCATAGGTCGAAGGCGAAAGCGCTAAATGATAGCCATGAGGCTTTGTGTCGAAACATCGGCGTCACACCTCAGGTTGTTCGGAATCTGCTATCCGGAATCGACGCCAGCGTGAATCGACTCCGATACCAATCAATACCAGCACGATCACCCATGCGCCCACGCTACACCATTGGAGGGCCGAAGACCAGCCAAGCAACACGACAGCAAGTACTATACCAGCCGCCATGACTGCATACCATAGGATGGCTGTCTTCGAATGCCCAAGTCCGTACTGGACCATGCGTTGATAGTAGTGC
Source organism: Paraburkholderia sp. RL18-101-BIB-B (assembly GCF_046026985.1). Lineage (NCBI taxonomy): Bacteria > Pseudomonadati > Pseudomonadota > Betaproteobacteria > Burkholderiales > Burkholderiaceae > Paraburkholderia > Paraburkholderia sp. RL18-101-BIB-B. The sequence goes on from NZ_JARESV010000067.1 coordinate 9,990, forward strand.
TCGCGATGCGCCTGCCAGATTTTCTCGCCGCGCAACAACCGTCGCAGCAGCGTGACCGAAGCGTCGCCGATGAACGGCGAAAAAACCAGTGCGGGAAACCAGATCGGCCAGACGCCGTCGCTCCAGCCCCAATAGCCGAAAGCGCCCGCCAGAAAGCCGAGCGGAATCGATCCGGCGTCGCCGAGGAAGATTTTCGCGGGGTGGAAGTTAAAGAGCAGAAAACCCGCGGCAGCGCCTGCCACGGCGGCCGAAGCCATGCTGAGCTCTGGTGATGGATGCGCGGTGAGCGCGGCCCCAACGGCGTAGCCTGCAAAGCCGAACAGCGTCATGCCACCGGCCAGGCCGTCCGCGCCGTCCATAAAATTGTAAAGATTGACCAGCCAGAGCAGTAAAAACGACAGGGCCGCCAGCAGCCAGACCGGCACCGGCGCCGGATGTGCCCAGACGAAGACCACCACCGCGGCCAGGTGCGCCGCGAACCTGACCCGCGCGGGCAGTCCGCGCCGGTCGTCGATCTGCGAGACCGCCGCCAGCACGGCAGCGCACAGCGCGGCAAGCCATAGGTGTGGCGCGACGATCAGCGTCGCCACGACCACCACCGGAACGATGCCCCAGCCACCCACGCGCGGCGTGGGCCGTGTGTGCAACGAGCGGTCGTTGGGAACGTCGGTGGCCAGACGCCACGCGAGGCCGGTTCTGAGCAGCGTCCACAGAATCGCCGCGCAAGCGCAAGCGCAGCCGAGCGCGATCAGAATCACGCTCGGCCAGCCCGGCAACGTGGAATGGGACATCAGCATGCGCGCCTCAATGCGTGGATCGGTACCAACGGGCTGTCGCGGCCAGCCCTTCGTCGGTGGAATGCGGCGCCCGCCAGCCCAGCACCGTGCGGATCCGGCCTGTATCCAGCTGCAAGGATCCCACCAGCCGGTCGACGGCCGCTGTGCGCCCTGTCAAGCGGCCCGCCAGCCTCAGCCAGTTCGCGGGCACCGGCAGCAAGCGGGCGCGCTTGTGCAGATGCCGCCCGAGCGAACGTGCGAGCTCCGCCACGGTGAGGGCATCGCTGTCGGCCACGTGGAACGTTTGACCCGCGGCGCGCGGGTCGGTCGCGCAATGCATCAGCGCGTCCGCCAGGTTGTCGACGTAGACGAGGCTGCGGCGCGCGTCGATCGCGCCGAGCGGCAGCGGTACGCCCTTCCAGATCGCGTCCATCAGCCGCAAGAAATTGGCGCGCACTCGCGGGCCATAGACGAGCGGCAAACGCACGATCACCACCTCCAGGCCGGTTTCCTCGCCGTAGCGCACCAGCGCCTGTTCGGCCGCGAGCTTCGAGCGCCCGTAGGCGTCCTGCGGCGCCGGCAGGTCATCTTCGCGTAACGGACGACCCGCGTCCCCCTCGGCTAGCGCCTTCACGCTGCTGGCGAAGACGAAACGCCGCGCGCCATAACGCCACGCCGCCTTCGCGACGCGCAAGGCGCCCTCGACATTGGTGGCGTGAAACGCGGCGTCGGGATCGGCCGCGGTGTCATGCATCACATGCACGCGTGCCGCCAGATGCACGACACAATCGACCTGAAGCGCGGCGGGCCAGCCGGCGTCGACGCCGGCAAAATCCGCCTGAGCCTCGACCCACTCGCTTACGCCCCGCTCGAGCTGCCCGGCCTGACGCACGAGTCCGCAGACCGTATGGCCGGACTGCATCAAAACGCGGCACAACGCCTCGCCGACGAACCCATTGGCGCCCGTCACCAGCACGCGGCTCATAGCCACTTCCAGCCGAAGCGGTTGAAGAACTTGTACGCAGACGCCAGGAACATCCGGACGTGCGCGGAGCCTTTGCGCGCGGCGCCGCCGCCGTGATGCAGCACGCGCACGGCGGGCGCGTAGGCGACACGGGTAACGTCATGCGCGCGCAAGCTCAAATCGTAGTCCTCGAAGTACAGAAAATAGCGTGTGTCGAAGCCTCGAAGCTTTTCCAGCACGTTCGTTCGAAACAGCATGAAACAGCCGCTGACAATGGGCGGATCCCAGCAGATGTCCCGATCGTTGATCACGTCGCGCATCTCGTAGCGGGCGATGCGGCGCTGGAACAGCCGTCGCAATCCTGCCGGCAGAAAGCCGCGCACGAACAGGTCCAGCAACGTCGGATAGCGGCGGCAGAGGAACTGCTGATGCCCTGCTTCGTCGCCGATCCACGGCGTCAACAAGCCCGCGGCCGGATTGGCCTCGAAAAATTCGAGCGCGCGCAGCAACGCGTGGCGGTCCAGATCAATATCCGGATTGAGCACGAGGTGGTAACGGCCGACGGCGCGCTCGATGGCCAGATTGTGGCCACGACCGTAGCCGACATTGCCGTGACCGCTAAGGATCGTGCTGGTGACGCCTTGGGCGCTCAATGCGTCCAACGAGGCACGTTCGTCCGGCAAGCCGCCGTTGTCGACGAGATAAAGGTGAACCGGCAGGCCCGGCCGCGTGGCGCGAAGTGCCTCGCAGGCATGACCGAGGCTGGCGAACGTGGTGGCCAGTTGTGCCTGATCCGGCCGATAGACGACCACGGAAACAGACAAGCCCTCGAGTTCAGGACGCGGCGCGCTAGTAGCATTCATGTAAGTTGGACTGCGTGCCTTATGGACGACACTTGGGAACGACAATTCGTTGTATGGCCGCAACAAGGCCGCAGTTTGCGCAAATCCGCCGCCTTCGGCAACTGGCTTTTCCTTTTGTTACGGCTGGCCGGATACGGTTACCGTCGAGCCTGAAAAAGCGGACCCTTCGCGCGGCGCTGCCGCCCCGGCGGGACTCGGCGGCGCAGCCCTCACTGCGCAACCGGCCGCTGGCCGTGAACCGGCGCTATTTTATGCTGGATTCGTCTGGCCGGGCCGTCTCTCGGCCTCCTGCGGCATCGTGCGCGCCGCCCACAAACCGGCCGCCTGCCGCTTACCCAAAAAATGGGACAGGATTGGCCCACTATCCGCCTCGTGAAGGCCGGGTTTCGCACGATCCGCCCTCAGGTTCGGAATACACCGCCCTGTAGAATGTCGCCTTTTCCGAAGTCCACGACACCTTCATCGTGACGATGAACGACACGGTTCGCACGTCAGAACCATAATGAGATGCCGCGACATGCCAGACATAAAAGATACGGGCGATTCAACGCACCGCATTGCCATTACCGCTGTCATTCTGTTATGCCTTGCTCCGCTGCTAGTCAAAGCGCCGCTATTACTCGGCCTGCTGAACGCTGATCCGACCTTGCTCTACGCGGGTCTGCAACAAGGCTTGCAGCACGGTCCGTTCGGCGGCTTCCCGCCTTACCCCACCATCGACCCCAACATCGCGTTCACCAGTCACACGCTGGGACATCGCGCGATTCTGGACATCTTGCATGGGCAGTGGCCATGGTGGAACTACTACGAAGGCGTCGGCACGCCGCTTGCCGGCGAAATGCAGTCCGCGGCGCTGTTCCCGCTGACATGGCTGCTGTACTTCGAGAATGGCCAGCTGTACATGCACCTTGCGTTGCAGATCATCGCCGGTGTGTCGACTTACGTGCTATTGCGCAGAATGCGGATCGCGCAAGTCGGCTCGGTCGCCGCCGCGCTCGCCTTCCAGTTCAACGGGACGTTTGCGTGGCTCGCCAACGCGGTCATCAATCCCATTGCATTCTTGCCACTTACGCTGATCGGCGTCGAGATCGCCTTGGAACGGGTTGCCAGCGGTCGCCGCGGCGGTGCCTTCTGGATCACGATCGGGCTCGTTGCGGCGTTGTACGCTGGCTTTCCGGAGGTGGCGTACCTCGACGGGCTATTGATTCTTGCCTGGACGCTTGTGCGAATGATGGCGCTTCCTTCGGCGCTGCGCGTGCGTTTTCTGTTACGCGTCAGCCTTGCCGGCGTGGCAGCGCTCCTATTGTCGGCACCTATCCTGGTCGCATTTTTTGATTATCTTCCTTTGGGCTTTACCGGCGACCACCTGGGCAATGGATATGCATCTGCACACCTGCCAGCGACGGCCTTGATAGCGACGCTGATTCCCTACATATTCGGCGGTATTTTTCAGGATCGCGCACTCACGGGTTTTTGGGGTGCTGTCGGCGGCTACGCAGGCATTACGCTGATGATGCTCGCACTTTGCGGTATCTTCGGACAGCGCTACCGTGGGCTGCGGATCATGCTCGCCCTGTGGGTCTTCGCGACCGTCTCGCTTTCTTATGGGTTACCCGGCGCGAGCATACTGGCATCGATCATCCCTGGCCTCAAGCTCGCCGCGTTCTACCGATACCTCCCGCCATCCTGGGAATTCAGCCTCTGTGTCCTGGCGGCGCTGGCGCTCAACGATGTAGCGCGTTCGGCCCTGCAAAAACGGCTCAGATACGCTTATGGCGTCACGCTGATTCTGATCGGTGCGGGATGCGTCGTCGCGCATGGCGCGGGAATCAGGCCGCATGGGCGTTATGTTTTATGGGCGTTGATCTTCGCTGCGCTAGTGCTCGTCTCGCTTGCGATCATCCTCTTCCGTCGCAACGCGAGTTCAAGCCGCGTCGCCCTCGCTGTGTCGATTGTCCTGGCGTGCGAAAGCGCGATGTACTTCGCCGCGCCGGTCATGAGCAATCCGTCGCGAGGCATGGTGGATCTCGTGGGCGTCCGATTCCTGCAAGCCAATCTCGGCATGCAGCGTTTTGTCACGCTCGGTCCGTTGGCACCGAACTACGGCTCCTATTTTGGCATCGCTTCGATCAACCACAACGATCTGCCGATTCCCCGCCTCTGGACCGACTTCGTCGCCAGAAAACTCGACGCCAATGCCGACCCGATTGGGTTCACGGGTTCAATTCGCGTGGATCCGGCCGGACCGTCCTCGCAAGAAAGCCTGCTCAAGAATTTGCCCAACTATCTGGGTGTCGGCGTGCGCTATGTGTTGGCTCCGTACTACGCCCCGCTGCCGGAAGAAACCAAAGCGATCGGCATCAAGCAAGTCGCCGCCGACACCAACATGCGCATCTACGAATTGAGCAACCCGCGTCCATACTTCGACGCACCGGCGTGCTCGCTGGAAGCGGCAACGCGCGGCGAACTTCGCGCCAACTGTACGCAACGCACGACGCTCACGCGGTTGGAGCTCTATATGCCGGGCTGGCGAGCCTTCGTCAACGGACAGGAAACCGCGATTCGTCAGGTTGACGAAATTTTTCAGCAAATCGACGTCCCCGCGGGCACATCAAAGGTTCAATTCGTTTTCCGGCCTCCGCATATCGAATGGGCGTTCGTTGCGTTCGCAATTGGCCTGCTGATGATGCTGGTGGAACTCGGCATGTCAGCCACATCGAGACGCGCCGCCATGCGCGTCTGACAGACCAACCGGAAAGAGCCGGCTTTCGTATGCGCTACCATTACGCCACTCGCCGAATTTGCGTCTGGCCCGCATAACACGCTTCGCGGCCAGCGCAAAAGCAGCTCGCCGCACTTTAGACCGTCAAACCAGAACACAATCGCCAATGCAAGACTTCAACCCAGGCAGCGTCGCCGTCGTAATTCCCTGCTACAACGAGGCAGCTACGATCGCCACGGTGGTTCGCGATTTTCGACGCGCGCTCCCCGAGGCTTCCATCATCGCTTTCGACAACAACTCGACGGACGACACCGCACGTGTCGCTCGCGAAGCGGGCGCGGACGTCATCAAGGTTCCGCTGCAGGGCAAGGGCAATGTCGTGCGCCGCATGTTCGCGGACGTCGAAGCCGACGTGTACGTGATGGTGGATGGCGACGCGACGTACGACGCATCCGTTGCGCCTGCATTGATCGGCAAGCTGGTCGAGGAGCGGCTGGACATGGTGGTCGGCTCACGCGTCAGCGACGAACAGGCCGCTTACCGATTGGGCCACCGCTTCGGCAATGTCATGCTGACGCAATGCGTGGCATCGATTTTCGGCCGCACGTTCAAGGACATGCTGTCGGGTTACCGGATCTTTTCGCGCCGCTATGCAAAGTCGTTCCCGGCCCATGCATCGGGCTTCGAAACCGAAACGGAATTGACGGTGCACGCGCTCGGCATGCGCATGCCCGTGGCCGAACTGCCCACGCGCTACATCTCGCGCCCGGAAGGCTCCGAGAGCAAGCTGAACACCTATCGCGACGGCTTCCGTATCCTGATGACCATTTTCAAACTGGTCAAAAGCGAGAAGCCTTTCGCGTTCTTCACGGTCGGCTTCGCGATCTGCGCGCTGCTGTCCATTCTGCTGGCAATTCCGGTCTTCGAAACCTACGTCGAGACCGGGCTCGTGCCGCGCCTGCCCACCGCGTTGCTCAGTACCGCGCTGATGCTGCTCGGCGCGATTCTGCTGATCTGCGGCATCGTGCTGGACACCGTGACGCGCGGCCGCATCGAGGTCAAGCGGCTGGCGTACCTCGCCATCCCTGCGTCACGCAAGCAGGAGCAAAGCCAGTAAATGCGCACCCAGTTTTTCAGGTTCGCCATTGCCGGCGCCATCGGCTTTCTGGTGGATGCCGGCGTGCTGTATGTGGCGCTGGCAGTCGGCCTCGGGCCATATCTCGGCCGCGCCGTCTCCTTTCTCTGCGCAGCTTTCGCAACGTGGCAGATCAACCGCCGCATGACCTTCGTGGTGAAGCGGACGGAGTCGCTCTGGACCGAATGGGTGCGTTATCTGGCCGCCATGTCGGTGGGAGGCGCATGCAACTACGGGACCTATGTGGTCATGCTGCTGTTCCTGCCGAAGGTGACCGTCGCGCCGCTCATCGCACTGGGGGTGGGCTCGATCGTCGGCATGTTCGTCAACTTCGCATTCGCGAAGTGGTGGGTTTTTCGCGCCCAGCATTGAACGACAGCGCCGTAAGCTGTCAGGGATTATCGGCGTGTTATTGCATGCTGATAGCTTGCTAAATCATCAGTACGCCCACGCATCTGGCCTTCCGCGGCCAATCAGTGTCCTGCTCCGTCACGAACGAACATTCACCCCATTCGCCGAATAAGCCGCCGTTTTCGGCGAGAACTTACGGCGCAGAGCTCGCGCGCCATTCTGCGAAGGCACTTCGACCAGCTTATTCATCGCGTAACCGAGGATAAGCGCTCCGAACACAGTCGCGAACCAGACTGGCACGGCGCCGAAGCGCGGATAGAGAATCACTAGCGACACGCTCAATACCACGTAGTGGTTGAGATACAGACTGTAGGAGATCTTGCCAAGCCAATGGCCCACGCTGAAGATCCGGCCCGGCTGGATCGTAAAGGACAGCGCCATCAACAGGAACGCGCCGGTCGACGAACCCAGATCGCCGAAGATGCGAGCGCCCATGCTCCAGGGATTGTCGAACGGATACGCGAACAGGGCCAACGCAACGATCCACAACATGGCGCGCGACGCCGGCCGCAATGCATGCGCCCACGCCAGGATCCTGGAGCGGCATGAGTAGAACCACGCTCCGATCACGAAGAAAGTGCCGTAGTGCGTGGTCAATAGCGCATCCTGAAGCGGCCATGGAATATGGCTCGGCGATCCCGCCAGTGCCGCGATACCGATCAGCGTGGAACTGACGACCGCGAGAATGACCGCCTTGAATCGAAGATGCAGCACGAGAAACGCAATCACCGGAAACGCCAGCGACAGTCTCATCTCATGCACGATCGACCACATGGGCGGATTGATGATCGAGGTATCGTAGCTGCCGATCAATTTCAGATGGTCGAAGATCATCTGTTTGTCCGGATGCGGATGCGCCGTGTACATCCAGCCTTTTTCCCAGACGAAGCCGGCGCGCGCAACCAGCCAATAGAGGCCTAGCGCGACCACGAGCGATGCGACAAACGGCGGATACAGCCGCACGACTCGCGCAGCGGCAAAGGTCACGTAACGGCGCGCACGCTGCTCGCCATACATGTGCGCGAGTGCATAGCCGCTAAGCATGAAGAAGACGATCACCGCCTGGTGTCCGGCCCACAGAACGCGCAGGGGCGTCCATTTCAGGAAGCCCCAGAGCGGTTCGACCTTGTACAGGCCTGCTACCGTCGTATGGGAGATCACTACGATCAGCGCGGCATAGCCTCGCAATATGTCCAGCGAGGGGGCTCGGTCATTACCCGCGCGCGCCGAATCCACCATATGCCGCCTCTTCACCCAAGTCCTATTTGAGATAGCGATTCTATCAGCTATCGCTCACGTGACCGTCCGGGCGGCCTTTGGACGATGGCGGTCGGTCCCTTCTGGCTGGCGGTTTCGGTCGCCGCATCTCTTGCCGCCGATCTTTTCCATGGAAAGGATTGGCAAGATTCTGCAATAATAAGATAGGAATTGTGGCTGATCGGATAACGTAAATGAGTGAGAGAGACACGACGGTTGATGTGCTTCGGGGGCTTGGCATCATTGCTGTCGTGGCGGGACACGCGTGGAGTGGCACTGGCTGGGCGCCCTTCTCGCCTTATTCGTTTCACATGCCGTTGTTTTTCTTCCTCTCTGGCCTGTTTTTCCGAGAGGAAAAGATGGAGGCACCGGTCGCTTTCGTTCTGAGAAACGCTCGCACCCTGTTGCTCCCCACGACGATTTTCTTCCTTGTCTATGCGCTCGTCTGCCAGGTCATACGCGCCGCCGGTTTCGTGAGGCTGTGGCAGCCGTTTTCAATCTCGAATGTGCTGTTCAATCAGTTCGGTAGCGCCGCAGCGTATGGATTCACTTCGCCGTACTGGTTCATCCCATGCCTGTTCTTTGTCCGGGTGTACTTTGCGCTCGTGCACGCGCGAGTGAACGCGCCTCTCGCGCGTATGGCGCGCGGACGTGAAGCGGTTTTGCAAACCGCCTGGGTTTTGCTTTACCTGGCTGGAGCAGGCTGCGCCATCTATTTTGCACAGCGTATGTACGCCGAAGGCCCCGTCACTTATCGCGAAATCGGTCTGCTGCGCGTGATGTTCGCGGCTTTCTTCTATTACGTCGGCTATCTGGCCGCGCATTGGAAAGCAACGCGATTCCTGCCCAATGTCCTCGTGCTCGTCGCCTTATACGTGATTCAGCAACAACTGTGGGTGACGGGCAAGACGTTGGACTTCTGGATGCAGGTCATGCAATTCGAGCATCCCGTTCTGCCCATCGTGACAAGCGTCACGGGCATCGCCTTCATGTACGGCGTAGCCGGCATAATCGCGAATAATCCGACGTCGAGAAAGATATTGGCTTTCATCGGCGTCAACGCCCTGCCGATCGTGTTTCATCAGCTGTTTGCGTTCTTTCTCGTCAATGCGGCGCTCTGCGGCCTTGGCATCATCAAGCCGGCGGACGTGACGGGCGGCGCCTTCCAATGGCATACCGAACATATGTGGTACGTCTACGTGCTGGCGGGTATCGTCGTGCCCCTCGCAATCGACCGGTATCTCGTGAAGCCGCTTGGTCTTCTCTTCAAGAGCGCCTGGCGCCGCCCCGCCGCTGAAACCTGACAGCGAGCCGGGCGCGCGGTTCGAACGTCTTACTTCGATGCAAGCATCGACTTCAGAATGGCAACGATCTGCTCGCCAGCCGTACCGTCGCCAAACGGATTCTTGCCAGCCGACATCGCCTGATACGCGGCTTCATCATCGAGCAAACGCGCAGTCTCACGAACAATCGTGTCGACATCCGTACCCACCAGCTTGTTGACGCCGGACTCCACACCTTCCGGCCGCTCGGTCACATCGCGCATCACCAGAACCGGCTTGCCCAACGCGGGACCTTCTTCCTGAATGCCGCCCGAATCGGTAAGGATGATATGACTCGCTGCCATGAGCCGCTGGAACGGCTTGTAGGTCAGCGGCTCTTCCAGATAGACGCCGGCCTGATCGCTCAACACGCGGTTGACCACTTCCCGGACCTTCGGATTCATGTGCACCGGATAGACGATGCGCACGTCCGGATGCGCCTCGGCGATTTTCCGCAACGCCGTGCAGATGTTCTCGAACCCAGGCCCGAAACTCTCGCGACGGTGCCCCGTCACGAGCACGATCCGCCGCCCTTCCGAAAGTGCGGTCTCGACTCGCTCCGGCAACTCGACATGCTCGTTCTTCAGGCGCTCGAACATCAGATACAGCGCGTCCACCACGGTATTCCCAGTTACGAAGATCTGGTCCGCGGGCACCCGCTCCGCCAGCAGATTCTGCTTCGACAATTCCGTCGGCGCGAAATGGACGTCGGTTACGAGCGACGCCACACGGCGATTCAGTTCCTCCGGAAACGGCGCGGCCATGTCATGGCTGCGCAGCCCGGCCTCGATATGTCCCACGCGAATGCGTCGATAGAACGCCGTCAACGCGGCCACCTGGACGGTCATCGTGTCACCCTGCACGAGGATGATATCGGGCGACTGCGCGGCGAGGAACTCGTCGATCGCGGTGAAGAGCCGCGCACTCAATCCCGCCAGCGACTGATTCTGCGACATCACGTCCAGACTCGCGTCCGGCGTCACGCCGAAGTCCGCGAAAGCCTGCATCAACATTTCCCGATGCTGCCCGACCGAACACAGGCACACGTCGAAATCCTCGTGAGCCGCGCGTAGCGCCTGCACGACCGAAATGACCTTGATCGCTTCCGGCCGCGTGCCGGCAAACACCACTACTTTTTTCTTTGCCATGGTAAATATCCTTTGAAACCGGCAGCTTCAGACCACTTCGGGCCGCGCATCGGTCAACTTGAAGTAACGGCTTTGACGCTGAGGCAGAAACGACGCATAGCGAACGCAATCGGCGTTCGTGCGGGTCAGGATGGCCGCGAAAATCTCCGCGTGCCGCGTATAGGCTTCCGCCGGCGTCATCGACTGGAACGACTGCTGCAAGCCCTCGCGCGGCTGGCGCATCGGCCGCCCGGCGTGCTCGACAATCGTTCTGGCCAGTTCGTCGCGAACTGCCTGCAAGTCCCACTCGTTGGCGATGGCCTGATAGAACTGCGGACCGTCCAGCGTCGACCAGTCATCACGATAGGCGCGAATCACCGTGCTTGCCTCGCCAATCAACTGTTCGCGGGCGCCGCCGACGTCGGTGGCGATGACCGGCGCGTTACGCTGAAGCGCCTCTGATATCGCCAGACTCCAGCCTTCGGTAAAGGACGGCATCACAACTGCGCGCGCCAGATCGACGAATCGATAGACGTCGGACCGGTAGCCGGGCATCGACACCGCGTCTTGCAGGCCGTGATGCGCGATGCGCTCCTGGAGCTGCGCGGCGTATCGGGCGTCCGAGTGCTTGCCGAGGATCACGAGGCGGATATCGGGCCGCTTCGCATGCGCGATCGCAAACGCATCGATCAGCAAGCCCTGTCCCTTCACCGGATTGATCGAAGCGACGTTGACGAACACCGGACTATCCGCCGGAAACCCGAGTTCCTCGCGCAGCGCGACGTCGCGCTCCGGTTCGAGCAAGGGTTTTGCGCTGCCCGAGTCGCAGCCGTTGGGAACGACGATCATGCGGTCCGCGCTCAAGCGCAGATTCACGTCGGCGAACATCGCGACGTTGGCCGACACGCAGATATAGGCGTCTGTCACTTCGTCCACGCGACGCCACTGTTCCTTACCCGCCGCGTCGAGCCACATGTACATGTTATGCACGGTCTGGACAAAGGGGATTTTCAGCGAAGCGCAGACCTCGCCGAGCGACAGCGAATAGTGAGCGTTGACGAGCGCCACCTTCCGCTCGACCAGCACTGCGCGAAGCTCGGCGGGATCGCTGGGCAGGTGCACGTAGTTGAACTGCCGTTGCTTGAGTTCGGCCTCGGCCTCGCTCGCGATTTCGCCGGTGACGCCGAGCATGGGCTGAAAGCCCGCCTTGCCCAGGCGGTCCAGCAAATCGAAAACGACACGCTCGAGGCCGCCGACCATGAAGCTGTCGACCTGCAACATGACGACCGGTGCGACCGACGGGTCGAAGGCGAGCGCGTCCGGCACCATCAGCGATTGCGTGCTATTGGTCGCCTTCCAGAAACGGCGCGCGGAGTCGACGACGTTCGCTGGAGTCGCCTCGATCACCATGGGGTGCAGCAGCGCCAGTCCCAGGAATACCTGATGGTCGAGTGCGATACACAAGTCCACATGGTCGTAGACGTCGCTGCGTAATGCGTACGGATTGTCGCCCGCCTTGAACACCACGACGATCACCACGCCGGGCGCTTGCGGCGCCAAAGACGGCAAGTCGGCGGCGGCGATAATTTTCAGTTGCGCGTCATCGGCGTTCAGGTCGCTCGCACCACGCTCACTAGCCGGCAAGACAGATGCGAGCGTCTGGCTCGACGCCCAGCGAGGCGCGTCCGCATCGAACTGACCGAGCCACTGCGCGACGCGTTGTTCGTCGAGCAATAATGGCGCATTTGGAAAGCGCTTGACGGGCGTAGGGGCCGAGGCAACCGGCGTTGGCTGAGGCGCCTGGACTGCCACAGCCTTGACTGCCACGCGAGTCCGCCTGGCAAGCGTACGCAACACGCGACGCATCCGCGCCCCCAACGTTCGCGCCGCCGACGCGCGCAGCGCGTCGCCAACGCTCTGCTGTTCCTCGAGCGCCGCCACAAGACGAGTCTTCTCTGCTTCCCCAGCAGCAACGGTCTGTTTGAGAGCTGCCACTTCGCTATCCTTCTCTCTAATCACGCCTTCGAGGCGACCCGCCTCGATCTTAACTGCCTGAATCACGCCTTCGAGGCGAGCTTCCTCGTTCTTGCCTTGCTGAATGACGCCCTCCAGTCGATCGGCTTCGCCTCTCAACTCCTGGACGAAAGCCTCCAGACGTTGTGTCTCGCCATACAGGAAGGTGTTGCGATCCAACAGCGCCCCGATCTGCGTATCCTTTGCTTCGAACCCGCGCTCGTAAAATCCCCGGTGTTCACGCCACACCAGTCCGGGCCGATATCCGGCGTCGGCGAGATAGTTCAGAAGATACGCGCACCGCGCACCCAGTTCGGCCAGTTGCGAAACTTCCGGCAACCCGAAGCTCAATGGCTTCGTCACGTCGCCGAGGATATTGACCCAGTCACCCGACAGAACCCGCTGGACTTCCCGCACCGCCCGCTCGAGATACTGGCGCGCAGTCTCGTAGTCGCGGCGAGCCACGGCAAAGCTGGCCGCCAGGTCGAGCGCAGCAACCGTCTTGGTTGCCAGCAGCGGACTAAAAGGAACCGGGTCCATCGCGGCGCACTTCAATGCCCACGCCTCGGCACCCTTCAGATCGCCTATTGCCTGCAAGAGCTTGGCGGCGACATAAGTCTGCGATATCGACCATCGCAGATACTGCGCGTCATTCTTGTTCGTATCGAGGTACGCCTGAATTTCCGCCACACACGTGCGCACCGTTTCCGACGAAGCCCGCGCGGCAAGCACGCGATAGGCGTGGCCGCAAAGCGCGGCGCCGTAATCGGCGGTGTCGTGCGGCGCCTGCTGCAAGACTCGCGCTTGCAGGCTGCCCAATTCAGCGTCGTTGTTCATGCGCGTGCCGATGGTCACCATGCTCCTGAAGAGCCATGGATTCACCATGCTGCGTCCGTCCGGCAACACATTGAACGCCGGCGAATCGGCGTGCTTGTACATCGTATCGACAAAAGCCGACGGATCCGCGCTGACGGGATCGCGCATCGAGACGACGATCAAATGACCGTCGCTGGCCACCGTGGGCTGGTCGAGTTCTATCTTGCGCCAGGCGACGTGGGACGGCGCATCCGGCCGCGAAATAAAAGCGCATTCCGGCAGCCAGCTTGTGTGGGCCGAACCGGTACTCGAGCACAGCAGTTCGACAGAAGACTGCGTTTTCACAGAAGCGTCGCCCGTGCTCTGCGGGGCCGTCAATCCGAGAATCAATCGTCCACCCGGCCGCACGATGTCGGCGAGCCGCGGCCAGTCGAGCGGCGCGAACCGGCGAACGTCGCGGCAAATCACGACGTCGAAAGAATGGTTCGTCAGGCCGTTCAATTCCTGACCGGACCACGGCTTGAAATCGACGCGACCCGCCACGCCATATTCACTCGACGCATAGCCGCACTGCAACGCGTCGGGCACGATGCCGAGCACGTGGCTCGCCGTCGAGTTCTGCGCAACGACGTAGGCGCCGCTGCCGGCCGTGTCGTCCAGCACGAGAACGGCGTCGCCGACCCGAACGAAACTGCCGACCTGCGTGAGCTCGGCGACTTTGGTTTGCGACGCCGCGTCGGTGTGCCGCAAGACGTCTTCCCCCATCGCGGGGCGTTGCTCCGTCGACGCGTTTGCAGCACGCTCGAAAGCGCAGACTTCGTAGCTGCCCAACGAGGGCAGCGGACAAGTCAGCCGCGCGAATGTCAAACGGGCGTGGATGCGAAACCCGAGTTCGAAGGCCCGTGCTTTGACGTGGCCGCTAGAAGCAAGGCCGGCTTCGTCTTGCGCGACCGGGCTCATCAGCGCGACGTTCGTGATACCCGCATCCGCAATCAGCTTGAGCCAGACTGCCGCCTCGGCGGCCTTGCTGTCCGGCGGGAGAACCACGATCGCCGCGTCGAAGGATTCGCGCTGGGCAATGCCGAGGGAAGGGGCCGTGACAGACGCCGCTTCGAGCCGATTTGACACGAACCGATGATCGGCTTGTGCCCCGCCATCCGCGTCGAGCGAAAGCGCGTACGGATCGGTTCCCGCGGCCAGCAGGAAGTCGAGCGCATCAGCGGCATGCGCGCCGATGTACAGGATCTTGCCGTGCCCGAAACAGGTTACGCACTGGCGCAAGCATGCTCGCACATCGTGGCTTGAAAACACGGTCATACAGTCAACACCAAGGTTTTGTACGGCGAGCCGTTTTGTCGAAGGACACCAGCCGCCCCTCGTCGTTGCGACTGACAGACGTTCACTTACGAGGCCTCGCCGGTGGGTGCTTCAAGTTCGGCGCGCATGTGCAGATCGCACACGCCACCGAAGAAATGCGTGTCGACACGCGCGCGGACCATGAAGAACGCGGCCTCGTCGATCCAGTGCAAGATTGCCTGATCGGAGAAGTTCATCGACTCCTGGTGGATCAGCGAGGCCTGCACTTCGTAGAAATTTTCGCCGAGCGAGCAGGAGTCCATCGTGAAGACGACGGAATGCTCTTCGCCCGCACGGAACTTCCGGTTCCAGAAAATGAAGCCGTCCTGCTTCCCGGCAATCAGTTCGGCGTCCTGGTTGAACGTCCCCCAGGAGTACATCTTGATGCCTTCCTTGTTGCGGATCCGCAGATTGACATAGAGCTTGTCCATGTCTTCCCGGATCGAGAATTTCACCACGATCTTGACCGTATCGCCGGTGTAGAACGTGGTGCATTGCTCGCCCGCGCCGTCCAGCACGGAGACGTCCGTAATCAGAGCTTCGAGGCTGCCGAATTCGAACTTGCCGCCTTCGTTGCGCGCGTCGGTTTCCATCTGATCCGCTGCGTCCGAGACATTCGACACGGCTTGCGCGAGGTGCCCTTCTGCTGCAGCGGCCTCGAGCGGCTCGGCCGTCGCGGCGGGCGCCGTCAACTGCGGCGATTCGACGGGCGCCGCGACCTTCGGTGCGGTGTCCGCCTTGACCGCCTGCTTGTGCTCGGCGATCTCCTTCTGCTTGGCGAGGTTTTCCTCGTCGTGTAACAGCTTGCGATAGGCCAGCACGACTTCGCCGGACGGCCCTGCCGCCATCACCTCGCCGTGGTGAAGCAAAATGGCGCGGTCCGTAAAGGTTCGGACCGACTCGATGTCGTGCGACACGAAGAGAATCGCGACGCCACGATCGCGCAGCTGGCGAATGCGCTGATAGCAGCGCTTCTGGAACAGCGCGTCGCCGACCGCCAATGCCTCGTCGACGATCAGCACATCCGGGTTCAGTTGCACCTGCACCGCAAATGCGACGCGCACCATCATCCCGCTCGAGTAGTGCTTGACGGGTTGGTCGAAGAAATCGCCGATCGCCGCGAAGCGGATGATCTCCGGCATGGCTGCGTCCATCTCCTTGCGCGACAAGCCGAGAATCGAGCCGTTCAGATACGCGTTCTCGCGGCCCGTAAACTCCGGATTGAAACCGCTGCCCAATTCCAGCAGAGCCGCGACCCGGCCGTGCACCTCCACGTCGCCCTGAGTGGGCGACAGGACGCCCGCGATGATCTGTAGCAGCGTCGACTTACCGGCGCCGTTGCGGCCCACGATACCCACCGCTTCGCCCTTCTTCACGTTGAAGGAGATGTTGCGCAGCGGCCAGAATTCGCCGAAAAACTGGCGACGGCCACGAAGTAGCATCTGCGCCAGCCGATGGTGAGGCTTCGCATAAAGTTCGTAACGCTTGCTCAGCTCGCGAACGTGGATAGCTATATCGTCCAAGACCACTCTCTTTGTTGATGAACAGCTTTAAACAAAGCTGTGATCGGGAGCCGCCCGCCTCTCGCGCGCGGCCCCGGTTAGCCGACTAGGTCAGCGCCTCGATCAGTTCCTTCTCGCCCGTGGCCTTCTGCTCGACCAGCCGCTCGCAGATCGCCCGATTATGCGCGGCCATCTCCATGCGCGTCGCCGCGTCCGGAATCAGCCCCTTGGCAAAATCCTCGACGTTCACGAAACGCATGCCGTACGTGTTGAAGTCGCCGATGTTGGGCGTATCCACGATGGGCACGATGCCGAACGCCAAATACTCGATCAACTTCGTCGGGCAGGACACGTGGTTCACCACCATGTCGTCCCGCAGAATGAAGCCGAAATGGCAGTGCTGATACACCTCATTGAGTTCGGCGCGCGTCGCGCTGGCCACATGGAAGTTCGGGTGGCTTTGAACCTCGGGCGCCGCCGCGTTTCTCATCACGTCGACGTCCGGCGTGTACATCCACCAGTCGGCGTGTTCAAGCGCTCGCGCGACCACGTTCATCATGGCAGGTACGTTTTGCCACTTCTGCGTGCCGCCGGCATAAATAACCGTGGGCCGGCCATCCTTGTAGGGCCGCACCGCTTCGCTGCCCTCTTCCAATGCGAAGATCGGCAACACGATCACTTTCGCGCGCAGCAGCTCGCGGTACTTGTGTGCGAGATAGTTGCCCATTGCCTGCGACACGACGATCACACGGCTCGCCTTCTCCACCGCCGTGCGCTCGCAATCGTCATGGATGCGCGCGGAGAAGAAATCGTTGTGCATCCGAAATTCTTCGGGCACGACACCGTGCACGTCGAGCACCCATTTCAGGCCCGGTACGCGGAGCGCCGCTTCGGCCGCCGCATTCGGCATGCGCAGGACGCTGTGGAAATAAACGCGCTTGAAGCGGCGCGCCAGCAGCGCCACGACCCGGCATTGATTGACCGACTGCAGGGAAATATTGAGGACCCAGGCGTTATGCGCCGCCCTTTCGATAAAAGGCTTGGCCTCCGGATGACCGCGTACATCGCAATACACCCGGTGCGTCGTGGGAAACAGCGAATCGATCGCCTTCACGCGCTGGAAGTAGCCGTCGCGCTCTCGCTCCTTGGTCGGATACGGAGCGAAGAAAAGAATTCCTTCGCCGTGCAGCATCAGTTGCAACAATTCGTATCCGCGCACGAGGCGGCTCACCTTCGAGGTGGGGAACTGTGCCGCGCGAGCCAGCCGGTTGATCACGCGTTGCATCAGACCGAGCGGCTTGTCTTGCGGCTTGGCGGCTTGCATTGCGGTTAGCTCGCGAGCCATGCCCGACGTCCTGGCGACCAGCGCGCTCAGTTCATGAGCGAGCGATTCGAACCGGACCGTCATGCGCTGTACGATCTCCGGCGCGACACCTTCGCCGTCCGTCGACAGGTATTGCTCGATGTCCGCGTCGATACTGTTGATCACGGGAAGCAAGGAAGCCGCCGACGCACGTTCGTCGACATGGCGCCCCATCACCAGCGAACGGAGGTCGGTCAACCCCTCCGCCTGGATGCGCGCGATTTCTCCGCTCAAGTGCTTCGAATAGTCCTCGAGACCTGCCACGAGCGTGCGCATCTGGCGCGCGTACAGGTGATGCGTTTCGAGGTGAATCGGAAACCGCTTCGGCGAGGCAATCGCAAACAACGAATCCTGCATCCAGGCGGTCACGGACAGGCGCGTGCGATCTTGCCATGCGCGGCCATGCTTCTCTTCGAATCGCGCGCGGTTTTGCGCGGCGAATCCTTGGGCCTCGACGACATCCAGCTTGCCGAACGACGCCGAGCCCCAGTGATGGATATACACATCACGCGCCACATGCATCTTGAAACCGGCTTCCAGAATGCGGACGCAATGGTCGTCGTCTTCGTAGGCGCCAGGAAAGAATCGTTCGTCGAGCGTGCCCACGTGTTCGATCAGCTCGCGCGAAAACAGCACGCAGTAATAGCTCAGAAAGTCGCTGTCGACCGTCAAGCCCAACCAGCCTTCGCGCCGGCGAATGGCGAATTCGGTGAGCACCGGCATATCGAGCGCGGCGCTGCCTTCGCCCAGTCGGTTGCGGTCGCCGAGATGGTAGGGAATCGGAATGCCCTGCTCATTGTTCGACGCGTTGGTCAGCGGGCCGATCGCATCCTTATCCGCCGCGACGAGGTAGTCCAGCCAATGGTCGGTGACGATGACGTCGCTATTGAGCAGGCAGATATGCGTGATCGCCGGGTCCGACAGGCAGTACTCGATACCGACGTTATTACCACCGGAAAATCCGAGGTTCTTGTCCTGCTGGAAGAATTTGCCTTGCAGGCCATGCTGGGCGACGGCGTTCTCGAACGTGGCCTGCACGGCGGCACGCTCGGCCGGCCGGGATGCGTTATCGATCGCGGCCACCACGAATTCCGTATCGCTTCGGGTCTTGATCAGGCTCTCGATCGCAAGCGCGAACACCTCCGCTGAATTGAAGGTTACGATAACAATACCAACACGCGCCTTCTTGCTATTCATTATATTAATCCAATACCTGCCGACGTTAATTCGACTTATACCTTTTAAGCGAATTTCTTAAAGCACATCAGGAAATCCTTTTTTGGATTTCATGAAAAACCAGTAGCACACGCATAGAAAAGCAATCGAAATCGCCAATTGAATAATCATGCCGACCGGATCGGGCCATTCGCCAAAGAAGAATGCGTGCCGTACGTTTTCCAGCACCGGAGTAAAAGGATTCATCGCGACCGCGAATCGCAGGATTTTCGGCACCATGTCGAGCGGATAAAACACCGGGCTCAGATACATGATCGCCATGGAGATTGGCGGCACCAGCAGCTTGATGTCGGGCAGATAGACGCCGAGCGACGCCAGCAGATACGTCACACCCAGCACGGCGAAAAACATCGGCAACAGGACAACCGGCAGCGCAATGGCGGACAGCGGCGGCAAGCCGACGAACACCAGGTTGAACAGGAGCAGAAGACCGTAGCCGATCGCCGCGTTCACGACCGCGGACAAGGTAATGGCGAGCGGCAATACTTCGAGCGGGAACACGACCTTTTTGATGAAGTTCGGATTCTCGCGCATCAGCATCGGCGCGCGCAGAAAGCATTCGGAAAAGAACGTGTAAGTGATCAGTCCGCTGAAAAGAATCAGCGCGGACGCCTTACTGTTTAACCCTTCGCCCGCCCAGCGCGCCTTAAACACGACGCTAAAAACAAAGAAATAGACCAGCAAGGTGAGGATTGGCGTAACGATCATCCAGACGGAGCCGAGCGCCGAACCGCGGAATTTAGTCGCAAGGTCACGGCGGACAAAGTCCCACAAGAGCGACCGATGCCGCAAAACAGAAATTTGCATTGATAGATTCCGACAAACCGTCTGCATTTCGATTGTCCAAACCGATGCAAACGGTGCTAAAAATTCCGGCGGCTCGTTGACAGGCGCGCCGGAACGTAATGAATATTTCTGGATACAGCCGCCGCCATCTTAACCCGGCATTCTGCCGTAGCGGACTGAACCCAGTCAAATCAGGCCCTGCGCGCCGCAAGGCCCTTCGTGCAGGCGTCAGGCCGCCTGAGCCGCGCCGCTATTCGAATTGACCGATGCGCGGCGGCGACGCCAGCGTAAACGGCAGAACCTCGCAGTTGAGCGACAGATTGGGGTTGTATGCCGGGTCCCGTTCGAACCAGCCCTCCCAACGTGCCTCCATGCGGCGAATCTCGCTGACGAAGCGCTCGTACTTCACCGGATCGTGGTCCGAGCCGCGCGTGGCCGATTCGTGGTGGTACAGCTCGGCGTACGGCGTCCAGATATTGCGGTAGCCCGCCTTCAGCAGCTTCATGCAGAAGTCCACGTCGTTGAAGGCGACCGCCAGCTCTTCTTCCAGGCCGCCCACTTCGTCGTAGACCGACTTCCTGACGACGAGGCAGGCGGCGGTCACCGCCGACAGATTCTGCGTCGCCACCGCGCGGCCGAAGTACCCGTAATGCCCACGCTTCATCATGTGATGCATGTGGCCGGCAATGCCGCCGAGACCGAGCACCACGCCGCCGTGCTGCAATGCATCACTCGGATACCACAGACAGGCGCCCACCGCGCCGGCGCGCGGCAGATTGGCCAGACTGACCATTTCATTCAACCAGTCCGGCGAGATCACTTCGATATCGTTATTCAACAGACACAGGAATTCGCCGGTCGCCACGCGTGCCGCGCGATTATTCAGAGCCGAGAAATTGAACGGCGATTCATCGCGCAAAACACGCACATTAGGACGCTGCGACACCTCGTCGAAATATCTCAGTGTCTCCGGCCTCACGCTGCCATTGTCGACGATGATGATTTCGAAATTCTGATAAAGCGTCCGCGCAAAAATACTGTCGAGACACTGCTTGAGCAGCGCGAGCCCATCGCGCGTCGGAATCATGATCGACACTTTGGGCTGCGGGCTCGGCAACGTATAACGCACGCGCAGCACGCCAAGTGTTTCGATCGGGTGCTCGACCGTCGCGCTGATGTTGGCCCGCTTCAGATGATCTTCCAGCGCGCGAATCGCGGCGATCAACGCATAAGGCTTCTCGCTGCCGCTGCCCGCCGTGCTGCCGGGCACGATGCGCCAGTGATACAGCACATGTGGAATGTGGATCACGCTGTCGTCGCCGGCAAGCTCCACGCAGCGCAACGCCAGGTCGTAGTCCTGGCTGCCTTCGAAGCCCTTCCTGAAGCCGCCCGCTTCCCGAACCAGCTTCGTCTCGAACACGCCCAGATGGGAAAACATGTTCTGCGTCAGGAACATTTGCGGGTTCCAGTCGCACTTGAAGTAAGGCGTGGTGCGCTTGCCCTCGGTGGTGAGCTTGTCTTCGTCGCTGTAGAACATCCGGCCTTGCGGATGCTGATTGATGTAGCGCGCCACCATGTAAAGCGCGTGCGGCGGCAGCAGGTCGTCGTGATCCAGCAAGGCGACGTATTCGCCGGTCGCGAGCGCGAGCGCACTATTGCTGGCTTCGGAAATGTGGCCGTTCGTCTCGCGGAAGACGACCTTGATGCGGCTGTCGGCAGCGGCCAACTCCTGCAGGACGACCTTGACGTGCGGCTGGGTCGACGCATCGTCCGCGATGCACAACTCCCAATGCGGATAGATTTGCGCCTGAACCGAGGCAACCATTTCGCGCAGCAGACGTTCGTCGCTATTGAACGTCGGCACGACGACGGAGATCAGCGGCTTGCGCGCCAACCGGCCGATATCCGCTTCGATTTCGAGTTTCCTGGTCGGCGTGACCGTGTCGTACAGGCTGATCCACTCGTGATAAACCTCGTCACGCGGCGGACCGTCGGCGAAGCCGCGGCCGCTTTTGAGCCGGCGCACGCGAGCCACGACGCCCGGCAGACCTTCGCGCCGGATCGTCGACGCGTAGTAGCCCAACGCGCTACCCAGCCCGCCCCTGACCTCGGCCTGGCGGCTAATGGTGCTGAACGCGAGGCGCACCGCCTTCACGACGCGGGCAAGCGAGCGCAGCGGCGCCGTCACCCGCCACGAGGTCGAATTGATTAAAGCGGCATTCTCAACTTCCAGTTTCAGAATCCGATTGTTCAGCTTCGCGATCGACTCGCCATCGCGCAGCGCATCATCAAGCAGTTTTTCGAGCAGTGCCACACGCCCCTGAAGATGGCGCATATCCTCCGCGCCATGCGACAACGGCTCATCTTGGGAGACGTCCTGACTGACTACATCCTGCTGATGCTCACCAAATTTTGTGTTCATGCATTTCCTTCCTGCTCATCCGACGAGCTGACTGCTGCTCGTCGGTTTCCTGACCAATGGCACTGACTACCGCCGCACCGCGTTCTAAAGCCTGCCCAACCGCCCGCGAATGCCGTCCCACATTCCAAGCAACGCCATTTTCAAATGGGCCATCCGCTGCGAGGGCATCAATGAATAGATGACGAGCCGCACGGGAAATTTGACCAGTTCGGACGACTTCCACGTCCAGGGCACATAGGAACGGCCAATCAGCACAACGGCATTGCGGAACAGGTAGTAATGGCGTAACGGGCTATGCATCGGATACGCGCGGCCCAGTACGCGGACCGGCTCGCCGCCGAGTTCATGGCTCATGTGCACCCATGGCACGCCCAGCACCCGATAGCCCTTCTGCTTGGCACGCACACACCATTCCAGGTCGACAAAATCGATGAAAAGCGCGTCGTCCATCGGACCGATGCTCGACCACCAGCGCAAATTGATGCACGACCCCGACGAAATCAGGAAGTCGACCTCGATGGGCTGATCGCCCTGCGGCACGATGCGCTCCAGCGTGCCCCACTTGAAGCGCACGAACGGCGCGAGGCCGCGCAGGCGCGCATCTTCGTAGGCCGGGCCCGCCAGCGCGACACGCTCTCCCGATGCGTTGGCCGCGTCGATGACCTTCGGCAACTCCGTGAACAGCGACGCGGGCGGCTCGCTGTCCTGATCGAAGATGATCGCCATGTCGAAGCCGCCGCGAATCAGCGCTTCGACGCCCTGATTGATCGCTGTCGCGATGCCCGCATTCTCACCGTTGGGCAGGTACTCGATCGCGCCGGCTAGTCCCAGCTCGCTCGCTGGGCGCACGTCCGGCGTGTTGTCGACCACCACGCAGTGCATCCTTGCGGCGAGCCGGTTGGCCCGCTCGATACAGGCCGCATCGGGGTTGTAGAAAACAACGACGGCCCCCGTACGCGATGTCAGCGGCGTGCTGCTCAACGCTCGGCCAGGCAAAGTTGCAAGGCGTCGCGCCAGTCCGGCGCCTGCACGCCGAACGTCCGTGCAAGCTTGTCATTCGACATGCGCGAGTTGCCGGGCCGCTTCGCCGGCGTCGGATAGGAAGCAGCCGGGATCGGTTTGACGGTCGGCGTTTTCGCCAGACCCGACAGTTCGAAAATGGCCTCGGCAAAACCGTGCCACGATGCCGAACCCGTCGCGGTCAGGTGATAAACGCCCGAATGCTGCTGCCACCAGTCGCTCTGGCCCGGCGCCGCTGCCTGCGCGAGTACGTTCGCAGTGAGCGCCGCAATCGTTTTCGACCAGGTCGGCGCGCCGACCTGGTCGGCGACCACGCTCAGCTCGTCACGGTCCGCGCCGAGGCGCAGCATCGTCAACAGGAAGTTCTTGCCGCGCGTGCCGTACACCCAGCTCGTGCGGAAAATGAGGTGCGCGCAACCGCTCGCGGCGATGGCCTGCTCGCCGGCCAGCTTGGTGCGTCCATACGCGTTTTGCGGATCGGTGGGATCGTCTTCGACGTAGGCGCCGTCTTTCTCACCGTTGAACACGTAGTCGGTCGAATAATGGACCAGCGCCGCGCCCAGCTTCTTCGCTTCTTCAGCGAGCACGCCGGGCACTTCGCCGTTGATGCGCATGGCGAGATCGAATTCCTCTTCCGCCTTGTCGACCGCGGTATAGGCTGCGGGATTGACGATCAGCGTCGGCCGGATGCTGCGCACCACGGCACGCACCTGATCCGGATCGGACAGATCCATCGCGGCGCGGTCCACCGCGACCACCGTGCCGAGCCCTTGCAGCGTACGCGCGAGCTCGAAGCCCACCTGGCCATTTACGCCGGTGACGAGGATCGTTCGCTTGGCATCATGTGCGCTCATGCTCCAGCCCCTTACTCGAACACGTCAGCATCGGCAAGGCGCTTGGCCGCCGCGTCTTTCGCAGCCAGCAGCGGCTCGGCGTCGATCGGCCATTCGATGCCGATCTCCGGATCGTTCCAGACGATGCTGCGCTCGTGCTCGGGATACCAGTAGTCGGTGGTCTTGTAGAGGAACTGCGCGGACTCGGACAGCACCACGAACCCATGCGCGAAACCGGGCGGCACCCACAACTGCCGGTGGTTATCGACCGACAAAACCACGCCGGCCCATTTGCCGAAATTCGGCGAACTCTTGCGGATATCGACAGCGACGTCGAACACCTCACCTTCGACGACGCGCACGAGCTTGCCCTGCGCATTCTGGACCTGGTAATGCAATCCACGCAGCACGCCCTTCGCGGAGCGCGAATGGTTGTCCTGCACGAACTCGACGCCCGGCTCGACCTGCTCGGCGAACTCCTTCGCGTTGAAGCTCTCGAAGAAAAAACCTCTCGCATCGCCGAACACCTTCGGCTCGATGATCTTGACTTCAGGCAACGCGGTAGCGGTTACTTGGATGGCCATGCCACTTGATCCGTAAGAATGTTTTGCAGATATTGCCCGTAGGCGTTTTTGGCGAGCGGTTTGGCGAGCGCCTGCAACTGCTCGCCGTCGATCCACTGTTGCCGGTAAGCGATCTCTTCCGGACACGCGACCACGAGGCCCTGACGCTTCTGCAGCGTAGCAATAAAGGTGGCCGCTTCGATCAGCGAATCATGCGTGCCGGTATCGAGCCACGCGTAGCCACGACCCATGATTTCCACTTCGAGCGCGGCATTGGCGAGATAACGCGAGTTGACGTCGGTGATTTCAAGTTCGCCACGCGGCGACGGCTTGATGTCCGCGGCGATGTCGCAGACCTGCTTGTCGTAGAAGTACAGACCCGTGACCGCGTAGTTCGAACGCGGCTTGGCCGGCTTCTCTTCGATCGACAGCGCGCGGAACTGCTTATCGAACTCGACCACGCCGTAACGTTCAGGATCGTGCACGTGGTACGCAAAGACCGTGGCGCCTTCCGTTTTCTCGTTGGCTCGCTCGAGCTGTTTCGCGAGATCGTGACCATAGAAAATGTTGTCGCCAAGAATCAGCGCCGACGGATCGCTGCCCACAAAATCCCGGCCG
>NZ_JARESV010000068.1:0-33714 GCF_046026985.1 Paraburkholderia sp. RL18-101-BIB-B
GGTTCTGTCGCGGTAAGGAAAGCGGGTCAAGCAAAGGTGATATGAGAAGGATCGCTTACGAAATCAACGAGTAAAATTGCTGGGCGGCAGACAGCGAAGTCCTGCCCGAACATTTCACCTGTCCTTTCTTGAACATGTGCATCAATTCGATGCCACTCAGAATGACGCGCGCGCAGTTGAAATCCTTGAACCCGAGCATCGGTCGGGTTCGGTGTTTGATGGCTCGATGGTCCTGCTCCACGATGTTGTTCAAATACTTGATCTGACGAACCTTGATGGGCGTCTCGCGCTCGGCGCTCACCGCGTTAAGCGCGGCCAGATTGGCGCCGCTTTTGTCGATGGTTACGGTCTTGGGCGAGCCCTCCTGACCAATTGCCTTTTCGAAAAAGCGCCGCGCAGCAGCCTTGTCCCGCTTGGCTCTGAACAGAAAATCGATGGTATTGCCCGCCTTATCCACTGCCCGGTAAAGAAACTTCCACGAGCCCTTGACCTTGATATAGGTTTCGTCAACACGCCAGCTCTTGCCGCCCGGACGCTTGTGCTTACGAAATGTCTTTTCGAACAGTGTTACCACCTTGATGACCCAGCGATGTACCGTCGAATGATCGACAAAAATGTCGCGCTCGGCCATCATTTCCTCGAGATTGCGAAGACTCAGCGCGTAGGCAACGTACCATCGCACGCACAGCAGGATCACTTCAAGCGGATAGTGCAGCCGCTTCAGAACCTTGGCGATGTCCGGAGCAAGCGTCGTTCGTGGCGTCATTGCCTTCTTCATCGTGCGGCCAGAGCGTTTTCGTACGCCTCGAATTTTACCTCGCCCGCGTTGATACGACAGAGCCCCCAGCAGCAACTCGGACTCATCAATCATGGCGCCTCGTCTGCTATTTATTCCGCTCCTTCGCGCCCAGTATGCCGGGCTGTCCCTTGCTCAGCCATTGCTCGCCTCGCCAACATGCCCAAAGTGTGCATCTCGTTTTCAACGTCCGGGGTCCACGGACGACCATAGTTAAGCCGGATGTGACGGCGAAATTCGCGGCTGCATGAAAAGATTGCACCAGGTGCTATCGCGATTTCGTGGGCTTCCGCCATCTCGAACAACTGCACTGCCTCGACTCCTTCTGGAAGTTCCACCCATAGAAAGAATCCGCCCGGCGGCCGGACCACTAATGTCCCCTGGGGGAAGTACCTGACGACGGCGGCCACCATCCGGGCCTGAAGGGAAGCCAGTTCGCGACGCAGTTTGCGTAGAAGCCGGTCGTAGTCCCCATGCTCAAGGTAGTCGGCAATTGCGCATTGTACGGGCACAGACGCCGGGGCCATCGTCAGCCAACGCGCGTTCTCAATTCTCGAGGCGTATCGCCCCGCCGCTACCCAACCGAGGCGCAGTCCAGGCGCAAGGCTCTTCGAAAACGAACCGCAGTGCAGCACGAGGCCGTTAGAATCGAAGCGCTTCGCCGGATACGCGGGCGTCAAGCCAAAATGCAGTTCGCGGAATACGTCGTCCTCGATTAGCGGCACGCCATGCTTTGCCAGCAGCCTCACGAGCGCCTCCTTCCGTTCATCTGAGAGCGTCGCGCCGGTAGGCTGGTGCAGCGTCGTCATAAACCAGCAAGCCCGTACCGGATGGTGCCGCAACGCCTCCGCTAATGCGCCGAGGTCGAGTCCACGGTGTGGATCGACAGGGATTTCCACGGCCTTCAGATGCAGGCGCTGAACCGCATCTTGCACGGCATGAAAAGCGGGCCGTTCTATTGCGATGGTGTCGCCAGGCTGCGTCAGAACCTGCAGACACAGTATCAGTGCATCGAGCGCGCCGCTCGTCACAACAACCTCATCGATTGGAACGCTAACGCCTGTGACAATGTAGCGCAGGGCGATCTGGCGACGCAGATCTGCTTCCGCCTTTCCCGCCGACAAGGCATTCCGGGGACTCGCCATACTCCGGGTCGCCGCAGTCAACGAGCGCGAGATCCGGCCAAACGGGAACAACTGGGCACTTGGCTCCGAAGAGCCAAGCCCCGGATGCGCGCATCGACGTTGAGCCTTCATGAAGCGGATAACCAGGCTGTCGCCATCAGCCTCGTCGATACTGCGCTTTGAAACGATCGTTAGTGATTTCGTTAACGCAGGCCGACTTGCGACGAAATAACCAGACCGAGGTCTTGCTACGATCAGGCCTCGTCGTTCGAGCACGTAGTACCCCTGGAAAACCGTCGAAGGGCTGACGCGGTACGAACTGCTCGCCTGGCGCACCGACGGGAGCCGCACGCCGGGCTCAAGCGTACCGTTCGCAATCAGGTTTTCGAACTCTGCCGCTAGTTGGAGATAGCGCTTCATTATTATGTCATGCTAATTAATTAGAGTCGGCTCGGCTTGCTCCGGTTGCGGGCGGAATGCCTCATTCAGAAATTTCGGACCCGCCAGCCCAGCACGGTTGCAGCTCCCCCCGACTTTGAGGACGGGGCATTGGCGGTCTGGAGAAATGCCTTCAACTGGCTGGCGCCGAGTGCACGGCTGTAGAAGAAACCTTGCCCGAATTCGGCCCGGCTTGCCCGCGCGACGTTGTGATGCGCCGTGTTCTCGATGCCTTCGATCACGACCACAGCGCCCATCTCATGGCCCATGCTTGTCAACGCACTGATCTGTCCGGAGCGCTCATCGGGATCCATTCCCAGCACATCCCTGTCAATCTTCACCATCTCAAAGCTCATGTCTGGCGGCAGTTCAAGTCCGACGTCAGTGGAACTTAAGCCCGACAAGGCAAAACGCATTCCTTTATCACGCGCCTGTGCCATCATCGGGATGAGACGTTTTTTGAACTTCCTCGCGCTGTCTGTCCCGATCTTCAGTATTAGCGGTGGAAGACCGAGGGAGCCAACGTCACCCATGTCCGCGATGAACGCGGAACTTACCAGGTAAGAAGCGGGAGCGGTTACGCCCAGGTAGAGCGATTTCGGAGCGCCGATTTCCCGCAGATCCTCAGCGGCACGCGACAGGACGAATCGCGTCATTGGCCCAATTAGGCTGCTGCTCTCAATGAACTTCATGTAGTGGGCCGGCCCCAGCGCGCCATATTTCTCGTTTTCCCATCGCAGTAACGCTTCGATGCCGACACACCTGGCCCGCCGCACGCCAACGACAGGTTGATACTCAACATGGAACCGGCCTCGACGCAGCCCTGCACGCGCTGCACGCAGCAGGGACTTATCGTAGCGAAACCACCTTTTGAGGGCCCAACCGACAAGAACGACCAGGACCGCCAGCAGAATTGGCCACAATATAAATCCTAATATGGTCCATACTGAGGTACGCCGGGTAGCAGTGCTCGCCGAAGGCTGCAGCGAGACGAGTGTGTCGGTGTCGATCGAAGGTGAGACTGCTTGTGTTTCACAGCCCGTACCCAATGAGCAATCTGGAGGCGACATCGCCGGTGGTTCCGGCGACTGCTCCGCGCGGTCGACCCGCGACGCGGAACCAGCCACAGCGTCAGAGGCCAAAAGGCCGTTTCGTTCTGCCGCCGCGTGGCCGCTGATATCCCACTTCACTTCCCTGAGCAGCCTCACCGCGTTCGGCCCCAAACTGGCCATCGCAGCAGCGGTGCCGGTCGCATCGCCACGCGTGTCGTCGAGCGAATCGCAAGTACTAGTCAGTAAAGGCATCAGGCCGGCAACCGGTCCGGCAAGGGCGGCGGGAATAGCGGGCAACGGCGCAATGGACGCGCAGGCTGAGCCGAAGCGAATCGGGGGTGCCGGTGGTCCGGCAAGCAAGTCCTTCAATTGCTGCCAGACGTTGCCTTCAACCGTCAGACTGCGACTGGAGCCCGTGTCGGCCGGACCTGCAATAGCGAGTGAGGTGCCTGCGCAGGCGACGAGCATGATTGCCATACCTCGTCTCCAGGCCCGGCGGGGCGCGATGAACGCGGCGCATCTGACAGATGAAACTGGGAACCGAGATGCCATTGATTTATCGTTAAAAATTCGGCTTAAAAAATCGCTATCGATTGGACCGCTACACGCAGGCGAAACATCGGAAGAACTGGAAACTGTCTGGGGCGCACTTTGCCAGCGTGTGCGCGTTCGCAATAGAAGCAGATTGCAAAAGAATGGCCGTATCAGATTAAAAAGGGGCATTCTTCTAACATCGGGTGTGTGTGCTACCGGGGCTGGTCCCATGCCCGCAATGGTGTTATCCGTGCGGAGTACAAGTTGAAACGGTACGAGCGGCTGGCCGACCAACTCAGTGGGCTCATCAAGCGCGGTGATCTGCCACCCGGCGCGCGTATCCCTTCGGTGCGCACGGCGTGCAAGGCTTGGGGCGTGAGCCCCGCGACGGTATTTCGTGCCTATTACCTGCTCGAAAGTCGGGGCTTGATTAAAGCGCGCCCGCGTTCTGGATATTTCGTGTCGCCGACTGCCATAGAATTGGCGCGGCCAACGCCCGAGACCTCGCCGGGCACCGACCCGAAGACCGTCAATATCAGCGACCTTGTCTTTGAGGTCCTCAAGACGATCAGGCAGCCCGAGACTGTCCCACTTGGTTCAGCGTTCCTGAGCCCTGCGCTGTTTCCGATGGCGCGCGTCGGAAAGTCGTGCGCGACGGTCAATCGTTCAACGGACCTGGCCAGCATGGTTGACGGACTGCCCCCAGGGCACGAAGGATTGCGCCAGCAGATTTCGTTGCGTTACCTGATGGCGGGGATGACGGTGCCTGTCGACGAGATAATCATTACGAGCGGTGCACTCGAAGCCTTGACACTAAGCGCCCAGTTGCTCGCCGCTCCAGGTGAGGTGATCGTGATCGAAAAGCCGACGTTCTATGCAGCGCTGCAGGCTATCGAGCGTCTGAGGCTGAACGTAGTGGAGATTCCTGTCGACCCGGTGAAGGGGCATGATCTGGATGCGCTCGCGCGTGCACTGCAGCAACATCCGGTTCGCGCCTGCTGGTTCATGACCTCGTTCCACAATCCGACCGGGGTGACATTGGACGATTCCAGGAAGCAGGCATTGGTTGATCTGCTCGCCAGACACGACGTGCCGCTCATCGAGGATGACGTCTACAACGAGCTGCATTTTGGCCCGGACCCGGTGCGTCCGGCCAAATTCTTCGACCGGAAAGGTATTGTCATCCATTGTGGATCGTTCGCGAAGTGCCTTGCGCCCGGATATCGTATCGGCTGGGCGGCAGCCGGAAGGTTCGCGGGTGGGCTGGAACGTGCGAAATGGATGACCACTCTATCGGCCAGCATGCCGGCGCAGCGCGCAATCGCCGACTATCTGGAGCATGGCGGATATGAACGTTTCCTGCACAAACTACGTCGCGAGTTGGCCCTTCAGCAATCGCAGATGCTCGACGCGATCAGCCGGTACTTCCCGGCCAATACGATGGCGACGAGGTCTGACGGCGGTTATTTCACATGGGTGGCGCTACCGGATCACGCAGACTCGATACACCTCTTCCAGGCTGCGCTCAACCGTGGCATCAGTATCGCGCCCGGACCTATCTTCTCTGCGGACGGCGCCTTTCGACACCGTGTGCGTCTGAACTATGGATATCCGTGGTCGGCGCGGCTCGATAAAGCGGTCGCGACACTAGGTGCCCTGTGCGTCGATGAATCGCGATGCGGCGCAAAGCTGGCCGGCCCGGTGCGGCCGGCATGATACGGGCGTCGATCTCAACCCGGCACGCCGGCCGGTGAATCGTGAAGCTCGTGCACGACAATACGCGCCTTGCCTGCGACTTTCGCACGATACATTGCGGCATCCGCCGCGCGTAACAGGGCTTCCCCACTCAATGACGCCGCCTGGCCGCGCAGTAGCATGCCGATACTCGCCGATAACCGGACGACCTTCGCCCCGAACGTTATGGGCTGGCTCAGTGTCAGCAGGATTGCACGTGCAATTCTCTCCAGTGCAGCACGATCGATTGCAGGGCCGGTCAGCAGCACTGTGAACTCATCCCCTGCATGCCGCGCAACCAGATCCCCGCCACGCACGCAGCGGCTGATCCGGCGCGCGGTTTCAACCAGTACTTCGTCGCCGCACTGATGCCCGTATGTATCGTTCACGGCCTTGAAGCCGTCCAGGTCGATAAACACGATGGCAGCGACACCGTCGCCTCCTGCTGCGCATGCTTCTTCCAGCCTGTCGAAGAACGAGCGTCTGTTAGGCAGGCCGGTCAGGGTCGTGGAACGCCTGATGCCGCATGCGATCGAGCAACGCCGTTCGCTCAGTCACATCCTGCACCAGCAGGTAGTACCCGTCAGCCGACTGATCGTGGACGCGACGCGGCACCAGCACACCACGCAGGACACGTTGGCCTCCGTTGAGCGTCGCTCCAACCTCGTATTCGACCCTTTCGCCGTCGAGCACGCGTTGGACGTACGGCTCGATGGCAGCAACATAGTCAGCGTCAAGAACCTCATGGGTGAGCCGTCCCACGATCTCCTCCGGGTCCAGCCCAAGCCACTCGCGATGGGTTGAGTTGGCGAACCGAAAACGTCGCTCACCGTCGACATAAGCGACCAGCACCGGCAGATTGTCAGCGATGGCGCGCAGATCTACGCGCGTGGCTCCCAATTGTCGCTCGGCGGTCGTGAGCTGCTCATGCGACCTGCGCAGAACTTCCGAGGCCTCATGGGCTGCCCGATGCAACGCAGCCTCCCGCGCATCGCGCGCGATTTTCTCCCGTTGCTCCGCCAGGGTATTTTGAATGACAAACAGCCAGCCTCCGTCGCGGGTCGACCCCGCCTGCTTCAATGCCACCTGCACTCGCGCTGGCTTACTTTGCTTGTTGCGCAACTGGAACGTTACGTCCAGCGTCAGGACCTCGACCCCTCGGCCACGATTGAGTGCCTGCACGACCTGTTCAAGCTTGGTCTGGTCGCTCGCATCCAGCAAATCGAGTATGTTCGTTTTCGTCAGCGGGGCACGAGAGTGCGCGAAGAATTTCACGCAGGCATCATTCATGCGCCGCCACTCCCAGTCCCTTCCGATATGCGCAATAGCGACCGGTGTCGATAGAACGTCTCGACGTACAGCGCATGCTGGGCCTCAAGCCGGTCGATCGCCTGAAGCACCTGCAAACGATCAGGGCTGTCCATCTGGCGCAGGCCAACTTCGTGCTCGATCATTTGCCCAAGGTCCACCACCATCTGACGCTGTTGGCGCGTGAAGCGCCGCGGCATCGTGTGCATCACGCATAGCATACCGATGGGTTTGCCGCACGCTAGACGCAGCGCAATGCCTGCGAAAAAGCGGATCCCCGGTTCGCCGGTTGCCAGTGGCCCCTGCGCAAGCTTCGGATCAGACAGCGCATCCCTGACGACGAACGGTTCCTCGCATTGGAGCGTCCGGCAATAGTACGTCTCCACATGGAATACGACGTCCCGTCCGCACCCGCTTGCGCCTACGACTTCTGGCTGGCCCAGACTTTCGAGACATACGATGGACATTGGTAAATTCAGCGCGCGCGCGGCGATCCTGGTCACGCGCTGAAAGTACTGATCGTAGTCGCTTTCTGGTGGCAGGGTGGCGCTGGCTGGTTGTCGTTGTTGCTGCGCATCCATGACGCATTCGTCTTTCACGCTCCATGCTCCGTTCCGGTCACATTGTGTAATGCGTTTATCGACGCCGTCGCCGACGCAAACGCACGAAGCTGATCGACTGCCATCGGCTTCCCATACCAGTATCCCTGCGCGAGGTCGATTCCCGAGCGATGTACCACATCGTGTTCTGCAGCGCTCTCGACGCCTTCCACGACAACTTTCGCACCAAGTGTGTGCACCAACGCGGCTACCGACTTCAGAAACTGGATGCGCGCTTCGCCGCGCATGGCTAGAAATCGCCGGTCGAGTTTCACCTGATCAAACCGGAAATCGCAGAGTAAGTCCAGATTGCTGAAGCCAGTGCCGAAATCGTCGAGTGACAGGCGTACGTCGCGTTGCCTCAAGTGGCTAAGCGCCGCGATAACCCGCGGTGTGCGCTCGACGCAGTTGCGCTCGGTGAGTTCCAGAACGAGGCGATCTAACATTGGACCGGCGGACTCACAGATATCCTCGACAAAGCATTCCTCCATCAGATGCCGCGCGCAGATATTTACCGATATATGCCAGTGCTGAGCGAACGGCAGCTGGGTCAGTGCGTTATTCGCCTCGCGCAGCACGAAACAGGTCAACGCGCCCAGCAGACGCGTGCCTTCGAGCTCTCCAATGAACAGCCCCGGGCCCCCGGCTCCGAACTTTGGATGGCCCCACCGGAGCAGGGCTTCCACGCCCACGCAGTGTCGCGTGCGCGTGTCCACGATGGGCTGATAGACGACATGGAACTCCCCGCGGCGAAGACCGATGCGCGCGGCGCGCCGCAATCTTGCTTTTGGGCGGCCCCGGTAACCAACGTACACAACCGAGCCGCAAGCCGATAGGGCGATAACCAGCACAACGGCGTCGCGAGATGCGATCAGGCTAGCCGCGAGCAAACCAGCCAGGCTCGACGCAACGGCGACAGTCACCACCGCGTCAAGATGCCCGTCGAATACAGGTCGCAGCCGGCGTATTCGTGCCGTGTAGCGTTGAAAAACCCGCATGAAGTTGCTTTCGCACCGTTATCTGTGTTGCGTACTATGACCTGACTGCGTTTCGAAAACGAGTAGCAGTTACGTGTCAAAACATGCGTATCAGATCCGCCGTCACACACGGGGTAAGTCGCCGCGGCAATTCGCTGAGGCAGGCTTGTCTCTTTACTCGGCGGCTCACGCGCTCGCCTTAACCGTGAAGACGTTATCCAAGGCACGAATGATCCCGGCGACTTTGCGCCAAGCGTCCCTTCGCCGGACCGGAAGCGGTGCTTGAGTACCTCGCACGCTGTACCCACCGCGTCGCGATTCTCCAACCAGCGCCTGGTCGAATTCGACGAGCGCGGCGAG
This sequence comes from Paraburkholderia sp. RL18-101-BIB-B, assembly GCF_046026985.1. NCBI lineage: Bacteria > Pseudomonadati > Pseudomonadota > Betaproteobacteria > Burkholderiales > Burkholderiaceae > Paraburkholderia > Paraburkholderia sp. RL18-101-BIB-B. The sequence goes on from NZ_JARESV010000068.1 coordinate 8,923, forward strand.
ACCTTCCGCTAGAAGGAATACCGCGCGAAGGGACCCACCCGCTACAAGATCATGACGCTCCAAGCCGGCGAGTTCACGCGCCACTCCTGCAGCACGAACTACCCAGCGGCTTCCATCGCATCAGTCACTATCGACTAACGGCCAATCCGGTGCGCCGCGGCAGTCTCGGAAAGGCGCGTGAACTGTTGGACGTCGTGCCTGAGGCGGGCACCCAGCCCGACGATTCCGGGGGGCTCTCCCTCTGGTCTTCGTCTGCCGGCACAGCCGTGCGCCGATGATCGTCATCGAGATCCAGGAGCGCACTGCGTCCATTCGCGCACCACCCATGCCCGCGAGGCGAGACATGAGCGCAACGCTTCCTGCACTTGCAACCCCGACCGTCGGCTCTGCGGCAACGCGGTCCACGAAAATGAATCACCGGGTGCACGCGGGCCACGCCTGCGCCGCGCATCCGTCACCATATGGCGCGCGAGAGTGAATTCCTTCCCTTGGCCTGCCCGGGTGCTGCGCAAGGCTGCTCCAAGTTTCGACGCGATCGCAGGAATTCGACATGTCTTGGCAGGAACGTGGAAGAAGCGTAGTCAGCGGAAGCCTAATCTTGATTGATGATTACATGCCGTCAATGCCCTCCTGCATGCGGAAGTAAGTGCTGGGCCGGGGGCACCGCTGCAGCCTTCGAGCGGCTGACCGGGTTGCACCTGGCGCGGGGACTGAAAGCAATCATCTTGTCCCGGCCGTGCTTCGGTTGATCTTTCAGAAAGAAGGAGCGAGTCAATGAGCGATCTAGTGGTTGTGAGTTTCAAAGGTGAAGACACTGCCGACCAGGTGCTGAACAAGCTCCAGCAGCTGCAGAAAGAGCACCTGATCGACCTTGAGGATGCATGCGTCGTGGTCCGGGACGCGAAGGGCAAGATACACCTCAAGCAAGCCGTGGATCTCGTCAGGATAGGCGCGCTCAGTGGCGCCGCCTGGGGCGGTCTGTTTGGTGCGCTGGTTGGTGTGTTATTGCTCAATCCGCTCGTCGGACTGGCGACAGGCATGGCCGTCGGCGCCGGCACGGGCGCGTTGTCGGGCGCGCTCTCAGACTATGGAATCGATGACGATTTCATGCGTTCGACAGGCCAGAACATCGAGGCGGGTTCGTCCGCGCTTTTCATCCTGGTGCGTCGCGTGAACTTCGACAAGGTCCTGCCGGAACTGAAACCTTTCGGTGGAAAGGTATTGAAGACGTCTCTGACGAACGACCAGGAGGAACGTCTGAGAAAGGCACTGGAGGGCTTGAACACCAGCGGCATGGCTACCTGAACACCGTCCGGTCGAGGATGATATGAAAGTGCAGGAAGCACCACTTTCGTGCCGCTCGCAGCGATCGTCACGGCTACTCATGGCCCGTACTCTGCCGCCAGCGCCGTCGCGACAGTATTAAGCTGCGGCCGAACTTAACTTCGTTCGGAACCGGGCAGTGACACATTCACTGTCGCAACGGTGACACAATCGATAGATCCACGATCGATCAACCGTTCCTCGTTCGGCCCTTCAATCTAGGCCGCCCCCGGTGTAAATGACCGCATGCAAACAGGTAACCGCATCGGAGAAATTTTGCGTCAGGCCGGCGGTCACCACTCTCGCCCGAATCCCAATCATCCGTGCGTGATCTCCGCACGAGACTTTCACGCGACGTGACTCCGTGACGACGTTCGCCACTCATGAGGGCAAGCCCATGTCGAAGTCCATTCAAACGGCCGAGCAGATTCGCGGCGAAACACAGCGGCGCGTCGAGCAGCTTGCAGCCGACGTCCCCCACCATTTGCGAGTTCGCGTGCCGCTGCCCGAGCGGCATCCGCCCGACGCCTCCGGCCGGAACTGGGACATGCTCGCGCTCAACGAGAGCGGCACCGACTATCTTCGACAGGTCAGGCGTGTCATCGAGGACATGCGTACTGAGTTCGTTCTGCCGGATTGAGACGAGCGTGCGCCGGCCAGTGCGTTCAATAACTTGAGGCGGCGTCGCGGCAGACGTCGGACACCGTATGCAGACAAACACGCTTGCCTGGCAAGGGTACGAGATCGCGGTGCAGCCGGAGCAGAACGAATTCGGCGCATGGCGCGCGAAGGTCAACGTACGCAAGGCTTCGGATACGTTGACCGAGTGTCGTCCCGAGACCGTTCAGCCGGAATGGTTAACTGAGGCCGAAGCCGTGCGTGACGGCTTCGAATGGGGCCGCCGCTTCGTACGGCAAAAGATCGAAGCGTCGGCGGATTCCCTTTGACGGTTGACCACACACATGACCCGAACACAGACATGGGCGAGGCACACATGGTCAAGATCTATGGACGCATGCGGTCGGCGGAAGGCTATGCGATCCGCGATTTCCTGCATCGTTGCGACATTCCTTTCGAGTGGATCGAACTCAATAACGATGAAGAGGCGGTGAAGCTGGCACAGGTGCAGCACCTTCGCGACTCGCGCCTGCCGGTATGCGAGTTTCACGACGGCACGCGACTCGAATGTCCGACTGTCCGGCAGATCACCGAAAAGCTCGGCTGGTTTCGCAGCCCGTCACGTTCGGAATACGATCTCGCGATCTATGGCGCCGGGCCGGCCGGTCTGAGCGCCGCGGTCTACGGTGCATCCGAGGGATTGCGCACGGTGCTGGTGGAGCGCTGGGCCGTCGGTGGGCAGGCTGGCAGCACGTCGAAGATCGAGAACTACCTGGGGTTTCCGCAGGGTGTCAGCGGAACGGAGCTCGCCGAGCGGGCCCGCGATCAGGCAGTCCGCTTCGGTGCGGAAATCCTGCTGGCCCGTGCCGGCGTGCGCGCGGATTTCTCGACGGGAAACGGTATCGTCTATCTCGAAGACGGTACGCGGATCACGGCACGCACGTCGGTGTGCGCGACAGGTGTCGCGTACCGGCGGCTCGAATTGCCAGACGAAGCGCGCTTCAGCGGCGCGGGTGTGTACTACGGCGCGGGTGCGAGCGAGGCATCGCTGATCCGCGGCGAAGACGTGTACATCGTGGGCGGCGGCAATTCGGCGGGGCAGGCCGCGATGCATTTTTCCCAGTACTGCAATCACGTCACGATGGTGGTGCGCGACACGTCGCTGAAAAGCACACTGTCGCAGTACCTGATCGACCGTATTTCATCCGCGTCAAACATCGAGGTGCTGACCTGCACGACCGTTACCGCATTGCACGGCGACGACCTGCTGCGCGAAATCACGCTGACCGATCGCCGCGGCGGCGAAGCGCGACGCGTGAAGACGAACTGGCTCTTCGTTTGCATTGGCGGCCTGCCGCAGACTGATTGGGCCAAAGAAGTGGGCGTGGCGCGCGATGAAGCCGGCTATCTCGTGACGGGCACTGACCTCCACGACACGGACCAGAGGCTGCAGTGGCCGCTGGATCGCGAGCCGCTGTATCTGGAAACCAGCATGCCCGGCGTGTTCGCCGCCGGCGATGTCCGCCACGGTTCGATCAAACGCGTAGCGGCCGCCGTCGGCGAAGGAGCCACGGCGGTAGCGCTCGTGCACCGCTATCTGAGCGGCGCATGATGTGCTTCATGTGCCTCACATGAGTGAGCGCCGTCCGCTTTCCCTGTCGCAATCTCATCACCAGGAGCTGACCATGACTCCCACCTGCACGCATCTGGATGGAATCCGCGTATTGCAGACCACGAAGCACTATTGCGAGGACTGCGTGAAACTCGGCCACTCCTGGGTGCATCTGCGGCTCTGCATGTCGTGCGGTCATGTAGCTTGTTGCGACTCGTCGCCCGATCGCCATGCGAGCGCGCATTATCACGCGACCGGCCACCCGCTGGTGCGTTCCGTTGAACCGGGCGAATCGTGGATCTGGTGCTATCGCGACGAGATGATCGCGGGAGAAGTGGCACTGTAAGCGGGTACAGCCGGCGGCGTTGACTCCGCCGGCCGTACCCGTCGTTTCCGAGCCTCAGGCCGAGGCTTCGGCGGCTTTCCTGGCTTCTTCGCCGGTCGATTCCTGCGCCGCCAGCTTTTTCACACGTACGGCCTTTTCGCTGGTGTCCCAGTCGATTTCGACAGCATCGCCGCTGCGCACATCGCCTCGTAACAGCGAGTCGGCGAGTTCCGATTCCACTTCCATACGGATCTTGCGCTTCAACATCCGCGCGCCGAACTCGGGATCGTATCCAACCCTGGCCAGATGATCACGCAGTGCATCGTCGAACGACAGCTCGATATTCTGCGCGGCAGCCGTGCGCTGCACGCGCTGGAGCTGCAGGTCGACGATCCGGCGGATCTGCTCCCTGCCGAGCGCATGGAACACAACCACTTCATCGACACGGTTCAGGAACTCCGGCTTGAAATGATGCCGCAGGACTTCCATCAGCCGGTCGCGCAGCGCGGGATAGTCCAGCTGTTTCGAATCGGCCTTCATGTTGTCCTGAATCATCTGCGAGCCGATGTTGCTGGTGGCGATGATCACGGTGTTGGTGAAATCCACGAGCCGTCCCTTGCCGTCCGTCAGACGTCCTTCGTCGAACAGTTGCAGCAGGATGTTGTGCACTTCGGAATGCGCCTTTTCGATCTCGTCGAGCAGCACGACACTGTATGGGTGGCGCCGCACGCGCTCGGTCAGCTGGCCGCCTTCTTCGTAGCCGACATAGCCGGGAGGCGCGCCGACGAGACGGGCCACCGTGTGGCGTTCCGAGTATTCGCTCATGTCGATGCGCACGAGTGCGTTCTCGTCGCCGAATACCGCGGCGGCGAGCGCCTTCGCGAGTTCGGTCTTGCCAACGCCGGTCGGTCCGAGAAAGAGGAAGCTGGCGATCGGCTTGCCAGCTTCCGTCAACCCCGCGCGTGAAAGTCGCACGGCCTTTGATACGGCCGTGACGGCTTCGTCCTGTCCGACAACGCGTTCCCTCAAACGGTCTTCCAGACGCAGCAGCTTTTCGCGATCCTCGGCTGTGAGTTCGGACACCGGCACGCCGGTCAGCGAGGATACAATCTGCGCGATGTCTTCCGCCCCGACTTCCTGCGAACTGGTGCCGCGTTCCTTCTTCCAGGCCTCCGTCGACTCATTCAGACGCGCTTGCTCGGCCTTGATTTTCTCCTGCAGTTCCTTCGCCTTGTCGAACTGTTTGGCCGCGCTCGCCGAGTCCTGCTCCTGACGCAGACGACGGACAGTGGCCTCGATTCCCTGCAGCGCCTGCGGTCGCGAGTTCGACGAAATGCGCACGCGAGCCGCGGCCTGGTCGAGCAGGTCGATAGCCTTGTCGGGCAGGAAGCGGGCGGCGATATAGCGATCCGACAGCTTCGCCGCGGCCGTGATCGCCTCTTCGGTGATCTTCACTTTGTGATGTGCCTCAAGCCGGTCGCGCAGGCCGCGCAGGATATCAATCGTGTCCTCGACGCTCGGCTCGGGCACCATCACTGGCTGGAAGCGCCGTTCGAGTGCCGAATCCTTTTCGATGTACTTCTGGTATTCATTGAGCGTGGTTGCGCCGATCAGATGCAGCTCGCCGCGCGCAAGCGCCGGCTTGAATACGTTGCCGATATCGAGCCCGCCTTCGCCGCCGCCTTGGCCCGCGCCGACGATCGTATGAAGCTCGTCGATGAAAATGATCAGCCGGTCCTGGTTCGCGACGATTTCGTCGAGCACCTGCTTGACGCGCTCTTCGAATTCGCCCCGATATTTCGCGCCCGCCACCACGCTGTTGATGTTCAGCTCGACCACGCGCTTGCCGCGTAGCACTTCAGGGATCTGGTCCTGCGCGATGCGTTGCGCCAGACCTTCGACGATCGCCGTCTTGCCGACGCCCGGCTCGCCGATCAGAACCGGGTTGTTCTTGCGGCGCCGCGCGAGCACTTCGATGGTGGTTTCGATTTCTTTGTCACGGCCGATTACCGGATCCAGCTTGCCGAGCTTTGCCAGCTCGCTTAGATCGCGCGCGTATTTATCGAGCGTCGGGGTGGAGGAGCGGCCTTCGACGCTGCCGTCTTCCGCGCCCTGGCCCACCACCTTCACTGCTTTCTGACGCAGGGATTGCGACGTCAACCCGAGTTTGCGCAGCAGCTCGCCGGCGAAGCCGTCTCCTTCCTCGACGAGACCGATCAGGATGTGTTCCGGGCCGACATAGCTATGGTCGAGCTCGCGCGACGCCACGAGTGCATGTTCGAGCGCGCTCTTTGCGCGCGGCGAAACGCCGATGCGGGCCTCGTCTCCATCGGCTTTGGCCGTACCGCGCGGCGCGTCCTGTTCGATGGTGCGCTTGATATCGTCGGCATCGAGCTTGAACTCGCGCAGGATTTCGTTGACGACGTTGCTATCGGCGAGCGCGAGCAGCAGATGTTCCGTGTCGACCTCGTTCTTGCCGAACTCGACAGCTTTCTGCGCGGCCGCCTGCAGCCGGTCGAGCCCGCTTTCGCTCAGAAAGCTCTGCAGGTCGACGCCCTCACGTGCACGCCTGCGTCGGCGAGGGCGGGCGCCGCTGCTGTCCGGTCCGCCCGCTGCTTGAGACGGACCGGATGACCCGGCCGAACCCGACGCGCGGTCAGGCGCGGGACGCCCTGCCCGCTCCCAGTCCGTGCCGCCGTTTTCGAATGGCGACCATCCCTCGTCGAACAGGCGCTCGAACAGCCCACCGTGGAAAAGCGACTCGAGCGGCGACAGGCTGCGCTGATGGCGTGCCATGAACTGCATGTGATGTTCGTCGCAAAGCATCAACTGGCGCCGCTGGCCGTTCTCGGTGATCGTGATCTGTGTAGTCGCCGGTTTACCGCAAACACTGCACTTGGCCATGATGTTCCTCTTCAGGTTCTGCCCACGCGCTGTGCGTTGCGATGTGGGCGACTGGGCTGTCCATATCCTAGATATTTCTGCCTCGCCGACGCACTGCTTCACGATCTCTCGCGGCGAGACCTCGCGGATCACCTGGTCTCGATCTGCTTTGCGATCTGTTTTGTCTCGCCCGCTTTGGGCACGCGTATGGTCAGCACGCCGTTGTCGAAGCGCGTGTCGACACGATCGAGGTCGACACCGGACCGCAACGGAATCGCCCGCTGAAATTGCCCGAACGCGCGTTCCACGCGGTAACAGCCTTTTTCTTCGCCCTTAGACTCGATCTGCTTGTTGCCGCTTAGCAGCAGCATGTCATCGATCACTTCGAACTTCACGTCGTCGCGGCTCAGGCCCGGCAGTTCGGCGAGGATACGCAAGGCGTCGCCGTCGTCGACCACGTCGAATGCGCGGCTGAAACCAGCTGGGATTGAAATCGCCGAACCACTGTTCCAGCGGCACAGCCCGCCGAACGGATCCCGGATCAGATCGGTGAGCAGATTTAGCAAGGCACCGCTGAAAATGGCGTACGCACCGATCATCCAAACAAGTGCAAGCGCGCCAGCGCCGGGCCACGCGATCACGAGCACGCCGAATACCAGCGAAATAGTGCCGGTTGCGTACAGCGACCGGGCGCGGCGCAGGCGACCACGCGACGGGGTGACGGTAACGAGATCGAACACGCCTGCCGCGATGGCGTTTACGCGCCTCACAATGACGAGCACTAGGGCGATGATGGCCGGCAGGAAGATCGCAATCACACCGGCGACGACGCTGAACAATCCCAGCAGCAGTGGCGCCCACCAGCCCCATGTGTCATGACCATGACGGATGGCCCCGCTGATTGCGCTGATGCCGCTGATAGTCGCGTAGGCCGCGTACAGCGCGACTAGAAAGGCAAGCGTAAGACCAGATAGAGCCAACGCCAGCATCCACCACGCGTGTCCGAGCAGATCGTGCATCGTGAGGCCTCGCGTAGCAATGAACTGTATTCGCCTCTGGCGGAGCCATTGAAGCCATGCATTCAACACTACGCGCCGACAGAAGCGACTTCTTTCTCATTCCTGCGAAGACTTGTCGGGATTCTGCAATCCTGGCGTGCGCCGCCCGGATGCCGGCAATTCGCTTCGCGCGGCAAGGTGGAATGCGCGGGGAGTCATTCCCGTGTAGCGATGAAATACTTCGGTAAATGCTGCTGGGTCTGGAAACCCATGCGGCCGCAACGTCAACGAGCGGCACCCGGCTCGAAGACAGCATCGATTTGGCGAGCGTCAGCCCCTCCGTCGTCAGATGAAAATGAGTGGGGAACCGGTGCTTTCCTCAATGTACACGCGAAGTGCGACGGACTCGTATGCACCAGCGCGGCGAGATGCTCAATCAGAATGTTCTCGGCAATATGTTCGCTGATGTGGATGTTGATACGCATCAGTATATGCTGGTCGATCAGTATTTCGGGATCGCTCGCATGAGCGCTGCGGCTGTAATGGTACGAGACATGCGAGGCAATGACGTCGGCGAAGTCCTCGAGGCAGCCGACTTCCACGGCGGCGGTTTGCGAGACCGAAATGAGCGTGTCGGTCGCCGCGCGCAGGAAGGGATCCAAGCCTTGAACCATAGTGGCAAGCACGGGCCGCCGATCCGAAAACTCTGTCGCGATTTGCTTTTGAGCGTGTGCGAAGCGATCGTGATGACGAGCCCTTGCGGATCGTCTCCTGGGCGCGGCTAATTGTGCGGTGGCTGGAAGGAAAGGCGGTACACGGTACACTAACGGTGACGTGGTTACATTTGCCGGTTGCGTCACGGCTGCTTGCTTCTACGGCTGTCCTGTCGGCCGGTACCAGCAGGTAGATGTCGGGACGTATGCCAGCCGACCGGTTGACGCACTCAGCGTTTTTTCCACTTCTACTCCAAGCTTAGTACGTGTTTTGTGACAGCCCGTGCCCCTGCCCCCCGAATAGAAAAATGGCGCATTCGCCAATCCGGACGGTGTGCGCAGGCGGCGCGACTTATAATGTTCGACAATGACGTCCGCCCGTTGCGTTGTCAAGCAGCTATCTGCAAAGAAACAGCATGAACCCGAAAGACCGTGGCGCATGAGCTGCCACATCGTCAACTGACCTTCGCGCGACGGATGTGCAATCCGCACCCGCTGTGTGCGCGCGGCGTATCGGCGACCGCCCGGGAGCCAAATCATGGACAGAAAGAAAAGCTGGCTGCGCAGGGATTTCGATGCGCTGCGTCTGCAGTGGGACGTACTCACCTTTTATGAACGCTTCGAACAGCTTGTCGCGCATGTGCTGAGCCTGGTGATCTCCGTCATCATTCTCGTGTCGCTTTGGCAATTGATCCGCGCGGTTACTGCATTGCTGGTTTCGGACGCGCTGAACCCGCTCGATCACGCAGTGTTTCAAACGGTCTTCGGCATGGTCATGACATTGTTGATCGCAATGGAATTCAAACATTCGATTACGCGCGTGATGGCGCGGCGCGATCATATCGTTCAGGTCAAGACGGTGGTTCTCATTGCGCTGCTTGCCATCGCCCGCAAATTCATCATTCTCGATCCAGCCAGCGCACCCGCGCAGATCGCGGCGCTTGCGTTTGCGCTGGTGGCGCTGGGGAGCGTTTACTGGCTGATGCGGCAGCGCGACGATCCGGTCGACGCGACCACGGCGGCGGACGCCGAACTCGACCGGACCATGTATGCACAGCGGCAGCAGGAAACACGATCCAGCGAAGGTGCGCAGCGGGGCGATTGACTCGGGCTGCCGCGCGATGACAGCGAAATCGCCGCTTTGGCGAACGTCGTCGACGGCCACGCGAGACCCGGATCCCGCTTCCGGTTCGACCTTCGACACGAATGTTTCAAGCGCGAGGCCCTTCGCTACGATTTCCCATACCGGTATCCCTGCGCGAGGTCGATTCCCGAACGCTGTACCACATCGTGTCCTGCAGCGCTCTCACCAACGTCTCCCGCATACATCTCTATGACAACTTCGGCCACCTCGACAACCGCGCCGGAAGAGAGCCAGTCATGTGTCTTCGAGTCGATGAGAGCCCAGCGCACATGCGTGACACCGCCAGTTGCAGGGTTAATCCGGACGCCGTCCATGCAACGTAGCCATATCCACCTCCATCATCCTGACAAAAATATTTCAACATTATGCGCTGCTCCCGCAAGACACGGCGGGGCGCACCGGGGAAGCGAGCGGGCTTCGGCCTTCGTTGCCGGGACCGATCGTAGATCGTACGTGTCGGTGGTACGTGAACGCCCTCACAAGCCCGTCGACGCTTATTACATCCTGCGTAGCGCCCTCCAGTTACGCACGCAGTTCTTCCCAGCTCCTGCCAGACGTGTAATCTTGTTCTGATCAACTCCCGGCGCCAGTATCTGGTTCGAGAAACTCTTGTCGCTCTGGTTTAATCGCCAGCGCGGGAGTCCGGGGTCGTCGTTTTGCTCGCAACTTCGCCAAATTAGTCAGCTACCGACGTACGGTGGGCAAGCCGGTATGCGCGCGGCGTCACACCGGTATATCGATGAAACACTTCGGTGAAATGCTGCTGAGTCTGAAACCCTGCGCGCGCGCCAACGTCAACCAAGGGAAGGGTCTCCTGGCACAACATCGTCCTGGCAAATTTCACTCGTTCGAGTGTTACGTACAGATGGGGCGGGTTGCCTGTCACCGTTTTGAAAGCGCGTGCAAAGTTTGATGTACCCATGTGCACCAGCACTGCGAGTTGCTCGACCAAAATGGTCTCGTCTATGTGCTCATGAACGAAACCTTGAACGCGAGTCAGCATTTGACGCGTAAGAGGCGCGTCCGGCTCGGCCGCACCAGCACAGTGCCCGTAGTGGAGAGCGATGTGCACCGAGATGACATCGGCGAAAGCGTCGGCGCAGGCAGCGTCGATGAGCTCCGCATGATGCAAAGCGCCCAATGTGTCCGCGGCCTCACGCAGGAACGGATCCCAAAACCTGGACCATGTCGGGACCGCGACAAACGCTTCTTGCGAGACTTGCCCAAGTACGCCCCTTTTGAGGGCGATCACCCATCCCTTGGGATCGTTGTCAGCGATCTTGGCCAACTGCGAGCCCGCCGGAATGACTGCGACAAATGGAGCACTTATCAACATGGAGTGATTCACTCCGAGGTCGTCACAGCCCGCAGCCTGCACAGTGGTACCTGTCGGCATCACGAGCCGAAGTCCCTGCAGTGAATTCAGCCCGCCATTGGTGAAAGCGATGTCCATCGGTTGGCAGCGTAACCCGCGATCCGGGGTCGATCTTGTTTCTTGCTTCATGATGAGCAGAAGTTTCCTCGTTGTCTCGTCGCATACCCAAGCTTACGTCGAATTCAAGGCTGCTTAAGGCGGATTCGTAATATGGGCGAATGCAATCCCGACCTCGTTGATGCAGTTGCTGCTGAGCTATATTGCCGGGCAACTTGGGGCGACGCTCGACACGCTATTAGCCGGAATTCAAAGCAACTCATCGTTCCTGAAGGCTTTCTGAGCTAACGCTTACGCCGGGTATTACGGAGCGTTCGAAAGCGGTCAGGTCGCGAAGCGGCATGCCATACGCACGGCACGCGCGTCCGCGATCTGGGAACATCGATCGGACTTGGCCTGGGTAAGGCGCCGCGCTCGAATGGAGCCTGCCGATCATCGCGATCCCGACCAGGTATGCGGGCTCAGAGATGACACCGATCTATGGCCTGACCGAGGACGGTCTGAAAGGTATGGGACGCGACCTGCGTGTGTTGCCGAAGACGCTTATCCACGACCCGGGCTGTCACGTGAATTGCCGCCCGACTTTTCTTACGTGAGCGGCCTCGATGCCACTGCGCATGCAGCGGGGGGTCTGTATGCCCATGATGGCAATCCAGTCATCCCTGATGGCTGATGACTGATGGCTGACAACTGGATGACGGAATACGTGCGTTGGCGACCGGACTGCGCGGCATCAAGAACGAGCCCTAGAGAATGAAAGGGACTTCCCCGTCCCGAGGCTGCGGTGGAAGCCGCGAGTCGGCATCGACGTGCCATGATGAAGTTTCGAACGTTCGTCAACACCAGCGAGAGGGGAAGTCCATGCCTATTGTCACTATCGGAATCGATCTTGCCAAGAATGTATTCGCCATTCATGTTGTAGATGAAGCAGGTAAAGCGATGCTGATCAAGCCGCGTGTGCCGCGCGATCAACTGGTGGCATTGATCGCACAGTTGCCAGCGTGCCTCATCGGCACGGAAGCGTGCTCCGGCGCACATCACTGGGCACGCGTGTTCCAGCAGCACGGCCACACAGTCAAGCGCATGGCGCCCGACCTTGTGGGGCCTTATCGCATGCCCGGCAAGCGCGGTAAGAACGACGCGGCGGATGCTGCTCCGATCTGCGAAGCGGTGACGCGTCCGAGCATGCGTTCGTGCCGCTGAAGGACGAACATCAGCAGGCAACGCTTTGCCTGCATCGAACACGACAAGGTTTCGTGGAAAAACGGACCGCGACCTATAATCGGTTGCGAGGCCTGCTCTCGGAATTCGGCGTGGTGCTGCCACAGAGCCCGGAGAAGTTACGCAGGCACATCACAAAACATCTGGAGACATTGCCTTGCTGGGCGAAGCACACTATTAGCGATCTGCTCGATCATGCTGGCAATATTGAGGATCGCCTGATTGAATACGATCGCGCGATCGCCGGGATCGCGCGTGAAAATGCGCGTAGCAAGCGGCTGATGCAGTTGCGCGGCATCGGCCCAACCCTGAGGGTCGAAAGTTCGGGCAGAAGGCCTGTTTGCCACGTGACCGACCGGGTGGGCGCGGGATGCCTTTCGCGCTCCAGCGGGCTGCACTCGCGGCCAGATAATTTGCCCGCCAACCCCGTCGTCACCGGCTTCTCGTAGGGTGCCTGGAGTGTACTGATACTGAAAATCGTGCTCGACGAGACAGTCGCCACTTCGGGTCAATTAGCTTTTCTGCTGCTACGCCGCTGCCACGCCCACCGATCGCTGCGATCGCAAGGGGATCACTGCGGTTTTTAGGCTTAAGGGTCTCCCGAGCGGCGCTTGACGCTCAAAGCAGTTTGCTCCCCTCGACGCTAGACTGTAGTGAGCAGCCAGGTGCTCGCCGAATGCGACGTTAGCTGGAAACCTTAGCGGGGATGCCGATGATTTCACACGTGCAATTGCTTGAGGCGATCTTGCGCATGGTCGCGGCAGTGCTGGTGGGGTGTCTCGTCGGGCTCGATCGAAACCTGCATGGCAAGCCAACCGGCGTCAAGACGCTAGGCCTTGTTGCGCTCGGTTCCTGTCTCGTGACGATGGCCGGCATGTCCTTCGAACTGCACGGTATCACCGACGGCAGTGACGCCGGCCGTGCGATTCAGGGCGTCATTACGGGCATCGGTTTTCTCGGCGCCGGGGTGATCTTGCAAAACCGCGCCACCGGCAGGATCAGCGGCTTGACGACGGCGGCTTCGATCTGGGTCACCGCCGCGCTCGGCATTGTGTGCGGCATCGGCGCATGGCAGATTGCGGGTATTGCCACCGCCCTGCTCCTGCTGCTGCTCTCAGTGGGCGGCAGCATTGAACGTGCGTTGCACCGGCGCTGGTTAAGAAAGTCGCCTGAAGAACAGGCGGCGGTCATGCGGCACGACGAATAGTCACGCGGCGGCGCACTAATCCGCGCACTGCCCCATGGAACGAATGTGCCTCGCGTCAAATGCATCGATCGTGGACGATGCGAGACATATGTCAGTGATGCTCGCTGTAGTCGGACCTCGCCCTAGGTGTCACGCGTACCTTTGCGTATTGAAACTCGGGCAGCGCCTTGATCGCATCTTTCGTCGCACCGGCAAGCACCAGTTTGCCATTGACGAAATCGAGCTGCTCAATCGGAATGGCCACGTCGTGATGCGACACTCCCAGAAACTGGTTTGCGGCGACGATTGCAAACGATACCGACCGGTCCGGTGCCACAATAATGTCATGAATGACACCGACACGCTCACCCTTCTCGTTGAAGACCGGCTTGTCCATGATCGACTTTCTCACGCTCCAGCCTGCCACGATCGCGGCCGACTCTTCCACGCTGACACCAAGCGGCTGGGCGCCGGCCACCTGGGCGTTCGCGTCTGGAGCGAGTCCGAGCGACGACGCGAGCAGCAATACAAGCAGATTCGTTTTCATGAGATTCCCTTCGTTCTGGTGTTGACGGTGCGACGCCGGCCAGCAATGCAGAGGCTAAGCGAGACCGTGCGCGGCGTAAGTTCATGTTAGAAGGTCTCACGGCAAGCCGCTATAAAAAAGCGGTGATGGATCGGGTTATCTTCGTACATCTGGATGCCATTCCGCACGCCTCGTGAACGAATGCAGAATTGCGAAACGCATGGCAGAAACGCGAAAGAATCACAACTGCGTGGAGCTTAGACTGAAGTTCATTGCATGACGGTACAGCTTGGGGTCCCACATGGATGAACTGCTTGGACGCGCTTGGTGGATGCTCATTCTGCGTGGCACGGTAGCGCTACTGTTTGGCACTCTGGCGCTATTCTGGCCCGGCCTCACTCTGCTACTGCTAATCACCCTCTTTAGCGCCTACGCAATGGCCGGCGGCACTGTCGCGATTGTCGGGGCCATCCGCTACCGCGTGACGCACGGCGGATGGTGGGTGCTCTTGCTGCTCGGCATCTGCAGCATCGGCGCCGGTATGATAGCCGCGTTACTGCCGGGCATTACCACGCTCGTGCTGGTCGCCATCATCGGCGCAAACGCGATTATGACCGGCGTATTCGATCTGATCGCAGCAACGCGGCTGCACAGGCGCCTGCGCAATGCGTGGATGCTGGTGCTGACCGGAGTGCTGTCCGTGCTGTTCGGCATCTTCGTGCTGCTATTTCCGGGCGCCGGCGCACTAGCGCTCGTCTGGCTGATCGGCGTGTATGCGTTGTTCACGGGCGCGCTGCTGTTCGTACTCGGCATCACTGCGCGTGCCTGGCACCGTGACGGCCTGACCGGCGAGCCACACGCGCCATTGCATCCGTAAGCGCACTGCTCGCTGGCACTCGCGGGTTACAAGGTCAAACCCGCGGCCGACCCTGCGCTCGCGGGCGACGCGGCGCCGGCCGTGCCCTTCGCGCCCCGAGGTCGAATGGACCGCCCGTCATCTCCAGGGTCCAGCCTCAGGTCTGGCACTGGCTTATCTCACGTAAGGAGAATCACATGCCTCTGGATCTCGAGAAATGGAATCCGTTCCGGTTTTTACGCTCGCACCCCGCGCAAAAAAACGAATCGGGCCACGCCGGTGCGCCGCGCACCAGTCAGCAAAGCGCACCGCAAAACGGGCAACAGACTGCCGGCACGCAAACGGGTAACGGGGTCCCGATGGCAGCCGCTGCTGCGCCGGTATCTCTTGCGCCTGCCAGCTGGCCGCTGCCTGATCCGATTCATCTGTTCGCCGAATTGATACGCGATCCGTTCGGCGGCCGTGGACTGCTCGGAAGCTGGTTCGGCGACTTCAGCGCGGGCGAGTTTCAACCGCGGATCGACGTCACCGACGAAGGCGACGCACTGCGTATCGTCGCCGAATTGCCGGGCATGACCCGCGACGACGTCGAACTCGAAGTGGTTGAAGACATGCTGATCATCAGCGGCGACAAGCGTTTCGAATCGACGAGCGAAGAACAGGGATGCTATCGGGTCGAGCGGTCGTTTGGACACTTTCAGCGCGCGGTCCCGTTGCCCGCGGGCATCGATCTCGATCGGACAGAGGCCAGATTTGAAAACGGCGTGCTGACGCTGCGCGTCCCCAAAGCAGCCGGAGAACCGGCAGCCAGGCGGCGCATCGAGATCAAATAACACCATCCGCACTCCGCGGTCATGCCTATCGTGAAACAACTCGTCAGCTTCCGCGGTCTCGATGATTTGGCCCATGCCAGCATCGAGTAGCAGATTGGCGAACTGGCCGCACACTGACCAGTTCCGTCGAAAGCGGGTGCAGATTCCGCTTTGTCAAAGCCGCCTGCACTTCCTTATCCTTCTTGAAACGCCGGGTCGCTTCGGTTTGCGAATCCGGATCGTCGCTCTTGGGGTCGAGGGGCGGCTGCCCGCCTTTTGGTGAAGCGAGTGTCATCTCGACGCCTGCGTCCTTGAACAAGTAATAAGGCGCGGCAAACTCCTCGAGCCAGAATCCGGTTTTCCGGCCCGTATCGCCGAGCTGGTCGTGTGAAGTCAGTACCACCAGGATTCTCATGACAACCTCGCGAGTCCGTTCAATTCACGTTGCAACGAGCCGAAGAGCGGTGTCATCAACCCAATTCATTCTGGCAGTATAGGCGGCTGTCAAGAGCGCTGAGGGTGCTTCCGGTTTTGGTGCTGTGTCCTTTCCCACCCCTCGACCACGTCGGTACGCAAGCGAGCCGCCCGTCGCCAGCACCCCGTCAGTATTCGATGGTGATCCGGTTGTCGACCCGCAACACACCGGGGGCAAGCCATGCGACCCGCTCGGCCTCCTCCCGCTCGGCCCACGAGCGGACCGTGCCGCGCAGGACGACCTTATTGCCTTCGGCCTCGACCGTGATGTGCTGTGCGTCGACTTCCGCGTTGCGCTTGAACGCGTCGTCGATCTTGCGCTTGAGGTCCTCGGGCTTGACCTTCGGCTTGATCTCGATCTCGTTCGTCAGGCCGGTTACGCCGCTCACCCGCAGCGCCGTGTCGGCCGCGCGGCGGCGCTGGTAGTCCCATTCGACTTCGCCCTTCAGCGTCACCTGTCCGTCCCTGACGATCGCCTTGATGGTGTCCGCCGCATAAGGCACCTCGGCCTTCAGTTGGGCAATGATCTCGCGCACGATCTCCGGATCGGGCCGCTTATTGATCAGAGGCAACCGCACCTCCATATCGTTTGCGACCCCCTTCACGCCGCGCACACGCGTCGCGTCCTCCTCGGCCTTTTGCCTTTGCCGGAAGCTGCGTGCGAAACCAGACAATGTGACCGCGCCGTCCTTGACCGCAACCCCGATATCTGATGGATCGATGTCCGGATCCCACTTCAGTTCGTACTCCACATCTCGTTTGATGTCGTCGTCGGTTCTCATCGCTGCTCCTAGTCGGTTTGTTAATGGACTAACGCGCGCGCGGGCTACGCCCTGTACCGCACGCATCCGTCCACGGTAGGGCCACGGTAGGCCGCGCGGGGAAGATTTTCTTCCCTACGCCTCCGCAGTTTTTGCGGAATGCTGCCGTACGTTCACATCTGAAAGCCGCGTAGCTGGGGCGCAGAGATCCGACACGTCTTTGCAGGAATGAGGAAGAAGTGCAACCGGCAAGAGCCTAGTCTTGATGTCATCGTCATCGTCATCGTCATCGTCATCGGGTCAGTGGTCACGTTGACGTCAGAAGGTACGCGCCGGGCGGGACATGCAAGGCTGGCTGGCACCACCGCTGCTTCGCGGCGCGGTCGACCGGCTTGCGCTGAGCTGAGCTGAGCGAGCATGAATTCAACCGTCTCGCCGCGAAAGGGTCTCGTTTTATTTCCCAGAGAAATGGAGCAAATCGGTGAGCGATCTAGTCGTTGTAAGCTTCAAAGGCGAAGAGACGGCCGACCAGGTATTGACCAAACTCCAGCAGATGCAAAAGGAGCACCTGATCGACCTTGAGGATGCCTGCATCGTGGTCCGTAGCGCGAAGGGCAAGGTACACCTCAAGCAAGCCGTCGATCTCGTCAAGATCGGCGCGCTCAGCGGCGCGGCTTGGGGCGGTATGTTTGGCGCGCTGGTTGGGCTGATGTTGCTCAATCCGCTCGTCGGGCTGGCAACGGGCATGGCCATCGGTGCTAGCACGGGCGCGTTGTCGGGCGCGCTCTCAGACTATGGAATCGATGACGATTTCATGCGTTCGACAGGCCAGAACATTGAGCCGGGTTCGTCCGCGCTCTTCATCCTCGTGCGTCGCGTGAACTTCGACAAGGTCCTGCCGGAACTGAAACCTTTCGGAGGAAAGGTATTGAAGACGTCTTTGACGAATGACCAGGAGGAACGCCTGAAGAAGGCGCTAGAGAGCCTGAACAGCAGCGGCACGACAGCATGACCACCCCTGCGCTGCATCAGGGTTGTGATCTTGAATTCTGTTGAAGTTCGCATTTGGGTCGGATCGACACCCCGACAATTACGCGGACCATACGGTGTGGACGTCGATCACATCGACGCGCAGTTCGACATTGGAGAGTGCTCACGCTTAAACTTCCGAAGACTAATATGACCGCATCTGAAGGCCGGAGAATCGAAATTCAGCAGTTGCGCAAACTGAGCGTCGACGACCGTGCTGTAGCGGACGCTTCGTCACTGGATGTGCTTCCCGCGGCAACAAGGTCGTTGAGAACACATGTGCACATGGGACAAGCGGCGGGCAAGGTCTCTTTCGGGTCGTGAGCTCCAGAGGTAGAGCAACGGACTTTTAATCCGTTGGCCACCGGTTCGAATCCAGTACGGCGCGTCCGGTGGAGAACGGTATGCAAGCAGGAAGCACCATTATTGCGGCGCTCGCAGCGGTCCTCCTGTCAGGGCTCGTCTATGTGAATTGCCCACAGATAAAATCGCTATGCGCCGAAGGCAAGACACTCGACCTAGCCATCTGTGCTGCGTATAAGGTCCAGGTCGCTTGTAACACGGAAGCGCGCCGGAAGTACAGAATGTGTGTGAAACGAACGACATGTTCCCTTTAGGTAATGCCCGCCGTTTGCGTTCGAGTTCCAAGGCGAGCACACAAAGCGCCGCCAAATCGAGAAACCTGGAGGGTATCTGTATGCCAGATCGTGCGACGGCAGAAACGCGAGCCTTTCAGGCTCGTCCAACTCAGAAGCGATCTTCGCGAGCAGCTTGTTAGGCGCGATGCCGGGGTCGAGCACGCGAGACACGTGGTGTCGAGGATCTCCTGCTTCACGCACGTGCTGATCACTCGCGCGACCCGGCAGATCAGTGACGTCGATTTGAATGTCGTCGATGCCACTATTTTCGATCTGCGTTATGAAGGTGGCGATCTCCGCCTCCGATAACCGTGATCGCATGTACGCAACGCCGCTGCAATAGCGAAATTCCGCTGGTTCCCTCATGGAGCGCAACATGACAAAGGAAAGTCGCGTCGCCCCCCGGAAGTCGAAAGTCGAGGAGCAGGAAGCGCCGATGACCCTGGACGAACAACTCGACGAAGCGCTCGAAGAGACCTTTCCTGCGAGCGATCCGATTGCTGTTCACCCCGAGCCCGAAGAACAACCTGCGAAGAAGTAGACTCAGCCGTCGTCGGTACTGGAAAGCAACAGAGCGAGCTTCTCGGACGCGCTGCAAACAACGTTTCCAGTGTGCGTAGATTTGTTCGAGGCGCCCCGACAAGTCGGAAGGTCTCACGGTAGATGTGGGTGCGACACGTGTCGCCGTCAGCCGCGCGTTATGCGGCATGCTGTAGATGGTAAGGCTCTTTTTTTCCTTGTCACAGAGCGTAAAAGCGGTACCGGTTTCTGCCCTCGTTTTCGCGTGCAACACCGTCTGCAGCTTCTGAACACTGATCGGAGTTGATAGGTTGCCCAGTCTCCAGGTCCCTCACTACATGGTGCGTTGGTCTTGAACTGAGGCCCCTTCCCTCCACCGGCATTACCCGGCTTCACCAGTACTACGGACCTCACCGTCATCGCAAGGCGACCGGCCTGTCCCTCGCGGGCATCCGGTTGGTCATCCCTGACCACGTCGAGGGACTTCCCGTGTTGCGTACGCTTTCATTGTGTACATGCTGTCGCCGACACGTTCGAGGTCTTTATCAGTGCCGAACCGCCGGTGACCCAGTGCTATCGTATGTCGCCTGGCCCCGACTTTGCCGTTATTGCGGATCTGCCTGACATGGCGGCCTGCAATGAATTTGCGAGACGGCTTTTTGAGAGGTCGTCGAACGTCCGTAATGTGCGGATGTTCTTTTCGACGCATCGGGCGAAGTTCGAGGCGAACGCCGGCCGTGAATCTTTCGAAAGCGGCAGAGTAGCTAAGGGCACGGCAGGGCCGCATCCGACCGCCGATGGAGCGATGGACCGGATGACCGCAGGATCGTGACACATCTGAGCAGAAACCGGAAAGAAGCGCACGCAGGCTATCGCTAGACTGGCCAGAGAGCGGGATCCTGTCGAAGTGATTTGACGCCGGCGCTTCGGAGCGTCTGTGGTAGCACTTTTCGAGCCGCGTCAAAAAACACAAGGAGCGAATATGACTGATACGGAAATCGCGCCCGGGGAAGCCGGGCAGCACGACGAGCAATTCCCGCTGCGCAAGCTCTTCGAACCCGTAAAGGTGGGGCCGCACAACCTGCGTCATCGTGTCGTGATGGCGCCGCTGACGCGTTCGCGCGCGAGCCGGCCAGGCAACATACCGTCGCAGCTGAACGCCTGCTATTACGCGCAGCGCGCAGCGGCCGCGCTCATCATCAGCGAGGCGACGCAGGTGTCGATGCAAGGACAAGGATATGCATGGACGCCTGGGATCCATAGTCACGAGCAGGTCGAAGGCTGGCGGCTCGTGGCGGACGCCGTGCACGAGGCGGGCGGGTTGATGTTCATGCAGCTCTGGCACGTCGGACGCATATCGCACCCCTCGTTGCAGCCCGATGAAATGCTGCCCGTCGCGCCCTCTGCGGTCCAGCCGAAAGCGGAGGCGTTCATCGAGAACGAGCGCGGCGAAGGTGTCGTCGCGCCCTGCGTCACGCCTCGCGCGCTGCAGGTCGAAGAGATGCCGTATCTCGTGCGCCAATACTTCAGGGGTGCGCGCAACGCAAAGGCTGCCGGTATGGACGGCGTCGAAGTGCACGGTGCGAACGGGTATCTGCTCGAACAGTTTCTGTTGTCCGGCACGAACCGCCGCACGGACGAATACGGCGGATCGAGCGAGCGTCGGGCCAAGCTGCTGTTCGAGGTGATCGAAACGGTTTGCGAAGTGTGGGGGCCGGAAAAGGTTGGCGTACGGCTCTCTCCTCTTGGCACCTTCAACGACATGCATGACGACGATCCCGAGGCGACCTTTTCTTACATCATCGATAAGCTCAATCGATACGGGCTGGCTTATTTGCACATCGTCAATCCTGCGCTGGCGGCGACCGGTGAGGATGTTGCTTTTATGGAGCGCGCGAAACGCATGAGCGAGATGATACGACGCACTTATCGTGGTGTGCTGATTGTCGCGGGCGGGTTCGACGGCGGCAGCGCAGAAAGATGGCTCGAGGACGGCAACGCGGACCTAATCGCGTTCGGACGACTGTTCATCGCCAATCCCGACCTGCCGGAACGCTTCCGGTCGCACGCTCGGCTCAATTCGCCGGATCCGTCCACGTTCTACGGAGGCGGCGAGCGCGGGTATACGGATTATCCGTCGCTCGCGCAGGAGCGCGGGGAGGCCCCACGGTCCGTCATCGATGGGCGGTGGAGATAGACTGTCGTTGACCGGCGAGTTCGCTGGCGTCACGCGACGATTTACGATGGCCGCCGAGCCGGCGACCGATCACGCTGAGAGGCGCACCATGGCTGTCACTACTTGGGTTGTCGTTGCCGACGGCAGCCGTGCTCGAATCTTCGAGACACCGGGACTTAAGCTGGACTTGCGGGAAATCGAAGACCTCGTCAATGTCGTCCCTGGTGGGCCCGCGCTGAGCGAGAAGGATCGCGAAAAATTCGCGAAGACCGTCGCCGACTGCGTCGAACAGGGACGGCTTCATCACCGGTATCAGCGATTACGATTTGCCGCGGAGCCGAAGTTTCTCGGAATGCTGCGCGAGCGTCTGAGCGAGGAGACGCGTCAGATGATTTTCGAAGAGATCAACGAAGATCTCTCGGCCCTCGATGCGCGCGATATCCAAGCGCACCTGCGAAGGCATTGATGGCGACCTGCCGTAGGCCACACTAAATGCGTCATCCGTTGAAAGCCCAAGGTCAAGAGCTAGATACTTCTCTCTCAGACTTTACCCTGCTTAGCTGAAACATTTCAGCCACCCCACGTCGGTGCGCATGAGCATGCGTCCGATTATTCGCTCACCTGGTTGCAGAGCTGGTCTGCGCCAGTCATCCATCGGAGTCAAGACGAGGGCCGGTGTTCTGGCTTCCGCCGTGGCTCATAGCGAGCCCCAGAAAACCATCGGTGCCAGACCGGTGTCCATGAGAGTATTCACCAATGATCGGCTTGCTGCGTTAGTGCCAGGCTCGTTTCGGCTCATGGTCTGGGCATCCCAGCTCTCGCTAATAGGGGACGGCGGGAGCGCGTAGCCCAATCACAAGACTGGGTTTTCGCCAACACATTACCGGGCTCATGGCCCCGCCGAAACTAACCGAAGCATTTCGCGACCTCAAAAGATTTCTCATCTCGCAGCATGTAGACCGGGGCCCCGCGCGAGCTTGTGCGCAAGCGCCTCCGTGGCGACCAGGGGCATGCGCCGGGCTTTCTTGCGCTCATAGAAGCGCCTCCCCTGCAGACGGGGGTATTCGTTCGATCCGTGCAAAATCTGGCGGTAGCGGCGTAAGAAAACCGCTTGCAGCAAGGCTCCCCGGCCTCACAGGCTTTTGCAACTTGACGGATTTTCAACTCGTTGATCTGAATGTGATTTTTCGTGCAAACCGCCAGAAATTGCACGGAAAGTACGAATACCCCGTCCTCAGGGGCTCGCCCATCCTAGTGGTCACAATGTCGGTGACGATCGCGGCGCAAAGCTTTCAACATGCACTGGGCATACGCTCGGCGAGGAGTCACTCGGTGACAGGGTGCGGGTAGATACAGCTTTAGCTGAAGTTCAGACGCAACTTTAATTGTGTAGCGTCGCCAACGCTCACACAACTAAAGTTGTTACTGCGGTTGTGCATCGCAAAATCTCCGGCAAACCTCCTCTCCCGCAAAGCTTCCGGGCCAAATCCCATTTCAGCTGATGTTGTAACCACGCCGTCGACGTCGGCAACTAAACCTGTAACGCAAGGCGGGATGTCAACCAAACTTGTATCGCAGTGCGCGGCGTGGGCGGCCAGACGGTCGTCGCGCGCACGGCCGGCGGCCTGTTCCGGCGCCGACGTGGGGGAAAGGTGCACCGGATGCAAGGCGCGCGGGCAGTCACAACCTTAGTTGAAATTTAGCCACAACTTCAGTTGCGTGAGCGCCCTCTTCCGGAACCGGGCATGTGTCGGCAGATGAAGGGTACATAGCTCTGACTATCTACCCCTCGCAATTCACTGCTGGCTGTGAGAACGGCTGCGCGTCATTCATCCCCGCGCTTTCCGGTCGTTTCAATCCTGATAACCGGTTTTATCAATAGCTGTACACAGTAGAAAAGTCAAAAAACTCGCGGCGCTGAAGTCACACGAACGAATTTTGCAGACATTCCAGCGAGTAAATTCGAAACGTCCGCCGTCCGCATACCTGTACGAGATTCAGTTCTCTCAATCTCCGCAGGTACCCCAGCGCCACGACGGTCGGCAAATTGGTCTCAAGATGCCGGGTACCGAATCTGTTCGAAAATTTCTCTGCGCTCGCATCGGCAATGGGTGCGGCGCACGTCCCGCGGTTCTGCTGGGCGATCACCATTTTGGCTCGAGCGTAAGGATATGGCCTTCATACGTGCCGTCGTCTTTGCTGGCGATGCGCACATGGATCTTAGACAGAAACGTGGCTGGCGTTGCAAGCCACTTCAGCACCGCCAGTTTTTCGTCCCCGCCAGAGATGTCGTTTCCAGTGTCTTCCGCCGTCAAAAGATCTTGCAACATGCCGGCGGCGAGATCAGGCACGCTCAGCAGATCGTCAAGATAACCCTTCTCCAAAAACGATTCTCCGAACCCAATAACGTCGAAACTGGGATGTGTCGCAGTAAGAGATGGACGGTAGAATTCCGGCGATACAAAGTCGCTGATGAGAGAATCGATGAAGACGCTGAACCCGGCGTTGGCCAAGGTACTGAAACGCTTGCACTATCCGCTGGACGTGATTCTGACGTGCGTGCGCTGGTACGTCGCGTATCCGCTGAGTCTGCGTCATCTTGAAGAATGATATGAACGCCTCCCACCCGTGAGCGGTGGAAGCGTAGAAGGAAAGTGGACCCCGCGGGCCGACGGCATCAGCGTGCCCAAGATGGAAGATCATGCAGATCTTCACAGGCAAACCGGAGGGTCCGAAATGAAGCATACGACAGTAGGTGTGAACATTGCAAAGAGCGTGATGCAGATCCATTGCATCGACGCGGAGACGGGCAAGATCGTGAACAAGCCGCTCAAGCGTGGAGCGTTTCTCGAGCACTTTGCAAACCGGTCGCCGTGCCTGATCGGCATGGAAGCCTGCGGCGGCTCGCAGCACTGGGCACGCAGGCTGACAGCGATGGGACATCAGGTAAAGCTCATGCCAGCGAAGTTCGTGAAGGCGTTCGTGATGGGCAACAAGAACGATGCAGCTGATGCGCGTGCGATCTGGATGGACGCGCAGCACCCGGGCAAGTCTGTCGCGCTGAAGACGGAAACGCAGCAGGCGGTGCTGGGGCTGCACCGGATGCGACAGCAACTGGTGAAGTTCCGCACGATGCGGATCAACAGCCTGCGCGGCCTGCTGACCGAGTACGGCGAAGTGATGGGCAAGGGTCGGGCGGCACTCGACAAGGCGATACCGGGTGTGCTGGAACGACTGGTCGATCGTCTGCCAACGATCCTGATCGACACGTTGCGCGAGCAGTGGAATGGGCTGATGGAACTGGATAAACAGATTGCCGGAATCGAATGGCGTCTGCAGACGTGGATGAAAGAGGATAAGGCGTGCCGGGCAATCGCTGCGATACCGGGCGTCGGCCTGCTGACAGCGACAGCAGCCGTTGCAACGATGGGAGACGCGAAGGCATTCAGGTCCGGGCGCGAGTTCGCGGCCTGGATCGGACTGGTGCCGGCGCAGACAGGATCCGGTGGCAAGGTCCAGTTGTTGGGGATCAGCAGGCGTGGCGAC
>NZ_JARESV010000069.1:0-33111 GCF_046026985.1 Paraburkholderia sp. RL18-101-BIB-B
GTGGTAACTCATTTGCAACAGGAGGCCGTATCGGTCAGCCACGCATGCCGGCTTTTGCAGGTGAGCCGCTCTGGCTACTATGCGCACCGGAGCGCCGCGCCGAGCGCGAAGAGGCTACAGGAACAGACCCACGTCAAGGCAGCATTCGCCGCAAGCGGCGCGAGCTATGGTAGTCGCCGCGTGATGCATGCACTGCGGGAGCAAGGACTACGAATCGGTCGTTACCGGGTGCGTACGGTGATGCGCGAAGCGAGCCTGCGCACGAGCTGGAAGCGCAAGTTCGTCTCGACCACCGACAGCAGGCACACGCTACCTGTGGCAGAGAACGTGCTCGACCGCCAGTTTGACGTGGCCGAGCCGAATCGCGCATGGGTTTCGGACATCACGTATGTCCGCACGGCGAAGGGCTGGCTCTATCTGGCTGTCGTGCTGGACCTTTACTCGCGCAGGGTCGTCGGCTGGTCAATGGCACCGACTATGCCGGCTGGACTGGTCATGTCGGCATTGACGATGGCGCTGCAGCAGCGCCGGCCAGCGCCGGGACTGGTTTTGCATTCGGATAGGGGCAGCCAGTATGCAAGCGATGAGTACCAGTCCTTGCTGAAGCAGCATCACGTGGTTTGCAGCATGAGCCGCAAGGGAAATTGTTGGGACAATTCGGTGATGGAAAGATTCTTCCTGAACCTGAAAATGGAGCGCGTGTGGCAGCGTCAGTACGCCAACCACGATGAGGCTCGACGCGATATCAACCAGTACATCGTCGCTTTCTACAATCCGGTGCGCTTGCACTCCACGCTGGGCTATCTGTCGCCCGCCGCCTACGAGGCGAAACCGACAGCGAAAGAACCTATCTGCCTGTCCGAAATTAGTTGACCACTACAGTGAACCTGGCCGCCTCACAGTGCGTGCTTACCTCTGATGTAGCCCCGTACGTTTATCTTTTAAAGCGCATGCAGCAAGCTTTCGAGAGGCACTATCGCGAAGGTTAGGCAGCGATGAACGGGAAAGGGCGTTACCGGCCGTGACCGCCTTGGGCTGAATGCCTTGTCTCCAGCCATAAGAGAGTCAGCGTCGGTGAGGCCCCCACGACAAGGTGACTGGCTGGTCACGGCCAACGCGGCGCTGCGGGCGATGGAGGAGGCGCATAGAGACAGAAACTCGCGCTCAGGCCAACGGCGAGAGACACGAAGCGGCATGACATGCGGTGGCACTCGCCGCCGAGCCAGCGCCGCTCAAACTTGCTCCGCATGTTTCGTTTCCGAATGCCATTTCTAACCGTTCTTGACGACCGCGCGCCCTGCGTCTGTGGCGGTCCTGCCTCGTCGATCAAGGGATTGCTGGACACGAAATTGATCTGTCAAGGGCACCGGGAAGTGAACGAGCGTGTCGCTCCTGCAGCGCGTAATCCCAGTTTGTCGCGGCGAAAGACGGCGACCGGCCGATGAGTGCACGGCCTGAGAACCAGCGCAACTGTTCGATGAGCCAGCGCTTGTTTGCCTTGGCTTCTACCTCGACTCCCTAGCATCAGTCGCGTCGTCTGTCGAGCGCAAGGCAGCCTTGGCTGTGACCGCAGCCCCGCATCGTGGTCGCGCAATTCCGCATCGACTGCATCGAAAGCCTTTTTCAGCACCTTCTGACCGGGCTTCGTAGTCTTGCGGCAGTCTGAAATGATTTCCGCCTCGCTCTTGACCCGCTTGATCAGCTTCGCAGCGTAGCGGCTATCGAGTGTCGCCTCGCGGACGAATGTGCTGATCCGCATCGTCAATGCCGCCAGCGTTCCTTCGGACGTTTCGTTTTAGTCGCCGACATCGTCGGACAGGGATTTCTTGCTCATGAGCGTTCCCCCGGCTACGCCCCGCGCTCGCCACCGGCGGTGCCGAATCGGCTGCGTATGGCTTCCAATCAAAGGTTGAGGACATACGCCTGGTCCGGCGCCGTGATTGGTGAGACCTGCGGTGGGAGGCGACAATGACTACGTCTCGGACCTTACTATGAAAAAGACTAGCAGCCAGGTATGCAGAATGGATTGGCTGTCGCCATATAAATGTTCTCGGGAACGGCGGCCCACAGCTGGAAATGCGATGAGTAGGGGATGCCCCGTTTTGGACTCAGGTCAATCGTATGATCAACGAAGGCCCAAGGTGATCATCAACATTGCCGGAAGCGAATTTGCGCGACGTTGGCGGTCATTCTGCCCGCGATCAGCGAGCGTCCGCAGCACGCCGAGAAATGGACGTTCGATATCTAAGGGTGAAGGGCAGTTGCGGGTCGATGCTGTTTGCAAGGACTTCCCTCGAAAGTCAAGATCGGGGTGAGATTGGTTGGCGCCGGCAAATGCACGGCACCGACGTGCTGGTGGTCCAGTTGGTTGGGCAGCCATGTCATTTCTCCTTTGTCAGCTCAGGCTCGCGCTTCGAAGCAATACCAGGAACAGACTGCGTCTTTGCAAACGGCCTTGTTGCCCGAGACGTATCGGGCGGGCCACGATATGAGCCGCACAGGAGAACCCTATTTGAAAACCGGCGAACAGGCATGAGGCGCCAGGCCTCATGCGGTAATGACTCGCCAACAGAATCGTCGGGTTCTTCTCCCGTTCGGTCCGACCTCGTCTTGCTATCGCGTCGAGCAGTAGTTGAATCTCAGGCTAACCGGGTCATGCTGTAGCGGGTGGTAACGGCGGATGTACCGGATGGCGTTGCCACGCGTCGGCATCGTAACGTTCGTTTTTTGCAAGCATCGCCCACAACATCCGGGCATGCTTGTTGGCAATCGCAATCAGCGTCTTGTGATATCCCTTGCGTTCGTGGAGCTGTCTGATCCACCGTTGTAGCCGGCTTGCGTGCGTGGGGTCCGCACGCAGCGCCGACTGCAACGTACTTCGGGCGCCCTGAACGAGCAGCGTGCGCAGATAGACGTTGCCGCGCAAACTGATATGTCCAAGCCGCGTCTTGCCTCCTGAGCTGTGCTGTCGCGGCGTCAGGCCCAGCCAGGCGCCGAACTGCCGCCCGTTTCTGAAGACCTTCGCATCGGGCACCGTGGCGGCCAGCGCACTCGATGTTACCGGACCGACGCCGAGCAGTTCGCCGGCGCGTTTGGCGACATCGCTGTTTCTGGCGTGAGCGGCGATCTGCTGGTCGCAGCGAGCAAGCCTCAGGTTCAGCGCGACCAGTTGTTCGCGCACCTCGAGCAACATGCAGTGCACCGGATCAGGCAGTCTGACGTCGTCGATCAATGTGGGCAACGCGCCAAGAAAGCGGTCTGCTGAACGTGCAATCACCACGCCAAATTCAGCCAGCAATCCGCGCGTGCGATTAAGCAGCGAGGTACGTTCCTCCTGCCAGCCTTGACGTACGCTGTGCCAGGCGAGAATGGCCTGCTGGTCGACAGACTTGATTGCCACAAAGCGCATGGTTGGCTGCCGTGCGGCGACAGCGATTGCTTCAGCATCGGCTGCGTCGTTCTTGCCGCCGGGCCGGAAAGGCTTGACGAATTCGGCTGGAATGAGGCGAGCGATATGACCGCGGGCGGAAAACCAGCGTCCCCAGTGGTGAGAGGAGCCGCAGGCCTCCATTGCCACGCGGCACCGAGGCAGTTGCTCAGCCCACCGCATGAATGCTTCACGTCGCAGCACGCGTCGCTGCAACACGGCACCGGTAGCATCAAGCACGCAGACCGCGAAGATGTCCTTTGCCAGGTCAATGCCGACGGTAGTAAGCTGGTCCATGACTTCCCCCTCCTGTTCCGATTGATGGATGGCACCTCAATCATGGCACTTGATGCCTGCGACTTCAGCGTCGCACCGGGACGGGGAAGTCCCTCACATTTGAAAAAGTCTCGGCAGATGGCTAGCGCACCGCCGGCCAGAAAATCGACCTCTCAGATCGGTCTACAAGCCGTTCGCGGGCCCCGGTTAAGGGTAAAGCGACCCATGAAAACCTCGCTATGTAGACCGTCGCCGACTTTTTCAACGGCATCGGCCAGAACCCGTCGTTCACATGCGTCGTCGGTCGGACGTTCAGGCGTCGGCTCCGCCCCGGTAACCGGGCGTCCGCTTGTCAAAGACGAGCGCTCCTTCATCGGCCTTTGCGGAGGTTCGCAAGCCATCTTGTCCCGCGCTTGGTGAAGGGATGCTCACGAGCGGAAGTTGAGACCGGAGACCGGAGCCCACTCGGAGCAGGCGGTCGAGTTCCTTGAATCGATACCCGATTGCGTCGCGCAATGGCCCAAGCGTATCCAAGCGCTGCGCTCGCCTCGAGCGAGTCATCTGATACGACAGGAGGTCCGAGTCGGCTGTCCATCCAGCGCACTGCATCGCGTGCGCCAAATGGACAGCAGCGGGCCGGCTACTGGCCTACAAAGATCATTCCGTGCGGGGAGCCCATTCCAGCGTAAACCGGTGTCATTGCCCCCGTCGAAGTGTCGAGTTGCAAAAGCGTGCCTTGGCCGGAGGCGTACGCCGTTCCGGCCGTAAAGCCGGCGCTTGCATCGATCCGGTAGATCAACTGGGTTTTATTGTCCGACAGCAACATGAACGAACTGCCTGAAGGCGCCCAACGCGTGTCATCCACCGGTGCAGCGTTGCCCGACAACGTAAGCGGCAACACGCTCACCGACTGACTCGCACCGGGGTTTTTCAGGAACACGAGTTCGGCGTCAGCCTGACTATCGACCACCACGTTGCCGGCCGGGTCGATCGCCATCGAATCCGGATCGGTCGTGTTAAGCGTGACTTGCGTGTTCGTCCCAATATTCGTCGCCGTCGCGTTGCCCATCAGAGCGGGCGTCAGATGGAACGTCTTGTTGTCCGGATTCAGGGTGACGGTGTAAAGGGACGGCACCGAACTCACGCCTTTAGGTGCCGCTGCAGTAGCGGCTCCCAATGTGGGATGCGATGCAGACACATACACCACCCCATTGAGCTTCTTCATGTCGTCGAGTCCGCCACCATGTGCCGGCGCAACGTCGGGCGCGAGCGTTGTCTGGGTATTGGCCGTAGTATCGATAACGACCAGAAGCGGGTTGGCGTCTTCATTGGTGCTGACCCACACCGTGTGCGAATCGAACTCCATGATGCCGTCCGGGTGCCCCGGTATGTTGAACGTCTTGACGACATTGCCGTTCAGGTCGTACTCGATCACCTGACTCTGCGGCGACGTACCGGCGACGGTTGTTCCGTCCGGATTGTCATTACTGTCTTGCGCAATGGCGAAGATGTTGCTGCCATGCTGGACGAGATCGTCGGGCAGGAGCGTGCCGGGCGCCTTGGCAAAAACCGAAATCTTGTAGCCTGACTGAGCGGCGGTCACCGAAGCGGGGACAGGTATAGCCGCCGGTGTGACGGCGGGCGTCGATGAGCCGTTGCCACCGCATGCGGATAGCGTTGCAACGAGACTCGACAGGATCACTAATTTTTTCTGGTTCATATGCATTTCGAGTGTGAAAGATTCCAAGCAAGCGCGGCGGGAAGCCGCGTCTTGTCAGAGCCGGGGGTTGGAAGCGGGTGCGAATGCCCGCGGTCACCTCAACTTGCGTATTCGTCGCCGACTGCGCGCCGATACCGTCTATCAACGCGCCGTTCAACACGGTACCGCCGAGCGAGTCTATCTTTGCAGTCCGCGCAATTCTGGAGCAACACTGAATTGCTCGATCGCCAGCAGCACCTGATTTACACCGAAGGCTTGTACCGCTTGGCTGACACGACGGTGTGCCGAGGGAGATACGAACTTTTTATGACGCCGCGTATCGTCTGTTGACTAGGTGCAACGCATTCAGTTCCGACAGACGAAAACGCCAATCCAGTGAACGCGCGCAGACGACAGCGCGTCATACACTGACGGGTATGCCGTGAAATAATTAAAACGGCCCGCCGTGCGGCGACCCTCCTCGACGTTACGGAGTGCTCGCGTATGCATATCGTGCGGCATCGCTGAGCGCCTGCCAGTCGAATCCTTCGAGCAACACCGCGAGCTGCAGCGAGTACAGCGGCGCATTGCCCGCGTCCATCGGCCATCCCCGGGCGTCATTCGTTATAGTCGTCTGCGTCTGCGTCTGCGTCTGCTCGGGCGCACTTATGGGAATGCGGTTTGATGTGACGGCCTGATCGATGGCAACGAGGGCAGTCAGGGTGGTGATGGCAAGAACGGTTCGGGTAGTGGCAGTAATGTGACGCAACATGTCAGGCCTCCATTCAAAAAAGGAAGTGAGCGAATTGCTTTCGGTTCATCATCAGGATAAGAGGCCCAAGCTTATCGTCAGCTTAATAGCTGTAGGTTTGTTTCACTACCGTCGGTGAGACGGGCGAAATCCTGCCTTCGTGAATGACCGCTACGGCCGATGAAGGGCGTCTGTCTTTGACAATCGGATGGCCGAATACGGGGGCGGACCCGACGCCTGAATGTCAGACCGACGACGCAATGTTCGGCGGGTTGTGGCTATGGCCGGTACGTCTGCCAGGAGAATCACTTGTGCTGCGGCTTGGCACTCCGAAGGTTATTGGGCTCACCGGTGATCACACTGACCGTAACCGGCCAGAGAGGGGGCGCCGCCACCCGCTCTGGACGTTCGACCGCGTGTCACCTCAATGGCGGCTCTCAGGTCATCCAGCGGTCGTCCATCTTTTCGAGTCTGGCGGCAAGTCTTCCGCAGTCATTCAACCGCCACAGCACTTGTCGGTCAGGCGCCTTGGCAGGAGTCGGTCACGCGGCCATTCAAGCATGCGGTCTCGACAGCCGGTTTCGCGAGCGGCGACACGAAAAGCGATGCGACGCTCTTCATAACAAACAGAAAGTTGCTATAGATCGAGTTACCGCTTCGACACGCGGCTTTGGCTTCTCGGCCAGTGTGAACGTCTGCAGATAGCCGAACCTTGCCCCACGTCCAACTGACGTGGAGGAGCTAGATAAGTGTTTCCTAAGCTTCGCGGACTATGGTGTAGGTAGTTCGATGCATGCGAACCAGTCGTTTTCCTTCAGGAAGAGTCGCGCTGCACGGATGTGAAGCAGGGAGGGATCGTGATACCGCATCTGACCCGTCAGCGCTTACTGCGGAGCTCGGCCATTATGCTGGCGTTCGCCGGCTCGCCCTGCACGCTGCAAGCCGCCGAAAGCGTCTTGGCGACAACCGGTCAGGCTGCCACGCCCGAAAAGAATCCGCCGGGCGACATTCCGGACACGCAAGTCTTCATAACCTATCAGTCTCCGGCAGGCTTTTCCCTCAAAGTGCCCGAAGGTTGGGCGCGCACGGAACGCCGCGACGGGACGCGCTTTGCCGATAAGTACAACGTCGTCGAGATCAGTGTTGCACCTGCTGCGAGCGCGCCTACGGTATCGTCCGTTACTGCGCGCGAAGCCGCCGAACTCGCCAGGACCGGGCATGCAATCAGGATCGGTGCCATCAAAAACGTATGGCTACGCAGCGGGGCAGCCGTGCTGCTTACCTACACGTCGAATTCCGAACCGAACCCGGTCACGAACAAGCAAGTTCGTCTCGAGCATCACCGGTATTTAATCTATCGCGGCGACACACTCGCTACGCTCGACCTCTCTGCACCGTTTGGAGCCGACAGTGCTGATCAATGGGACCTCATGGCCAATTCGTTCCAATGGCGCTGATCTGCCTCGGCTTGAAGCGTTCGAACTCTACCGGTTTTATCACAGCGGAGACGACGAGACCGCCGCGCTACGGGGCGTCTCACTGCAACTGTGCGCAGGCGAATTCGTGGCGTTGCTGGGACCCTCCGGCAGCGGCAAGTCAACGCTCCTCGCGTGTCTTGCGGGGCTGGAGGAACCGGACGGCGGCCATGTCGACGTGATGGGTCAACGCCTGTCGCGCCGGCCCGAAGCGGTGCGTGCGGCCTTGCGGGCCCGCCACATCGGCATGCTGATGCAGTCTGCCAACCTGTTCGGGCATCTCACCGTCGAGGGCAACATGACGCTGCAGATGTTGCTCGCTGGCACGAAAGATCGCGTCAAACTCGATGCGCTGCTCGATATGACAGGCCTGGCCGCGCGACGCCGCGCGTATCTGTCGCAGTTGTCCGGCGGCGAAGCGGCGCGTGCCGGGCTCGCAGTGGCGCTCTCGGCCGGGCATCAGGTGCTCCTTGCGGACGAGCCCACCGCCGAAGTCGATGCGGCAACCGAAGCTGTGATCGTGAGTCATCTGGTCGAGCGATGTCACGGCAACGGCGGGATGGCGCTGATCGCGACGCATAGCGATGCACTGGCTGCGCGCGCCGACCGCGTGCTCGTCATCCGCGATGGGAGGCTCGTCGATGCGTGAGGTGCTCATCGAAGCCCAATCACTCAACCGCACCTACGGGCACGCCGAGACGCAAGTCGTGGCGCTCGCCACGGCCAGCTTCGTCCTCCATCGAGGTGATCGCATCGCGCTGGCGGGCCGCTCGGGGAGCGGCAAGACCACGTTGCTGCACCTGATGGCAGCGCTCGATACCCCGACGAGCGGCACGATCGATTGGCCCGCGCTTGGTGCGCGCGAGACGTTGCTGCCCGGAAAGATCTCGTTCGTGTTCCAGACGCCGAGCCTGCTCGAGCCGCTGACGGTGAGCGAAAACGTTGCGTTGCCGCTCCTGATGGCCGATGCGGCTGATCCCGGCGATCGCGCAAGCGATGTCGAGGGCGCGGTGTCCGCTGCCCTTGCCAGGTTCGGTCTCGAGGCGCTTGCGCAGAAATTGCCGGAGGAACTTTCGGGCGGGCAGATGCAGCGCGTGGCGATGGCGCGCGCTGCGGCCGGACGACCGCTCGTCATTCTCGCTGACGAGCCCACGGGCCAGCTCGATCAGGCCACCGGTCAGGCCTTGCTCGATGCACTCGTCGCGCATCTTGCGAGCACACCGACGGCGCTCGTCATCGCCACTCACGATCCGGCGGTTTCAGCACGGATGAACACGCTCTGGCGCATGGAGCGCGGCGTGCTCACCGAAGCCGGGCCGACAGCGAGGCAGCCATGATCGGCCTGTGGCTTATCGGACTGGTCAGGCAGCGCGGGGGCCGGCTCGCGGGCATGTCGGGTGGCGTCGCGGTGACGGTCGCGCTGGTCGCATCGCTTGGCGCTTTCATCGCGCAAAGCACCGCTTCGATGACACAGCGCGCGAGCGCCAGCCTGCCCGTGGATTGGCAGGTGCAACCAGGACCGGCGACGACCGGCGCACTTTCGATCGCGCAGGCGGCAGCAGCCGTCGCAAAGGCCGCGCGCGTCACGAAACAGCAAGCTGTCGGTTATGCCGATGTCGATGGCTTCGAAGCTACCACGGGAGAAAGCGTACAGACGACCGGACAGGGCAAGGTGCTCGGTCTTGAAAGCACGTACTTTCGGGACTTTCCAGCTCAGGTTCGGCTGCTGCTGGGCAGTCTGGATGGCGTTCTGATTGCGCAGCAGACGGCCGCGAACCTGCATGTGACCATCGGTGATACGGTGAGCATTCGTCATCCAGGCGTGGCTGCGGCCGGTGTGCGGATCGCCGGCATCGTCGATCTGCCGAATGCCGATGCGATGTTTCAGGCGATCGGCGTCGCGCCTCGCGCAGCGCCGCAAGCGCCTCCGGATAATGTGCTTCTGCTTCCGATGGAAGCGTGGCAACACCTGTTCGGCGCAGAGGCGGCAGCCGGAGCGCGAGGATTGCGCACCCAGCTTCACGTCGCACTCGCGCATGACGATCTTCCGGGGGATCCTGAAGCCGCCGTTGCGCAGGTGCAGGGCGCCGCAAGAAATCTTGAGGCGCGCATCGCGGGCACTGCGCTCGTTGCCGACAACCTCGCCGCGCGGCTCGACGGCGTGCGCAGCGACGCACTTTACGCAAAGGTCCTGTTTCTGTTTCTGGGCGCACCCGGCGCGCTTCTCGGCGCGTTTCTGACGATCGGAGTCGTTGCGGCAGGTTCCGGACGGCGACGCCGGGATCAGGCACTCCTGCGAATCCGTGGCGCATCGCGCGCCCAGATCATGAAGCTGGCGGCGGTCGAAGCGATGTGCGTTGGCGTCGGCGGTACGCTTGGTGGGTTGGTCCTTGCCGTGTTGTTGTCGCGTCTGTTTCTCGGCGCTGGCTATTTTGGGGCTTCGTCGATGGGCTGGGTCGCCTGCGCGGCCATAGCGGGCGTCGTGCTGGCGAGTGCGGCGATTCTCGTGGCAGCATGGATCAGTGCAAGCACGACGTCCGTCACGAGCGCCCGCCGGATGACGGGTTCCGCGCGACCGCGCCTCTGGCAACGGGTCTACCTCGATCTCGTCCTGCTCGCACTGTCGGCCATCATCTTCTGGCGGACCTGGAGCACCGGGTATCAGGTCGTGCTGGCTCCCGAAGGCACGCCGTCATCGTCGGTCGATTACGTCGCCTTTCTCGCGCCTATCCTTGCCTGGGCAGGATGTGGCCTGCTGACCATCAGGCTCGGTCTCGCGGGATTGCGGCGCGGGCGCGGCGCGCTCGCCATCTGGCTTCGTCCGCTTGCGCATTCGCTTGCCGGCGTGGCCGCGGCGGCGATGAGCCGGGAGCGCAATCGAATGACGCAGGGCATCGCGCTAATCGCGCTGGCGTTCGCGTTCGCGACATCCACGGCCGTGTTCAACGCAACCTATAACGCGCAGGCGCGCGTGGACGCGGAACTCACGAACGGCGCAGACGTGACGGCGACCGGGACTTCGCAGGCGCCCGCGTCAGCCAAATTCGCCGAACTTGCTGCGTTGCCCGGAGTCAGCGCCGCCCAGCAGATGCAGCACCGTTTCGCCTACGTGGGCACGGACCTGCAAGACCTGTATGGAATCGACGCCCGCCACATCGGACAAGCGACGCGCATGGCAGACGCCTATTTCGAAGGCGGCAATGCGCAAAGATCGCTCGACTTGCTCGCGCAATATCCGGACGGCATCCTCGTGTCCGAAGAGACTGTGAAGGACTATCAACTGCACCCGGGCGACGAGATCAACCTTCGCCTTCAGAACGCAAGCGACCATCAATATCATGTGGTGCCGTTTCGTTTTGTTGGCGTCGTGCGCGAATTCCCGACCGCGCCGCGCGACTCATTCCTCGTCGCGAATGCCCGGTACATCGCGCGGCAAACCGGGACGAACGCGGCGGAAATCGTGTTGCTGAGGACAACGGCGCCGCCTGAGCAGGTGGCCGTGGCCGCGCGCGCCACGGTTGCGCCGTTTGGGGCAGTCAAGGTCACCGACATCGGGCAGGCGCAGCGCGTGATCAATTCGAGCCTGACGGCCGTCGATTTGCGCGGGCTCACGCAACTCGAACTCGGGGCCGCGGCGTTGATGGTCGCCGGCGCAACCGGACTCATCATTGCGCTGGGTTTCTTCGATCGGCGGCGCACGTTTGCGATTCTGACCGCGCTCGGTGCCAGGCCGCGTCAGCTTGGTGCGTTCTTGTGGAGCGAGGCGCTCGCGCTCCTGTTGGGCGGGGCGGCCATCGGAACGCTGACGGGCTTTGCACTGGTGTGGATGCTGGTCAAGCTGCTGACCGGTGTGTTCGATCCTCCGCCCGAGCGCCTCACTGTGCCCTGGTTCTATCTGGCTTTCCTGATCGGAGTGGCGGGGTTGTCAGTCGCGATAGCGGTGATCGCGGCTTTTCGCGAGACGCGCGAGTCTGCTGTCCAGCGCATGCGTGAGCTCTGACACAACGAGCATGCATGCTCGACGGCTCACGCCCCGCACGGCGCCGCCTCGATCCGCGTTGCCTTGCAGCGTTTGAAACGAGAGAGGGAAAGCACGCGCTCCCCCAAAACAATTGGTAGCCTCAGCAAGGCGTATCGCAAGCGATCGCAGCGCCGGGGTTATGGCTTCCTCTGTTATTGGCCGAGACGCAGCGGCTTCTAGTCATGATGTTAGCCAGCATCAGTGCGGCAGCGAGACTGCCGCAAACCTGTCAGCTCACTACCGCCGTCGACGGTCGCTGTTCGTTTAGGGTTGTTCGAAGCCTGCCATCGTCCGCAGGGATGTGAATGCGCGACCGCGCTTCGCTGGCAGGCGTCGAACGAGCCTCGATGGAGGAAACCGCGGAGTGGCCCGATGCGGTCGGCGTGCTGGATGCTATGGCGATTGATAGGCCGGGATGGCCAGCAATGTTGGTGAATGCGTGGTGCGGTGGGATTCTGGATGCGCGCTGACGCAATGATGAAGCGGTGCAGTGGTGCAGTGGTGCAGTGGTGCAGTGGTGCAGTGGTGCAATTGTGGCGGTAAAACGGACGTGCGAGGGACTTCGCGAGGCGACAGGCGCAGACGTCCGCTCGTGGGCCCCGTTGCCGCAAAGCCGACGGTCGGGTTGGAGGTGCAGGAAGCGTTACGCTCATGTCTCGCCTCGTCGCATGGGTGATGCGCGAAGGGGCGCCGTGCGTTCGAGCATCTCAATGACGATCATTTGCGCACCGCAGTGCCGGCAGACGAAGACCGGAGCGACGGCAATCTCGCTATTGCCCGTGTCGAACGACCGGTGGACGAACACACTGCTACTAACGGGTGAACTGGCTTGCGCAAAAGCCGTCGGTCCGATCGACATCATGGCTGCGCCCACCGCCGCACTCACGGTAATATTGTGCATGAGCACACCGGCATTACGGGCTGTCGGACGTGCTTTCAACTTACGTCTCCTTCAATACACGTGCGGTTCGCAACCGCTTGCAGCGGGCAGCCGTTTTACCGCTGGGTACGCTGGCTCAAAAAATTGAACCAACGTCGGGGGTGCCGGGCAAGCGGGGAGAAATACAAAGCGCTGCTGGGGAAAAGGCCAGACCAGACCGGATAAGTCTAGTCCTAGTTATGGAGAAGAAGGTTTCATGCTGGATTACAGGTGTTACTCAATTTAACTGATCGATGAATCGCGCCGGGAATTCTCCAGGTGTGGTGCGAATTGCCTGCTGCCCACTGCCGAAACAGCGTTTGAAAATGAAGCTGGCTCGTCCGACAAATCGTCGGTCGCCGTCGCTTCGTCAAATGGCAACTCATTGCTCATCGGCAGACGTTCGCCAGCTGACTGTGAAGGACCGTTCCTGGGCCGGGTGCTGCCGTACGTAGAGAACAGCGGCCGATACGCCCCGTTAGCGCGAACTGCTCGTGGTCGGACGTGGGAACTCAATAGCCCTTGGTCAGAAAATGGGTGGGAGAAAATGAGTTCGCATAAGCGGGGATTATTGTGAACTACCGACAGATTTCGACCCAGACGAACAACACCGGGAAATGTGAGACCGCACATCGCGCCCGCGGCCGCGTCCTGCAGGAAAGCGCGAGAGAGCGCCGCAGCAGGTGTTTGGCGCATTGACGAGGGTCCTGTTGCGTCACGTCCCAAGTCATCGAACGGCCGGTGGTTCCGCGTCGGTCGGGACGCCGGCCAGGTACCGGAACAGTGCCAGCGCCCGGTTCGCCGTAGAAGCCTCGTGCCCGCTCGCAATGGAACTGCTGGCTTGCCGGTCGATGCGCGCAAGAATATACAGCCCCCATACGTCGTTCGTCTGGCGCTGTGCGAACACCACCGTCTGCAGCGCAGCAGGCTGAAACAGTGTCAGTCCGAAGGCACGGACCGGCGACACATTTTCCTCGGCCAGCGCCATCCGCTGCGGGCTGTGCTTCAGCACCCGCATCCGGTACACCAGGGGGCCAGAGCGGCTGTCGCGCACCCAGAAGTACAAGGTTCGACCGGCTTGCAGTTCGGACGGACTGAAATCACCCCGCCGTTCCCCGCCCTCGACGGGTCCGGCCAGCGCTGCGGCATCCAGGAACAAGGGACGCCACGTCTTGTCCGTTGTGGACCAGTAGCGCATGCTGCGCAGGGCGGAGACCGCCCCGGCACGTGCCAACAGCGTCTCGGGACCGCCAGCGACGTGGACCAGCCCTGCGACCGCGACGACAACCCGGGAGCGGGACGCGGCAGGCCATCCGGTACACGAGGACGGCCGCCACACACTCGCATCGAGCTCCTCGGCGCCCAGGATCGCCATTGCTGGTTGCACGCCCAGCGACGCGTAGGCCGGCACCGGCGGTGTCCCGCACGGCGGCGTTGGCAACGGGGTTGCCACGGCGAAGCCGGCGGCAGCCGCCAGCGGCGCACAGCGGGCGGCTGCCTTCAGGTAATACGAACCGCGAGGACGCGCAACGTTCATCTGGGCTTGCCTCCCAGCAGCGGCTCGGTCAGGAACTTGACGACGCAAATCGATGCGGCTCCGTTGAAATACCTCGGCGCGACGTAGCGACGCATCAAGGGGTGAAAGATCCCAAAGCCTACATCCGAGATCGACCGGGCAAGTCGTTCGTTCGCCGGCATCCCTTTGACGTTCAGGTCCTCGATAACCACCGCTTGGTTCTCGCGGCAGAGCCGAGTCGTGAGCTTGTGCATGAAATCCAATTTGAGGTGCGCGATGCGTGGGCAGCCTTGCCAAGGATACAGTTGTCTTCATCTATTGACGACGGCGAAAGCGATTCCTTTCTCGTCTGTCTGCAGTGGTCGAACGTGACGCTTCGTTGCGGGTCGACAGGCCTTGTAAAGCGGACGGGAAGCTGGGTATTCGTACTTTCCGTGAATTTTCTGGCGTTTTGAACGAAAAATCAATTTCAGATCAACGAGTTGAAAATCCGTCAAGTTGCAAAAGCCTGAGGCCGCAGAGCCTTGCTACAAGCGGTTTCTTACCCCGCTACCGCCAGATTTTGCACGGATCGAACGAATACCCAAGCTTACTCATCTGTTTGCCCTGTGCGCGTCAAAATGCTGAGCCTAATCCATCTACCTTCAAATTTTCACCAGAGCCCGCGCCTTCATCCTCTGCCACTGTTTTGTTTTTGACGCTTTCGCCTAGCCCCAGTACTCATCGCGATGCACGACGGTGCTTCGAACCGAACAGCTTGGTCGAAAACTGTTTCAAGCATGAAATAGGGGGATGAACAAGGTACGCGCTAATACGCTGCAGAGCATTAGCGCGTTTAGGCACAGTTCCGGGTTGTACACAGTTGGACCGCTGACGATCCGATGTTTCTGGAGTGCCGGCGGACCAACTGTAGATAATCAGAGCTGTTGCAGGAAGGCAAGCACGCTGTCGGTGGGCTTGAACCTAAGTGAAGTTGCGTCTGTGGGCCCGAGCTTCTCAAGGGCTCGCTCCTTTGTTGCCAAGTCGGCGTCGATGTAAATGTGCGTGGTCTCGATACTCTCGTGACCGAGCCAGAGGGCGACGCGGGCCGCGGGTTGTCGCTGCGCATGGATCACGGTTCGCAATACACCTCGGACGACTTCCGCGACCAGATCAGGTTCTGGGGCATCGCGCCGAGCTACGCCTTCGTCGCCGAGCCACAGACCAACGGCGTCGCCGAGCGATTCAACCGGACAATGAAAGAACAGGCTATCCATGGGCGCATCTTCAGAAGCCTGGCCGACGTTCGTGCTGCCGCCATCGCGTTCAAGGATCGATACAATCGCGACTGGCGTCTTGAAAAGCTGGGCTTCAAATCACCCCTCGAAGCCCGTCAGGAGAGGCTAATGAAGCTGGCCGCCTGAGCAAAAGCGTGTCCAAACAACCGGAGCCGGTACACCATCTGCAGAACCCGTTTTTTCAGGTGTCAGGCTTATTCCTTTGTCCGCTTGTTACTAGCGTCGGGAACGCTGTTGAATATGCGCTCCAAAGCTTTGCGTCTTGCTTGCTGCGGCGCTCGTTGTCAATTCACACACGTTTCACGCTTTGCGTAAAGCTTTTCGCGCCATCCACAGGTTACTCAGCGTAAACGGCGTTGTGATCTGGGCGGTATTCTTCATCAAGCTGCGGTACCGCGTCTTCGTGTAGCCAAACTGGTGCTTCAGGACGCGAAACGGATGCTCGACCCCGGCACGGATGCCAGCGTTCAGGCGCTCGATCTGGTCGAATATCGCATCCGGTCAATCACTCAGGTCCAGTTGCCGGCGCTTGCCGGGTCGCATCGCAACGTGCCAGCGAACTGCGCTACGCTCACAACGCTTTTCAATGCCCTGGTAGCAGGTCGGCGTACGCATCCGCTCCTTCGCCGTGAACAGCGCTTCGGCCACGTTGATGCCGGCCAGATGAACTTGCGGACCAAAGCGACGCATCGCCGGCCCGTGTGATGCTTTGCTATTGATTTCTACCGCGCCACGTCGAAACGCTGCAGCCGAAGCGGCCGCCGAACCACCGGGAGAAAGCACTCAGCGACGAGAAGCCAAGCAGCGTTGCGACGTCGGACAGCGGACGATCGCGGCTGTCGACGTACCGTATCACCAACTCGACCCGTACCGCGTCGACAATCGACGAATAGCTGGCGCCGCAATGCGCGAGGTGACGATGCACTGTCCTACGATCCACGCCCAGATGTTGCGCCACCCGATCAACCGAACATTCACATGACGGCAACAACGCCAAGACCAGCTTCTGTACCTTGTCGGCCATGGTTGCATTGGACTGCACGAGCATCGAATCCAGATAGCGGCGCACCAGGTGCGCCATGACCGGGTCATAGGTTGGAATCGCAGCGTCGAGATCCGATGCGACACACACGATGCCGTCGAAATCCCGCTTGAACTCGAGGGGGGCGCCGAACACCCGTGCGTGCATGGCGATGCTCGCCGGAGCATCGTGCGTGAAGCAGATGCTGCGCGGCTTCCAGGCGGGGCCAAGAATCATGCTCAGCAACCGGTATAGGACGCCTAGCACCAGCTCAACTGCCTGGCGCACTGAGCCAGCCGGCAAGCCCATTATGTCTTGCCGGATGATGGCGATGCCTTCCGTTTCCTCGATGCGCATATGGAGGGCTTCGTTATGGAGTCGCAGGTAGTGCGCCGTCGATTCGAGCGCCTTGCGTAGCGTTGGCTGTTCCTGCACAGCGAAGCCGAGCGGGCCAAGGTTCGAGAGCTGCCGGGTCTCGGCCATCCGCAGCCCGAAATCCTCGATAGCCGCGGCCTGCGCCGACATCTCCAGCAGGCGTCCCACCGCATCGGCCGGAATCATGATGTCAGGGTCCAGCAATGCCGACCGATTGATCCCGGCGGCTCTTAATTGCTGGTACGGCTCCAGGCCCACCGATCGCGCGACCTCGACGTAGTTGGTAAGACTCGCGCTACGCAGCAGGTAGGACATCGTCGCCTCTCAAGGGTGTCCCGAAATGTAAATCTATTGTCCCGGAATGTCAAATCGGCATTCCCAGATCGCCGATACTTGGTTCTACGCGTACGGCACACGAGTGTCCCGCGCCCTTCCAACGAGTCAAGGAGGCGAGCCATGAGAAACGAGACGAGCGCCAGCGCTACCCCAATCTGCGATCAACTGCGCGCCAGCGGTAACTGGAATCCCGCCTGGGACGCCTTTGCCGAACTAGATCCCGCCTGGGCCGAGAAGTTCATGGCGATGGGCATGCACCCGATGCTGTCAGGTGTGCTGGAGCCGAAGGTATTTGAATTCCTCGCCATCGCAGTCGACGCGTCTTGCACGCATATGTACGCCCCGGGCACGCGCCGGCATATCCGCAAGGCACTCGAACTGGGCGCCACCAAGGAAGAAATTGCCGCCGTCCTGCAAGCCATTAGCGTCCTCGGAATCCATTCCTCCAGCATGGGTGCACCGATTCTATTGGAAGAACTGGCTGCTATCGAGTCGACAAAAGCGGCTGGCGCGCACGCTGCCGTTTGATTAACACACCCATTTAACGATACACAGAAGAGAACGAATATGCACTTCCTAGACGACTCCCTGCTGCCTGAAAACCAGGAAAAACTCGTGATCCAGGTCGCGCCGTACGGACCGCAATGGATTCCCGCCGATTCCGACGATATCCCGGTGACGATGGATCAGCAGATCCAGAAGGCGGTGGATTGCTATAACGCCGGTGCCACCGTGCTGCATGTGCATGTGCGCGAGGACGACGGCAAGGGCAGCAAGCGACTTTCAAAGTTCAACGAGATGCTCGCGGGACTGCGCGAGGCCGTGCCGAAGATGATCCTGCAGGTCGGCGGCTCGATCTCGTTCGCCCCGGAAAACGAGGGCGAGTCGGCCAAGTGGCTCAACGACGACACACGCCATATGCTGGCCCAACTCGATCCGCGTCCGGACCAGGTGACTGTCGCGATCAATACCAACCAGATGAACGTGATGGAATTGATGACCGAGGCCGA
Source organism: Paraburkholderia sp. RL18-101-BIB-B (assembly GCF_046026985.1). NCBI lineage: Bacteria > Pseudomonadati > Pseudomonadota > Betaproteobacteria > Burkholderiales > Burkholderiaceae > Paraburkholderia > Paraburkholderia sp. RL18-101-BIB-B. Next base: position 18,104 of record NZ_JARESV010000069.1, read on the forward strand.
TGTTGCCGGCACCTCGCTCACCAACCCCGCGTTGCAGGCCGCCTACCGCGACATGATTGTGCCGTCCAACCCGTCGTGGCATGTCGAGCACATCAGGCGCCTGGTCGCGAGCGGCATTCAGCCCCACCTCATGCTGGGCAACCTGACGCAACTCGAAACAGTCGAGCGCCTGATTCGTCGCGGAGCCTATACCGGCCCGCTGATCCTGAACTATGTCGCCATCGGCGGAGGTGCGGCCGGTTTGCATCCCGCGGACATGATCGAGTTCGTTCGCCGTACGCCGCACGGCGCCGTGCTTACGATCGAAACGCTCAACCGCAACGTGGTGCCGATGAACACGATGGCTATCGCGCTGGGTCTGCACGTGCGCGTGGGTGTCGAGGACACGCTCTTTGGCCCGGACGGCGAACGTGCGACCTCCGTGCAGCAGATCGAAAAGATGGTGCGCATCGCGCGCGAGCTCAATCGCGATATTGCGAGCGGAGACGACGCCCGGCGCATCTATCAGGTCGGCACCCAATGGGGCTGCGCCGACGAGACGCTGACACACCTGGGCATGGCGCCGAACCGGGTGCCGGCAGGAAACGACCGGGCCCCACGCAAGGCTGCCTGACCGGGGATACCGAGGCGTGACGCCGCAACGCACGGCATGGCGCCGCGCTTCGAACCCCAACCCTTTGAGGCATGGAGACGCGATGTTCTGGAAAAAAAGCCCTTCTGCCGTACTGGCGTCGCTATTGGCGATCCATCTGCTGGCCCACATTGACCGAAACATGCTGCTGGGATTCTCGCCGCAGATCATCGGTGATCTCGGACTCAGTAATGCCCAGTACGGCTTTCTGGTCGGCGCGGTGTGGGTGCTGAGTTTCGGCACCATGGCCATGTTCATGGGAACGCTGGCGGACCGGTTCAGCCGTACGCGCGTCATTGCGGCCGGCGTATTGATCTGGAGCGTGTGCACCTGGGCGTCCGGTCATGCTCACAGTTTCGAGCAGATGGTGATGGCGAGATTTTTCGTGGCGAGCGGCGAGGCGGCCCTCGTGCCCGCCGCGGTCGCTCTGCTTGCTGAACTGTTTTCCGAGAAGAGACGAGGCACCGCAATGGGGCTCTTCTTCATGGGCATCCCCCTGGGAATCGGTTGCAGCTTTCTACTTGCTGGCACTGTCGGCGCCACGCGGGGCTGGCGTACGACCTTCGATGCGCTGGGCATCATCGGGATCGGCATCGCGTTGTCGCTGATGCTGTTGAAGGAAGACCGGAGCCAGCTCGCTCATCAGGAACGCGGCGCAGCGTTCCTGCCACAAGTGCTCGCGGCGTTGCGCCTCGTCGGTGGAAACTGCGCGCTGCGCTCCACGATTATTGGCTTCGTGCTGGCACATCTGGTTTTTGCCAGCCTGTCCTTCACTCAGTTGTGGCTTGTCAACGAGCGCGGCATGAACGCGGCCGGGATTGCCACCCGCATCGGTGCGCTGCAACTCCTGTTTGGCACGTTGGGCTCAGTGGTGGGCGGCGTGATAGGCGATCGCCTGGCCGGCAAGTTGCCGGGCGGACAAGCGAGATTCATGGTCCTGCTGGTCGCGACCTGTGCACCCCTGATGATCGTCTGTCGGTTCGTGGCTCCCGACTCGCCGCTGTTCGACGTCGGCATGTGCGCGGGATTCTTCCTGCCGTTGGCGCTGTACGGGCCCGCCAACACCGCCATCATGAGCATGACGCCGCAAAGCATGCGCTCGACGATCTCTGGCTTCACGATGCTGTGCATCAACGTATTCCCGATCGCCATTGGCAACCTGGCCGTAGGCATGGCGGTGGACTACCTGCGCAGGTCGGGCGTCACGGCCCCGTTGACCGGCGTCCTGCTCGCCACGGACGCGGTGGCGATCACGTCGGCGCTGTTCTTCGCAATCGCTGCGCGCGCCTCGGGTCGACAGCCAGTCATTGAGACGGGCGTCCTCCAAGCTGAAAGATGATCACGATGAAAAATCAAGGTCCCAATCTGAAAGGGCAGGTTGCCCTGGTCGCCGGCGCCGGTCGGCAGCCTGAGCGGTGCTATCGCCATCCACCTCGCGAGGGCGGTGACCAACCCGAATGGCGGTTTGGCGATATGACCGGGAGAGCCGCATGAGCCAAAGCGATGAGGTCCGAAACCCGTGCATCAATATTTGCCGAATGGATCATAACGGCACGTTCTGCCAGGGCTGCTGGAGAACGCTGCTGGAGATCGGCCGTTGGGACCAGATGAATGACGAGCACAAGGCCGCCGTCGCGGAATTGCTCGAACACCGTCGAAGCGCGAAGGTGTCACGGCTCGCGTCGCCCGGCGACCCTACTTTAGAGAATGGAGTGCCGCAATGAACGGCTTGATGCTTCAGAAGCAGTTGTTGATTTCCTCGCTCATCGTGCATGCGGATCGCCACCATGGCGACACAGAGATCGTTTCACGTCGGGTAGAGGGCGACATACATCGCTACACCTTTCGCGAATGTCACCGCCGCGCTCGTCAGGTGGCTAGTGCGCTCACCGGCCTCGGCGTAAAGATGTCCGAACGCATCGGCACGCTGGCATGGAACGGCTATCGTCACATGGAGCTTTACTACGGTATTTGCGGCATGGGGGCGGTGATGCACACCGTCAATCCTCGCCTGCACGCGGACCAGGTTGCCTACATCGTCGATCATGCAGAAGACCAGTATCTGTTCTTCGATTTGACCTTCCTGCCCTTGGTCAAGGTCATTGCCGAGCGTTGCAAGACTGTCAAGGCATTCATCGCCATGACCGACCGTCAGCACATGCCACGCAATTCTGGCATTGCCAATCTGCTGTGCTATGAGGACCTGATCGAGGGGAGTTCGTCCACATACGGGTGGCCTGACTTCGACGAGGATAGCGCCTCGACCTTGTGCTACACGTCGGGCACGACAGGCAACCCCAAGGGCGTTCTGTACACCCATCGCTCATCGCTGTTGCACTCGTACGCTGCAGCGCTGCCGGATGCACTGAACTGTTCGGCGCGAGACGTGGTTCTTCCAGTGGTGCCGATGTTCCATGTCAATGCATGGGGCATCCCGTACGTTGCATGCATGGTCGGCGCCAAGCTGGTCTTCCCGGGCCCCGGGCTGGACGGCAAATCTCTGTACGAGCTCTTGGAAGCCGAGCAGGTGACGTTCTCGGCCGGCGTGCCAACGGTCTGGCAGGGCCTGCTGAATTATCTGGAACAAGGCGGCCTGAAGTTCTCCACCATGAAACGCACCCTGATTGGCGGCGCAACGTGTCCTCCAGGAATGCTGCGCGAGTTTCAGGATAGGCACGCCGTAGAGGTGTTACACGCATGGGGAATGACCGAACTGAGTCCGCTCGGCACCGTTAGCGCGATGAAATCCAAACATCTGGCGATGCGCTCTGAAGACTGGCGTGCCGTGCAATCGAGGCAGGGCCGTGCAGTGTTCGGCATCGATATGAAGATCGTCGATGCGAGCGGTCAGGAGTTGGCCTGGGACGGCGTGACTTCAGGTGAACTGCTGGTGCGCGGCCCGTGGGTGGTGCGCAACTACTTCCGCAACGAGGGCGGGAACCCGTTGCAGATCGATGCCGACGGGGATGGCTGGTTCCCGACCGGCGATATCGCGACCATCGACACTGACGGCTTCATGCAGATCACGGATCGCAGCAAGGAAGTGATCAAGTCCGGCGGTGAGTGGATCAGTTCGATCGAAATCGAAAGCATCGCCACCAGCCACCCGGCGATAGCCAGCGCGACGTGCATTGCGGCTAAGCATCCGAAGTGGGACGAGCGGCCATTGCTCCTTGCCGTGAAAAAGCCCGATGCAAAAGTGACCGCAGAGGAGTTGCTCGCGTTCCTCGACGGGAAAATCGCGAAGTGGTGGACACCGGACGCCATCGTATTTGTCGATGCGGTGCCGGTCGGCGCCACGGGCAAGGTACTGAAAAGCAGGCTGCGCGAACAGTATTCGGACTATCTGTTGACGTCATGAGCGGGCAGGCATGACTTCGTGAGCTCGGATTGAACTGATTACGGTTGTTGACGACAAAAATGAAGCAGGAGACGAAATGAAGTTGAAGTGGGTAATGGCGGCCGCGCTGGCTGCTACGGGAAGCTCGGCCTATGCGCAATCTTCGGTGACGCTGTATGGCGTTGTCGACGCGGGCCTGCTCTATCAGAGTACCTCAGCGGCGTCTTTTAGCCCTGCGGCGAAAAACCTTGGCAAGGTTTACCGCTACAAGGATGGCGGGATCTACTCCAGCATCTGGGGCATGAAGGGCACCGAGGATATCGGTGGCGGTTACTCCGTCAATTTCAAGCTGCAGGGCGTCTTCGATAGCGGCACCGGAAAGTTCGGACTGTCCGACACCCCAGGCGTCGCGGCACAGTTTAATCAGGTGGCGAGCGTCGGAATAGCCGCCCCGTTCGGTTCGGTTACCGCGGGGCGCCAGATCGTGCCGATGGCCTACGCGATGGCCGAAACCGACGCCCGCTCGGGACAGTATTTCGGCAGCATCCTGACCGCCTGGATCGGCATGAATACGGCAGCCGGTTGGACGGGCACCAGTACCAACGCAGCGATCGGCGCGCTGTATGACAGCAACGCGATCGTCTACCAGTCGCCCACCTTCGCAGGGGTGAGCGCCGCGCTCGAATATGCGCCCGGCGGCGTCGCAGGAAGTCTTCAGGGTGGCACGCGCGAGTCGGCGGTGTTGAAGTACTCGAACTATGGCTTAAAGCTGTCGGCGGTGTACTACAACGGTCATGACACCAGCCCGGCACCAGGGGCGGTCCCTACCGGGTTCAACAACAACCGCTTCTGGTATCTGGGCGCACTGTACACGATCAAGGGTTTTTCGGTTTCCGCGTCGTACGGCAACGGCAAGAATCCGTCGCACTCGGATCAGGTCAACCTCGACCTGTACTCGTTCGGGCTCGGTTACCGTTTCGCGCCGGCATTCCAGGTGACGAGCGGTCTCTACTACCTGAAGGACAGGAACAACTCGACGAACAAGTCGACCGAAGTCGCCGCGGGCGCCGAATACAGCCTGTCCAAGGCCACGCTGGTGTATGGGCAGGTGGGTTACGTGAACAACCGGGGCACCATGACCCAGACGATCACCTACGGCCAGCCGGTCGCGCCCGGTATGGGAACGACCGCGGTCATGATGGGCCTGCGCCACTATTTCTGATGGACCTACGGCTGCTCGCGGATATTCGTATGAGAGCCGGTCTCCAGCGCGGACGCTTCGTTCCCTCTGGACCCGGAGCTTTGAGTCGAAGCGCAAGCCAGTAGCAACCTGCAAGTAATGAGATGAAGTTTCTAACTACCTTCGGCGCAATCGGCGTCATCGCCTTGGCCACCTGGCTTTTCGTACAGGCTATCGAGCACAGTCACGAAGTTTCGCTTCCGGTCACGCTCACCGCGGTTAAGGACCTTGTCGAGCGCTAACTGAGCGGAGCATGGAGCCACGTAACCTGCCCGATGCAGCAACGCAGGCGCATCAAATATCTGGAGAAAACATGAGCAAACAGAAGATTATCGTGACAATCGCGCCAACAGGTGGCATGGCATACAAATCACAAAACCCCCATCTGCCGACGCAGCCCGACGAGATCGCTCGCGACGTGTACGACTGCTATAACGCGGGCGCCAGCGTCGTGGCCGTGCATGCTCGCCGCCCAGACGACGGCGCAACCTGCGATGCGTCGATCTACCGCGACATCAACCGCCGCATCCGCGACAAATGCGACATCGTTATCAATAACTCCACAGGCGGCGGCGTGCATGGCGACATGATTGCGCAAGGCCCGAACGGCTACTGGGAAATTCTGTGGGAAGAGCGTCTCAAGGGCATGGATGCTGGCGCCGAGATGTGCACGCTCGATGCGACAACCATCATCGCGAGCTTCGGTGGCAAGGAACTGCTGATGCACACGTCGCCGGAACGCTCGAAGTATCTGGCTCAGGAAATGAAGAAACGCGGCATCAAGCCAGAGTGGGAGGTTTTCAGCCCGACTCATATCGTCCAGGACGTCGCGACTCTGACAGCGGCAGGGTTCGACGAAGAGCCGTTTTTTATCAACCTTGTACTTGGTGTCCATCGCGGCTTTCAGAACGCGATGCCATACACGCCGCGTGTGCTGCAATCGATGGTAGACCTGCTGCCGAAGGGGAGCATTTTTTGTGTCAGCGGTATCGGGCCCGCGCAGTTGCCCGCGGCGATGAATTCGTTGCTGCTAGGCGGCCACGTCCGCGTTGGGCTGGAAGACAACTTGTACTATCGCCCAGGCGAACTGGCCACTAACGTTCAACTGACCGAGCGGATCGTGCGCCTCGTGCGCGAGATGGGCTACGAGCCTGCAACGCCAGCTGAAGCGCGCGGGATTATGGGACTGCCTCGCAAGGGCGACGTGCGGGCGGAGTTTGCTCCCGTACTGGCTGCGGCCGACCACTAGAATCCGGCTTGCGGCTATGCACCGCAAAACTTCCTCGCATGTCCGGTCTCGTGCGTGTTAATCACGTTGGCCTTCGACTCTTCATACAACCCCGGGTACGAACTCCGTATGCACGGAAGTATGGAATGTACGACCACATACGGTGGCGGGGGCGAACGATCGCCATAGTAATCGAACGGTCTTCATCCATGCCTGGCGGCAGGGGGGGCCAACAGGAGTCGAGTAGAAGATGAAAGTACTTGTTGTCCACGCTCATCCAGAGGCTAAATCATTCGCGTCGGCTATGAAAAACGCCGCCGTTGACGTACTGACTGCGGCCGGCCACAGCGTTGAAGTCACCGATCTGTATGCACTTAACTTTAATCCAGTAGCCAATGCTGCCGATTTCGGGGTTCCTCAAAACGGCGACTATCTTGTCTATGCCCTCGAGCAACGGCACGGACTTGAGACAGGAACACTGTCAGCCGACATCCTGAATGAAGTCGAAAAAGTCCGCCGCTGTGACCTGCTGCTTCTGACGTTCCCCATCTATTGGTTCTCCATGCCTGCAATTCTCAAAGGCTGGATAGACAGGGTTTTCGTCTCAGGAGCGTTCTACGGTGGCCGACGTATCTATGACCGTGGCGGAATGATTGGAAGGAAAGCTCTGGTCTGCGCCACGCTCGGCAGCCGGCAATCGATGGTTTGCGACGGTGGGATCCATGGCGATCTCGCAATGATGTTGCGTCCTCTCCTGCAAGGAACCCTTGGCTATGTTGGCTTCGACGTTCTCGACCCCTTCTTTGCGTATCACGTGCCGTACATCGAACACCAGGAGCGTCTCGAGATCCTCGATGCCTGGAGGGCTTCGCTTGGAGCACTTGAGCGCAGACCCGCGATGCAGATGCCAACCCTGGCCGACTTCGACGAGACGCTTTCGCGACGACTGCCGGGCAAGGGCTTGCGGAACGCGTAGATTTTTTGAATTCCGACTTTTGGAAACCTTGAATAGCGTATCGATCGATGCAGACAACCGCGAGAGCGTGGCGGTGCGACGGCACCAGCCTTCCCTCTATCACAATCTGGGCAGGCGAAAAGGTCGGCAGTTTCGCTATCACGGAACCTGACGTGAGTATGGACCTGAGTGTGCAGGCCATGCAAACAAACGCTGTGCGGAAGGCTAGCAGCTTGCCGGAATTGTCAATAGCCTCTCCGGGATCTCTGTTTGAAACGGTCTCTAAATAAAAAAATGAGTCGGTTGGCAACCGGAACGGAACTCGGCGTGAACGTCATGTTGATGCACTGGAAATAATTCTCGCAAAGGATGAACGTCGCACACTCGCGCACCAACTGATTTTTCACCTCTGGCGAGATCCTTTGGTGCGTCGTCCGCATGGGCTGATAGTCATGTTGCACACGGTTCCGTTTTGTCGACAACGCGCTCTCGCTCAGATCTTGAGAGGTGACACCTTGGTTCCCGCTGCAAAGCTCCAATGAGTCTGGGCGCGCTGGATCGACTTAAGGCTACGCTGAAGAAGCCACCGTTTTCGCCGACAGCTTGATGCTGAATTTCGGAACGTGAGATCAGCGATGCGACTGGTTCGATTTCCCGGCCCTGAAGGACCTGGCAAGTGGGCTCTCGACCCATCGGCTGCTTATGGACGCACCTGTGCCATCAGCCGCGTGCGGCTCATGTAGATGTTGGCCAGCGCGAGTGCAGTAAAGGCACGCGTGGCGTTCTTCGCGAGGCCGCGATAGCGCACCTTGCCGAAGCCCCACAGCCGCTTGACCACCGCAAAGACGTGTTCGACCCGGGCACGAATCTTCGACTTGTTGCGGTTTTTCGAGCGCTTGGTTTCATCGACTTCACCACTGCGGTTGCGCACACGCTGGTTAGTGAAGTCCTTCGCTTTCGGCGCCTTGCTGGCGATGAGTTCCTTCTGGCTCGCATAGGCGCTGTCACCGTACACACGCCGCTCGTCGCCGTGCAGCAGCGCCGGCAGCGGATGCTTGTCGTGCACGTTTGCCGCCGTCACTACCGCGCTGTGTGCCAGTCCCGTCTGGCTATCCACACCGATGTGCAGCTTCATGCCGAAGTACCACTGCTGGCCCTTCCTTGTCTGATGCAATTCGGGGTCTCGTGCCTTGTCCGCATTCTTCGTGGAACTGGGCGCACCGATGATGGTGGCATCCACGATCGTGCCGGTGCCAACCTTCAGCCCATGCCCTTGCAGTACTTCGCCGACCTTGGAGAACAACTGCTCGCCGAGCTTGTTGCGCTCCAGCAGCCGGCGAAACTTCAACAGCGTCGTGCCATCGGGAACCCGCTCGCGCCCCAGGTCAATCCCGACGAATCGCCGCAATGCGGTGCTATCCAGCAGCGCCTCCTCGCACGCTTCATCGGCCAGGTTGAACCAGTGCTGCACAAAGTGCATGCGCAGCATGCGCTCCAGACCCACTGGCGGGCGACCGCCTTGACCCTTCGGATAGTACGGCTCGACAACCTCGCACAGTTGCGCCCACGGCACGATCTGCTCCATCGTCTCAAGGAACACATCGCGTTTGGTTGGCCGACGGTACTGTTCAAATCCGGCGCCTTGATCGGCCGCCATCGCAAGGGTCTGTTGTTTCATGCAAATCTAACGATTGAACGCCCAATGCCGTTGACCATTTTCAGCGTAGCCTTAAGCTTTCATCTGGGCCGTCTGCCAGTTTGGCAGTGCCGGGCCCTTATGCTTCAATGAGTTGGTCGATCTCAATCGCCTTCCACCACACTTACGTCCTGTCAATTCGGCGGCTGCATCTTCCCTAAAGCCCTGGTTCTGGCCGCTTGAGCATCGGCGATCAAGCGGTATGCGGCGTAATATTTGAATATGTTGCGTACGTACGTCGTGGTTTCGATACCGATCTTCTCCGCGACTACGATTTCGACATTGTTGAACCACTTGTCCGGATCCAGCCCGCGGGCCGCGGCCTCCTTGCGCATCTTTGCGATATTGGCCGCCCCCGCGTTGTAGCTCGCGAAGGCAAACAACGTGCGATTGTCATCGTCGAAGTGCGCGTCCGGAAAGTAGCGTGTCATCAGCCGATCCATGTATTTGGTGCCCGCATGGATGTTGGACTCGGTTACAGCGATGTTGCCGACTGCCATTTCCTTGCCTGTTCCCGGCATCAACTGCATGACGCCGATCGCGCCAACGTGACTGCGCGCCGACTGGTTCAACTGCGATTCCTGATAGCCTTGGGCGGCCAGCATCAGAGGGTCGAAGCCATACTGCTTGCCATACTTCTCGAAGAGGGTAAGTGTTTCTTCGAAACGCTTGCGCTCCACCGCACCCGAAGCATCAGTGACTTGCCTGATACGCTTCATGAACTGTGCGAGCCGATAGTCGATGACGCCCTGCTTTTTGAGAAACTCGTTATAGAAATCGGTCACCGCAGCCTGCAGTTGCGGGCTGTTCTTCCTGATCGCCCAACCCACATAGCCTTCGCTGCGTACCACCAGATCCTCCCTGACCTTGATCCGAGGCAGAACTTGCGCCCACAGTTTTGCTTTCCAGTCGTCGGCCACTACGATGCCGAGCATTCCCGCATTGAGCATTTCGAGCGTGTCCTCATCTTCGAGTGCGTCGGGCAGCAGCGTGATCTGCATGACCGGCTTGCCCGCTTTCCTGAACCGGTCGTTCAGCGCCGTCAGACTCTCGAAGTAACTCGTCGCCTTGCGTACATACACCTGCTTTCCCGCGAGGTCGTCCAGGGTTGCGATAGCCGGAGCGCGGGGACCGGTCACAATCAGTTCCCGGACCGGCTTGCGGTCACGCGGCGCAACAAAGTCGACAAGCTTGCGCCGGTCGTCGGTCGCCGTCAGGTTGCCCGCCGAGATATCGCCCAGCCCGGTCTGGAGGTTCGTCAGAAGTTTGTCCCGGGTCGTTGGAATCAGGAAGACCGTCACCGGGCGTTTGCCGAGCCGGCTGGCGTAGCGCTTGTTGACGTAACGTTCGAAGTCGCGCGCGAGTTCAGCGGTCAGACCGCGTTCTCGACCTTTGTCGTTGAAGTACAGCGTACGGCTGAACGGCACCAGAAAGCGGATCGAGCGGCGCTCGAGCATCGCGTCGAAGTCTCCGGTCCACGGTTTGACCGCGAGGTTCAACTGGCGGGTTTTCGCAACAGCAGCCGGGGCCGACGATGCTTGTGCCACAGCGGATGCACCCGGTCCCGACGCGGCTCGCGCCGACGACGAGAGCACCGAAATCCCGACCAGCAAGGCGCCAACAAAGCGAAGTCCCGTCATGATATGTCCTCACCATCTGAACGACAATCCGCGAAGTCAAACCGCCGTCGTTCAGAACTTAGGGCGTTTCGAATCCGCGATACAGCGTTCCGCCGTGCGCCAACCTGCCCGTCGGCAAGATTGCCTCCTACGCTCTCGCCCTAACGCGTCGTGCCGCATCGCAGAGATCGAGCACGCCGGAAATCCGATACATAACTAACGACAACCAATGCGGGCGAGTCGTCGAGGACGCTATTCCTCAACGAGAGCTTCCAGCCTCCCAGTGCGTACCGCCTTCACCAGCGCCGCGTGATCACGCTCCGTCTGATCTGCATAGGCGAGCGAAAACGTGCCGATGGCCTCGTCAAAGGTGTCGCCCTTGCCCAGATAGCCACTGATAGTCGTGGCATCCCCGGACTTGGCATGGGCGCGGGCCAGGGTCCAGCCGCAGAGCCCGGCATAGCGGTTGATCTGCGCGGGCGTGACTTCCTCGGTGGGAGCCGACATCTTCATGTCCCGCAACTGGCGCACAAAAAAGTCATAGCCTCGCTGTCCCCGCAACCAACCTAAAAAGATGTCGCTGGAGGACTGCATCAGCCGTTGTCCCATGACGACGCGCTGTCCCTGATTGTCATAGTGGCTCTTTTCCGCATAGGGTTCGAGGACCGACCGGCGCTGTTCCTTGAACTGGAGGATCAGGGGATGGTCTTCCTCGTCGAAAAACAGCCCGATGAAGCACCGGGTGCCGACGCTGCCAATACCCACGACCTTCAGGGCGAAGTCCTCCAGGTGGTAGCGATCCATGAGGACACGGCGTTCGTCGGACAGCGACTGGCGATAGTCGGCCAGTGCCTCACGAACCCGTTCCTCGAAGCCCGGGTCACTGACGTGGTAGAGCAGCGGCGGTTGATCGACCAGGCGACGTCGCCCAGCCACTTCGCCGGTGATCTTGGGAAAGAGGTTTTCGACAACACGCTGGCGGGCTTTTTCTGCCAGTCGTTCGCGGGTCTTTTTGACCTTTTCATCGGATGCCATCGCAATGAGGGTTTCCATGTCCAGGCGGGTGTACCAGACTTCCAGCGGATTCATCCGGGAGTATTCCCGCAGGTGCTCCCGATATGTGCGCACGCACTCGAGGACGGCTGTCCGGGAATCTGCATCCGGCAAGTCGTTATCGCGCCCAGCAATCGCGAAACTGACGGCCAGCCGTTTGAGGTCCCATTCCCAGGGCGCTGGCAGCGTTTCGTCAAAGTCGTTCAGATCGAAGACCAGATTGCGCTCCGGGGTGGCAAACAGGCCAAAATTCAACAGGTGGCAGTCTCCACAGGCTTGTACTCGAAGACCTGTACTTGGGGTAGTCGCGAGATCGTGGGCCATGAGCGCCGCCGAGCCGCGCAGGAACGTGAAGGGACTGCGGAGCATACGGCCATAGCGGATCGGGACCAGTTCCGGCAATCGGTCCTGGTTCGATTCTTCCAGTATCTCGATGGGATCCCGGCGCTGGGCCGATGGTGTCCAGTCGGCGTGGCTGCCGCGCGGCACCTTATCGCGCAACGCCTGACCGGCGGCGAGACGCTCTGCGCGGGAGCGAAGAACCCGGACATCCTCCACGACGTTATGGACTTTGGTCTTGGCCTTCCCACGCGCCTTCACGATGGTTTCCATGCTCGCCTCCTCCTGGCCGGCTCGCGCCGCGGATTGTACTTTTGCATGACGAATCGTCACGGTAGCGCATTGACTCAGGTTATTTGTTGTTGTTGCCTCATGTAGTTTGCTACCTTCCAGATGGCTGGCAGGAGCGACTTCTGACGAGGCGACTCAGCATGGCAACAAGACGGGAATTGATTGAGTCGACGGCGCCGCAGATTCGCTAGTCTGCGACGACGCGTTGATGGATACCACGACGATCAATGGGCCACCCATCAGCCTGAATGTCCTGATTGCTTTCATTGCTCACTCCTGTTGAACCGCGATAAATCCCACGGCGATTGCTGGTTTGCACGTGACAACAATTGGAAATCGACGATCCTGGTGGGGTGGTCGATCATTGCGAACGGTCACACGGTTCAATCCACGTAAAGTTGTCCCTCCTCAGAGTCACCACACTGACTCTCCGGCGATCCAGAGGTATTTTTGGGAGCTGCTTTCAAAATGTAGGCTTCGGCACGAAAAGCGGCAATGCGACTTTGGTCCGATTCCGTGAAAATAAGGAACGCCGTACTCTGAGAAATCTACTTTCGAATCAGCCAATCCGTGACTGTTGCGACAGCGCCCGGACGCCTCGGGCGCGATGCCTCCGTTGCGCCTGACCATGACGTGCCGAGGCACCTCCCAAGCGAGGATTCACCCTGATCAGCAGATCCAGAAGATGTCGAAAGGCAGCACGAATGACCGTTGAACCTCGGAGGCTGCCATTAAGGTCGCGCCGGGTCGAAGGGCAGAAGAGGGTCGACTGCCGACGATTCTGTCGGGCAGGAGTCGGCCACTGCAGGCGGTGGTGTGAATATCTCGGATGTCTGAAGGAAGTCGAAAAGCGGCCGCAGGCTGATTGGGCTCTGACGTAGCATTACATGCTTCATGTATAGCGTCTTATCACCTCACGCAGCCGGTCGCAGGAATTGACGAGGTTTCTCTCCGGTGAGGTCGCGACAGCCAACAAAAGTCCTGATCTCGCAGAGGCTGGCGACGCATACCACGGTGACAGCGGTGCGGGACCCAATCCGAACTCTAACAATGCTCTCGCGATGGAGATGTCCGAGACGCCGTCGGGCAACCGCACAAGTACGGACAAGCCGGCAGTCGTTGTCTCGAAAGCACGCTCATCGAGGCATTTGAGCAACGCGTCGCGTTGACCGACATAGAGCCGCTTCATGCGTCGAAGAATACGCATGTAGTGTCCGTCGTGCATGAACTGCGCCGTCGCGAGTTGCACAGACAGCCAAGGTGACGGAGCCAGGCATGCTGCCAACTCTGCGAACCGGGATACAAGCGGCAAGGGGGCGACAACGAATCCCAATCGCAATGCAGGACTGGTCGTTTTGCTGAAGGAGCCAATATGAATGACGTGCTGGCCACGATCAAGCGACGCGAGCGCCGGCGCGGCGCGTGCCGTCAGTTGCAGCTCGCTCAGATAGTCGTCTTCAAGGACCCAGGCTCCTTCTTTCGCAGCCCAGTCGAGAAGGCGCAGACGCCTGGCGAGTGAGAGCGTGGGACCGAGCGGTGCCTGCTGCCCGGGAGTTACGACAACCAGATCGGTATTCGGCTCATGTTGGAAGCCGTAGTCGATATTGAGTCCTTCCGCATCTACCGGTATCGGCGAAAGTGACATACTCGCGAGTTCCAACCCGTGTCGGGTGAACGGAAAACCCGGGTTCTCCCGCATAGGCACTTCGGCCGGCTTTGTCGCTATAGGGAAGGCGAGTCAGACAAATTTCGATATGATGAGGACTACTCATGCGACCAACGGGTAAATCTGCTGGGCGGGAGTTTGCGCGATGCCCCCGTCTTTCATCTGGCCTTTGACGATCATGTGCATGAACTCGAAACGCTCAGAATGATGCGTGCACAACGAAAATTCTTGAAGCCCAGCATTGGTCGGGTGCGACGCTTGATGGCACGGTGGCCCTGCTCGACGACGTTGTTCAGGTACTTCTTCTGGCGGATCCTGATCGGCGCACGTTGAGCGTTAAGCACCCGTAGCGCCGCCAGATTTGATCCGCTTTTATCAATCGTCACGGTCTGCGGTTCGCCGTTCCGGGCAATCGCCTTTTCGAAGTAGCGCCGGGCCGCAACCTTGTCACGATGGGCTCGCCGCAGGAAATCGATCGTGTTGCCAGCCTCGTCCACGGCGCGATACAGATATTTCCATTCGCCCCTGACCCGAAGTAGTGCCGACCTCCCGCTTGCAGCGTCGGAACGCTTTCTCCAGCACCGGCAACAGTTTGAGCGCCCAGCGATGCACGGTCGAATGGTCAACCGAAATTCCTCGCTCGGCCATCATCTGCTCGAGGTGGCGCAGACTCAGCGGATACGCAACATACCAGCGTACGCAGAGAAGGATTACTTCAAGCGGATAGTGCAGACGCTTGAGCACCTTCGCCACAGCCGGATTCAGGTTCAGATTCATCGATCAGATCGTTCGTTCTCGAGACTTCAGCATAGCAGGTCCCTTATTGCGACAAAGCCCATTGAACCAAAGTCCAATGGCGGCGGTTCTTCGAAGGCTATAGGCTGAGTAGGCGAGACATTTTGTCTGCGGTCGGCGCAGCCCCCGCAAGCGTGGCCGTTGCCCATCGCGCA
>NZ_JARESV010000007.1:0-270262 GCF_046026985.1 Paraburkholderia sp. RL18-101-BIB-B
CTGACGCTTCAGTTCCTGCTCGGCCTTATCGACCAGCGCCTTGTCGTAGTAACGGCCTTGCGACAAACCCACGGCGCGCAGCGCCTTGGTCAGGTTTTCCTTGTCGAACTCATGAATGCCGGCGAAGTCGATCGTGCCGATGGCCGGACGTTCCAGCACCTGCACGATGACGACGTTGCCTTCGGTCGCGATCTTGACGTCGTTGAAGAAGCCCGTGGCATACAGAGCGCGAATGGCTTCCGATGCCTTGTCGTCGCTGAAGGTGTCGCCTTGCTTGATGGGCAGATAGGCGAACACGGTACCAGGTTCGACGCGTTGCAATCCCTCGATCCGGATGTCTTGCACCACGAAGGGCGTCGTTGCGTGAGCAACCAGCCCATGCGCGGCGAATGCCGCGGCTATAACCGTCTTTGGAACAAAGCGATGAGGTTTAAACAACGTGCTTCCCCAGTGTGTATAGCTGCATCAGGTCGGGCGGTCGCCATCGTGAACGCCGCCGAACACTTTAAAAATGGATTAAACGAGCCAGATCGTTGAACAGCGCGATCGCCGACAATGCGACGATGCAGGCGAGACCCGCCCTCTGAAAAACGAGTTGCCAGCGATCGGAGACAACTTTACCGGTCACAGCTTCAACCAAATAATATAACAGATGACCCCCGTCCAATACCGGAATTGGTAACAGGTTCAGTACACCAAGGCTAATACTGACAAGGGCCAGGAACGACAGGAATGCAGAAGGACCTAGACGTGCGCTCTTTCCTGCGTAGTCGGCGATCGTCACCGGACCGGAAAGATTTTTCAGCGACGCCTCGCCGACCACCATCCTGCCGAACATGCGCACCGAGTACACCGCGAGATCCCACGTGCGGTGCGCACCCAACTGCAAGCTTTCAATCGGACCGTAATGCACATCGATCGACGGCACTTGCGTGGCCAGTTCCGCGCCGATGCGGCCGATCTGCTGACCTGTCGTTTCATCACGCTGTGCCTGCGGCACGATGCTCACGTCTTCGAGCTTGCCCGCCGCCTTGCCGCCACGCTCGACCTGCAGCGTCACCGCTTTGCCGGCGTGCGATTTTACATAAGCGATGAAGGCCGTGGCGTTGTCGGTCGGAATGCCGTCGACGGCACGCAGACGATCACCCGCAGCCAGCCCGGCCTTTTGCGCCGCGCTACCCGGTTGCACACCCGCGACCGTCAGCTTGCCACCGCCCGGCTCGAAACCGAGATGCGACATGAAGTCGTCGTCGACGTCTTTCTCGCCGAGGCCGCGCAGATCGAGCTGGAAATCCGACGTGCCGTGCGCATCTTTCGCGCTCAGCACAACGCGCTTGTGATCGAATGCCGCACCCAGCAGCTTCCAGCGCAGGTCCGACCAGGAGCGCACGGGCTCGGACTCGCCGGCGTTCTCGGCACGCACGGCCACGATCGTTTCGCCGCCCTCGAAACCGGCAATGGCCGCGGGCGTATTCGGCGAGGGCGCGGCGACCACCGCCGCCGGCTCCGTCACGCCGGTGGCGAAGACGAGCGCGAACAGCACGATGGCCAGCAGGAAGTTCGCGACCGGACCGGCCGCGACAATCGCAAAACGGCGCCACACGGACTGCCGGTTGAACGCATGCGGCAATGCTTCAGCGGGGATCGGCTCGGTGCCGGTCTCGCGCTCGTCGAGCATCTTCACATAGCCGCCGAGCGGCAGCGCGGCAATGGTCCATTCGGTGCCCGTCTTCGGGCTCACCCATTGGAACAGCGGCTTGCCGAAGCCGATCGAAAAACGCAGCACCTTGACGCCGCACAGACGCGCCACGCTGTAATGCCCGTATTCGTGGACGACCACGAGTACGCCAATCGCGACCGCGAAGGCGAGCAGTTCGATCAGCAGGTTCATGTGCGCCTCACTGGACGGCGCGTTCCGTTCGACGAGCGCCGTCGGGCAGACGCGCGATGAATTCGGCAGCGGCGCGACGCGCGGCGGCATCCGCTTCGATCACGTCTTCGAGCGCGTGCGCGCTGCGGTTCGGCAACGCGTTGAGCACCGCGTCGACCACCTGGGCAATCGTCATGAAACCGATCTGGCGCGCGAGGAACGCTTCAACCGCGATTTCGTTCGCGGCGTTCAGGGCCGCGCTCGCGAGGCCTCCCTCAGCCAGTGCCTTGACTGCAAGGGCAAGACACGGAAAGCGCGTGTAATCCGGCTTCTCGAACGTGAGCGACGCGACCTGCAGCAGATCGAGTTGCGCCACGCCCGAATCGACGCGATCCGGAAACGCCAGCGCGTGCGCGATCGGCGTGCGCATGTCGGGATTGCCGAGCTGCGCGAGCACCGAGCCGTCCGCGTACGACACCATTGAGTGGATCACGCTCTGCGGGTGAATCAGCACCTCGATGCGCTCGCCCGGCAAACCGAACAGCCAGTGCGCCTCGATCACTTCGAGGCCCTTGTTCATCATGGTGGCCGAGTCGACCGAAATCTTTCGGCCCATGACCCAGTTCGGATGCTTACAGGCTTCTTCCGGCGTGACGTCGACGAGCGTGGCCGGTTCGCGCGTGCGAAACGGGCCGCCCGACGCGGTCAGAATGATCTTGGAGACGCCGCCGTGCAGCGCGGCTTCGCGCGGCAGGCATTGGAAAATCGCGTTGTGTTCGCTGTCGACCGGTAGAAGCACGGCGCCGTTGTCGCGCACCGCGTCCATGAAGATCGCGCCGGACATGACCAGCGCTTCCTTGTTGGCGAGCAGGATGCGTTTGCCGGCGCGCGCGGCGGCAAGACTCGGCGCAAGACCGGCCGCGCCGACGATTGCCGCCACCACCGTGTCGCAGCCGTCGCTCTTCGACACGTCGACGAGCGCCTGCGGTCCGTACGTGACCTCGGTCTTGCAACCCGCTGCGCGCAGTTTAGCCGCGACGCTCGCGGCCGTGTCGGCGTCGCCGACCACCGCGACTTCGGGCTGAAAGCGCAGGCATTGCTCGACGAGCTTGTCGCCGTTGCGATGCGCGGAGAGCGCATAAACCGAAAAACGCTCGGGATGACGCGCGACGACGTCGAGCGTGCTGTCTCCAATCGAGCCCGTGGAACCGAGCAATGTCAGACGTTTTTGCATATCTCTTTCTCTAGCCGAGCAGCAGCATGGCAAGCGGCAGCACCGGCAACAAGGCATCGATGCGGTCGAGCACGCCGCCGTGCCCCGGCAACAGGCCGCTTGAATCCTTCACACCGGCCTGGCGTTTCATCATCGATTCGAACAGGTCGCCCACCACGCTGAATGCCACCAGCAGGGTCAGCGCGAGCAGCGTGCGCACGGCGCCCCAATGCGCCAGCAGCGCAGAATACAGGGTCGGCTCGAACGCATGCAAAAAGACCGCCGCCGCCGCGACGATCATCACCACCAGCCAGCCGCCGATCGCGCCCTCCCAAGTCTTGCCCGGACTGATGGCAGGCGCCAGCTTGTGTTTTCCGAACGCTTTTCCAGAGAAGTATGCGCCGATATCGGCCAGCCATACCAATAGCAGCAGCGACAGCACGAACGGCACGCCCTGCATGCGCGCGGCGACGAGAGCATGCCAGCACGCGACAAATACCACAATGCCGGCAAGAAACAGAAAGGGACGCCAGGCGCCCTGCGCGAGCGTGGGCTTGCGCAGCAGCACGAACGGACCGGCGATCACCCAGAAAATAGCAGCGGCCTGAAATAGCGGCCGCGCCTCTTCGATCCCGGCGCCGAGGCGCGTGCTGGCGACCAGCGCCACCGCGGCCACCAGCGCGTAAATGACCGGGCCCGCGCCGCCCAGCTTGAGCAGGCGCGCCCACTCCCATGCGGCGAACACGACGACGAAGGCGATCAACGCGCCGAATGCGCCCACCGGCGCGAACAACGTGACCGGCAGGAACACCGCCAGCAGGATGATCGCCGTGATGACACGGGTTTTTAGCATGGAAGCGAATCGACGTTTTGCGATTGCGGCTCGAGTTGAGCACTGGTGCGGCCGAAGCGGCGTTCGCGCTCCGCGTACGAAGCGATGGCATGGCCGAGCGCGTCGGCGTCGAAATCCGGCCAGAACGTGTCGGTGAAGTAGAACTCGGTGTAGGCGAGCTGCCACAGCAGGAAGTTGCTGACACGGCGCTCGCCGCCCGTGCGGATGAAGAGATCCGGCTCCGGCGCATAAGCCATGGACAGGTGCTCGGCGAACGATTCCTCGGTCACCTCGACCGCCTTGCCCGCCAGCGCCGACTGTTCGGCGAGCTTGCGGGTGGCCTGCATGATGTCCCAGCGGCCGCCGTAATTCGCGGCGATTGTGAGCGTGAGACGGGTATTGCGCGCGGTCTTGGTCTCCGCGCGCCTGATCAGGTCGCGGATGCGCGTATCGAAGCGGGACAGATCGCCCACCACGCGCAACCGGATGCCGTTCGCGTGCAGCTTGCCGATCTCGCGCTCCAGCGCGGTCACGAACAGGCGCATCAGGAACGACACTTCGTCGTTCGGACGACGCCAGTTTTCCGAGCTGAAAGCGAACAGCGTCAGATATTCGACACCCTGACGGGCGCACGCCTCGACGGCCGCGCGCACTGCGTCGACGCCGCGCGTATGGCCCGCCACGCGCGGCAAGCGCCGCTGGGTGGCCCAACGGCCGTTGCCGTCCATGATGATCGCGATATGTCGCGGCACCGCGGCGACATCAGGCACGCGCACGGTTGAGCTGGTATAGGTCATGGCCGTCGGGACAGTGACTGCAAATAAAAGAAGTGGAAACCTGAAAGTGCTGAGCCGACCGGCCTCAGACCGTCATGATCTCGGCTTCCTTCGTCACGACGAGCTTGTCGATTTCGGCGACGAACTTGTCCGTCAGCTTCTGAACGTCGTCACCTGCACGACGCTCGTCGTCTTCCGAAATTTCCTTGTCTTTCACGAGCTTTTTCAGTTGCTCGTTAGCGTCACGGCGCAGGTTGCGCACTGCGACCTTGGCCGTTTCCGCTTCGCTCTTGACCACTTTGGTCAGTTCGCGGCGGCGTTCTTCCGTCAGCGCGGGCATCGGCACGCGGATCACGTCGCCTTGCGTGGCCGGGTTCAGACCCAGGTCCGACTCGCGGATCGCCTTTTCGACGACCTGCACCATCTTCTTTTCCCACGGCTGCACGCCGATCGTGCGTGCGTCGATCAGAGTCAGGTTCGCGACTTGCGAAATCGGCACCGGCGAACCGTAGTAGTCGCACTGGATGTGATCGAGCAGGCCCGTGTGCGCACGGCCCGTGCGGATCTTCGACAGGTCGTTCTTGAACGCGTCGATGGAGCGCTGCATCTTTTGTTCAGCGCCCTTCCTGATATCAGCCACAGACATTTTTAAACCTCCGAACCTTCAAAACGGTGCGAGCCGGCCAGCGCGCGCAAGATGCGGCGGCCCGGGCTCGCGCGAAAGCCCACGTTATGTGAACGAGAGTTTACACGTGGACGAGGGTACCCTCGTCCTCGCCTTGTACGATGCGCTTGAGCGCGCCCGGTTTGACGATCGAAAACACCCGGATCGGCAGTTTCTGGTCGCGGCACAGCGCGAACGCCGTGGCGTCCATCACCTGCAGATTGCGGCCGATCGCCTCGTCGAAGCTGATCGTGGTGTAACGCGTCGCGCTCGGGTCCTTCTTCGGGTCGGCGGAATACACGCCGTCCACCTTGGTGGCTTTCAGCACGACTTCCGCGCCGATTTCCGAGCCGCGCAACGCGGCGGCCGTGTCGGTCGTGAAGAACGGGTTGCCGGTGCCGGCCGCGAAAATCACGACTTTGCCTTCTTCGAGCTGGCGAATCGCGCGGGGCCGGATGTACGGCTCGACCACCTGGTCCATGCGCAGCGCCGATTGCACGCGCGCCTCGATGCCGGCGTGGCGCATGGCGTCCTGCAGGGCCAGCGCGTTCATCATGGTGGCCAGCATGCCCATGTAGTCGGCTGTGGCGCGGTCCATACCCGCCGCGCCGCCCGCGACGCCGCGGAAAATATTGCCGCCGCCGATCACCACGGCCAACTGCGTTCCGAGACGGACCACTTCGGCCACGTCCGCCACCATTCGTTCGATGGTCGCGCGATTGATGCCAAAGGCATCGTCGCCCATCAGAGCTTCACCGGAGAGTTTGAGCAGGACGCGTTTATAGGCAGTGGGCATAGGGGTATCCAGATCGCGCAGAACAGGGCAACAACAAGGGACTAATGTAGGGGTGAAATGCTGATTCGGGCAAGCGTCGCCAAATTGACGAACCCTGGGGTTCGCCAGCGGCGGCTGCGCGGCGAGGGTCAACCCGCGCGCAGCCTTGCGGCGCTGCCGACCGCGGCAAAGTCTTGCTCCGCCGCGGGTCCAACGATATTGCAGTGAAGCTTGGGTGAGACTTATTGTTGCTTTGCAGCAGCGACTTGAGCGGCGACTTCAGCGGCGAAGTCGTCCTGCTTCTTCTCGATGCCTTCGCCGACCACGAACAGCGCGAACTTCTGCACGCTCGAGTTGCCAGCCTTCAGCATCTGTTCGATCGTCTGCTTGTCGTTCTTAACGAACGTCTGGTTCAGCAGCGACACTTCCTTCAGGTACTTCTGCACGCTGCCGTCGACCATCTTGGCGACGATTTCAGCCGGCTTGCCCGATTCGGCGGCCTTCTGTTCAGCAATGCTGCGTTCCTTGGCGATCAGATCCGCCGGCACGTCTTCCGACGACAGCGACACCGGCTTCATCGCGGCGATGTGCATCGCAACGTCCTTGCCGACCTGCTCGTCCGCGCCGGTGTACTCGACCAGCACGCCGATACGCGTGCCGTGCAGGTACGCCGCCAGCTTGTTCGAGGTTTCGAAACGCACGAAACGGCGGATCGACAGGTTTTCACCGATCTTGCCGACCAGTGCCAGGCGCACTGCGTCGACGGTCGAACCGTCCAGCGGCAGTGCCGCCAGCGCTGCGACGTCAGCCGGGTTTTGCGTGGCGACCAGCTCGGCGACTTGCTTCGAGAAAGCCAGGAAGTCGTCGTTCTTCGAGACGAAGTCGGTTTCGCAGTTCAGTTCGACCAGCGAACCCGCGTTGCCACCGATGAACGATGCGACCACGCCTTCAGCCGTCACGCGCGACGCTGCCTTGCTGGCCTTGTTGCCCAGCTTCACGCGCAGCAGCTCTTCAGCGCGCGCCATGTCGCCGTCGGCTTCCGTCAGCGCCTTCTTGCATTCCATCATCGGCGCGTCGGTCTTTGCGCGCAGTTCTGCAACCATGCTTGCGGTAATTGCCGCCATCATTTGCTCCTTGAGTTCCGTCTGTCACACGCCGCCCGGACTTCGATGCCGGCGGCAAGAATTCGTTTCAGCGTTGACCGTACTTTTTTACGGAGAACGCCTCGGGCACTGCTTCGGACACTGCCGGCAGCGCCCCATCACAATGTCGCGGCTTAAAAAAAGGGGGCCTGTAGAAAGCCCCCTTTTTTGCCGGACACGGGGCAGCTTTACGCTTCCGAGTTGACCTCGACGAACTCGTCGCCGTCGCCACCACGTGCAGCTTGCACCACTTCGTTGACCGCGTTCGCACGGCCTTCGACGATCGCGTCAGCCACGCCAGCCGTGTACAGAGCGACAGCCTTCGAAGCGTCGTCGTTACCCGGGATCACGTAGTCGATGCCTTCCGGCGAGTGGTTCGTGTCGACCACGGCGATGACCGGAATGCCGAGCTTGTTCGCTTCGGTCACGGCAATCTTGTGGTAGCCGACGTCGACCACGAAGATCGCGTCCGGAATGCCGCCCATGTCCTTCACGCCGCCGATCGACTTTTGCAGCTTGGCCATTTCGCGTTCGAACAGCAGCGCTTCCTTCTTGCTCATGCGTTCGGTTTCGCCTGCTTCCAGCGCTGCTTCCATGTCCTTCAGGCGCTTGATCGAGACCTTCAGCGTCTTGAAGTTGGTCAGCATGCCGCCGAGCCAGCGCGCGTTGACGAACGGCATGCCAGCGCGTTGTGCTTCTTCAGCGATCGTGTCGCGCGATTGACGCTTCGTGCCGACGAACAGAATCGTGCCGCGATTGGCTGCCAGTTGACGCGCGTACTTCAGCGCGTCGTTGTACATCGGCAGCGTCTTTTCGAGGTTGATAATGTGAATCTTGTTGCGATGACCGAAAATGAAGGGGGCCATCTTCGGGTTCCAGAAGCGCGTTTGGTGACCGAAGTGGACACCGGCTTCCAGCATTTGACGCATGGTAACTGCCATGAAAATCTCCGCGAGGGTTGGGTCTTAAGCCGGCTGCCGTATCGGCCGCGTTGCCATAAATCTCTCTGGCTGAACGCGGCGGACACCCTGGGTGCGCCGGCTTGCGAGTCTGCTGCCTTGTTGCTTCCGCTTTCGCTTCTGCATTCACCTCATAGCGCAGGCAACCGGCGTTATGAGAAGCCATTCTTGCCGCTTTTTTGTCCACATGGACGAATAAAGTAAGACAGAGATCGACTTAGCCAAAGATTATAGCACGCGACTATTGCACGACTCAACCTGCCCGGTAGTCCTGCTCACGGCCGCCGGGTTGCACCCGCGCGAGCGCCGCCCGCCTCGAACGAGCCCGCCGGGGAGCCAGTGAAACGCGCCGGCCCCGTCGCAAAAGGCTGCGGCAGCCGGAATATGGTGCGATAATCCCGCAATAAATCGCATTTCAGGCCCGACTCATGGCTATTACGCTCAAAAACGAACACGATATCGCGCAGATGCGCGTCGCCTGCAAACTGGCAAGCGAAGTGCTCGACTACATCACCCCGTTCGTTACGGCCGGCGTCACGACCGGTGAACTCGACCGTCTGTGCCACGAATACATGCTGAAGGAACAGGGCACGGTTCCGGCGCCGCTGAATTATCAGCCGCCCGGCTACCCGCCCTATCCGAAAGCCACCTGCATTTCAGTCAACGACGTGATCTGCCACGGCATTCCCGGCGACAAAACGCTGAAGAACGGCGACGCGCTGAACATCGACGTGACCGTGATCAAGGAAGGCTATTTCGGCGACACCAGCCGTATGTTCATCGTCGGTGAAGGCTCGATCCTGGCCAGGCGCCTCGTACAGACCACTTTCGAATGCATGTGGCTCGGCATCGACCAGGTGCGCCCGGGCGCGCATCTCGGCGACATCGGCTACGCGATCCAGAAACATGCGGAAGACCAGGGCTACAGCGTGGTACGCGAATACTGCGGCCACGGCATCGGCACGGTATTCCACGAAGACCCGCAGATCCTGCACTACGGCCGCCCCGGCACCGGGCTCGAATTGCAGACCGGCATGATCTTCACGATCGAGCCGATGATCAACGCCGGCCGCCGCGACATTCGCACCATGCCGGACCAGTGGACCGTCAAGACCAAGGACCGCAGCCTGTCGGCGCAGTGGGAACATACCATCCTCGTCACCGAAACCGGCTACGACGTGCTGACCGTGTCCGCCGGCACGCCCGCGCGTCCGCCGGTCGTCGCGGCCACGGCCTGACCGACTTCCGACCTCACCGCCTCCCTGCCAATGAGTAGTGTTCCAGCCGTCGCCCAATCCCCTGCCACGTCGCTCAAGGCGGAGTACAAAGTGGCCAAAGCCCAACTGCTGGAACGCTTCAAGACGGCCACCAACGTCGACGCGTTGATGGCCTCGTTGGCGCGTGCCACGGACGACTCCCTGCGCGCCGCCTGGAACACCTGCGAGCTGCCGCCCGAACTGGCGCTGGTAGCGGTAGGCGGCTACGGGCGCGGCGAACTGGCGCCGCATTCCGACATCGACATTCTGGTCCTGCTGCCCGACGCGCCGATCGAGCATCTCGAAGCGCGCATCGAACGCTTTATCAGCCTCGCCTGGGATTTGGGGCTGGAGCTCGGCAGCAGCGTGCGCAGCGTGTCGCAATGTCTCGAAGAAGCCGCCAACGACGTCACCGTGCGCACCTCGCTGCTCGAGGCACGGCGCATTACCGGCAGCGCCGAGCTGTTCGACGACTTCGCGAAGCGTTACCGCGAAGCGCTCGACCCGAAGGCCTTCTTCCAGGCCAAAGTGCTGGAAATGCGTCAGCGTCACGCCAAATTCCAGGACACGCCCTACTCGCTCGAACCCAATATCAAGGAAAGCCCGGGCGGCCTGCGCGATCTGCAACTGATCCTGTGGATCACCCAAGCGGCCGGTTTCGGCAGCAGCTGGCGCGAACTCGAGGCGCGCGGCCTGATCACCGAGCGCGAGGCGCGCGAACTGCGCCGTAACGAGAGTTTCCTGAAAGCGCTGCGCGCCCGGCTGCACGTGATCGCCGGCCGTCGTCAGGACATCATGGTGTTCGACCTGCAAACGGCGGTGGCCGAGAGCTTCGGCTATAAGCCGACCGCCACCAAGCGTGCGAGCGAACAGCTCATGCGCCGCTATTACTGGTCGGCCAAGGCTGTCACGCAGCTCGCCACGATCCTGATCCAGAACATCGAAGCGCAGCTCTTCCCCAGCACGAGCGGCATCACGCGCGTGCTGTCGGATCGCTTCGTCGAAAAGCAGGGCATGCTGGAAATCGCCAGCGACGACGTGTTCCAGCGCGAGCCGAACGCGATCCTAGAGGCCTTCCTGCTGTACGAGCAGACGCCCGGCGTGAAAGGCCTGTCGGCGCGCACGCTGCGCGCGATCTACAACGCCCGCGACGTGATGGACCAGCACTGGCGGCGCGACCCGGAAAACGGTCGCCTCTTCATGGACATCCTGAAGGAGCCGGCCGGCATCACCCACGCGCTGCGTCTGATGAACCAGACCAGCGTGCTGGGGCGCTATCTGCTGAACTTCCGGCGCATCGTCGGACAGATGCAGCACGATCTGTATCACGTCTACACCGTCGACCAGCACATCCTGATGGTGCTGCGCAATCTGCGCCGCTTCGCAGTGGCCGAACACGCGCACGAATATCCGTTCTGCAGCCAGTTGATCGCCAACTTCGACCGGCCGTGGGTGCTGTACGTGGCGGCGCTGTTTCACGATATCGCCAAAGGCCGTGGCGGCGACCATTCCACGCTCGGCATGGCCGACGCGCGGCGCTTCTGCCGCAATCACGGAATCACGGGCGAGGACGGCGAACTGGTGGTGTGGCTGGTCCAGCAACATCTGACCATGAGCCAGGTCGCGCAAAAGCAGGACACGAGCGACCCGGAAGTCATCAAGCGCTTTGCCGAACTGGTCGGTACCGAGCGCCGCCTCACGGCGCTCTATCTGCTGACCGTGGCCGACATTCGCGGCACCAGCCCGAAAGTCTGGAACACGTGGAAAGGCAAGCTGCTGGAAGACCTGTACCGCGCCACGCTCGCCGTGCTCGGCGGCGCGCGGCCGGATGCGCATTCGGAACTGAAGTCGCGTCAGGAAGAAGCGCTTGCGCTGCTGCGCCTCGAAACCGTGCCGGAAGGCGCGCAAAAGGCGCTGTGGGACAAGCTCGACATCGGCTATTTCCTGCGTCACGACGCGGCGGATATCGCGTGGCAAACGCGTGTCTTGTACCGCCACGTGGAAACGCCGACGCCGATCGTGCGGGCCCGTCCGTCGCCGATCGGCGAGGCGCTTCAGGTGCTGGTGTACGTGAAGGATCAGCCGGATCTGTTCGCCGGCATTTGCGCGTATTTCGATCGCAATGGCCTGTCGGTGCTCGATGCGCGGGTCAGCACGACCCGTCACGGGTACGCGCTCGATAATTTCCTCGTCGCGCATACCGAAGAAGACGTGCATTATCGCGATATTGCCAATCTGGTCGAACAGGAACTGACCGCCCGCCTCACTGGTGACGGCACCCTGCTTCCGGGACCGTCGAAAGGCCGTTTGTCGCGGCTGTCGCGGACCTTCCCTGTTACCCCGCGCGTCGATCTTCGGGCCGACGAGCGCGGCCAATACTACATCCTGTCCGTGTCGGCGAACGACCGGCCAGGCCTTCTTTATTCGATCGCGCGTGTGCTGGCCGAGCATCGGGTCGGCGTCGCTTCGGCGCGGATCAATACGCTCGGCGAACGCGTCGAAGACGTGTTCCTGCTGGATGGACACGGTCTGTCGGACAACCGCCTGCAAATTCAGGTCGAGACCGAACTGCTGCGCGCGATCGCAGTGTGAGATTTCATGCGAGTCAAATTAACAGCCAAGCACCCGCGGCCGGCTTCGTCCGAACGCGCCCCTGTCCGTACCGGCAGCACGTCGGCGCGTAAGCCGACGCGCCCGGCGGGCCCCAGGCCGGCGACGCCGGGATCGAGCGGGGCGCGGGGTGAAGGCGCTGGCGCGGCGGGCGGCGGCAAGCGACCGGCTGGCGCCGGCAAACCGGCTGGTTCTGGCGCACGTACTGCGCGTCCTGCAAGGGCTGAAGGATCGTTTTCGCGCGAGCGGGACGCTGGCGGCGCGCATCGCGCGGCGTCCGATCGGCCGCCGCGTCGCGAGGGCGCGGGTGGTGCGCCGCGCCGCTTTGAAGGTGGCGGTGATCGTGCGCCGCGTCGGGATGACGGTGAGCGCACGCCGCGTCGATTTGAAGGTGGTGGTGATCGTAGCGAACGCGCGCCGCGTAAGGCCGAGGGTGAACGGGGTCCGCGCCGGTTTGAAGGCAGTGGCGACCGCGCCCCGCGTCGGGACGCTGGAGAACGCGCACCGCGTCGATTTGAAGGTGGCGCGGATCGTAGCGAACGCGCGCCGCGTAAGGCTGACGGCGAGCGTAGCCAAGGCGCGCCGCGTCGTTTTGAGGGAAGTGCGGACCGTACGGGTAGCGCGCCGCGCCGTTTTGAAGGCGCAGGCGATCGCGTTGAACGGGCTCCGCGCCGCTTCGAAGGTGGCGGTGAGCGCGGCGAACGGGCTCCTCGTCGGTTCGAGGGCGGTGGTGACCGCGCCGATCGCGCGCCACGCCGGTTTGAAGGTGCGGCCGATCGAGGTGAACGTGCGCCGCGTCGCTTTGAAGGCGGTGCCGACCGCGGTGACCGCGCGCCGCATCGTGAAGCCGGTGCCCGAACGGAAGGTGCGCCCCGCCGTTTCGAAGGCAGCACGGATCGCAGCGAACGCGCTCCGCGCAGCTTTGGTGATCGCGCCCCGCGCCGCGACGACGGCGAACGCCGTCCGTTCAGCGGTGCTCGTCCAGGCGCAGGCCGTCCGTCGGAAGGCGGTCCGCGTGGCGAGCGACCGGAGCGCCGTGAACGCGACGCATCCGACCGACCGCGCTTCGGCAGCGACCGTGGCGCTCCGCAAGAGCGCCGCGCCGGCGAGCGTGGGCCGCGCAGCGACAGCGCGCCGCGCCGTTACGAAGGCGAACGCGGTGCATCCGAACGTGGCGAACGCAGCTTCGCGAAGCCCATCAAAACCGGCTACGGCGACCGCGACCGGGCAGACCGTCCGGCACGCGCTCCGCGCGACGACCGCGGCGAACGCGCCCCGGCCAAACGCGAATTCGGCGACCGTCCGGCGAGCGGCGCTGAACGCACCGAGCGCACCGACCGTGGCGAACGCCCGGCCCGCAGCTTCGACAAGACGCTGCCGGCCGCCGGCCGTCGCTTCGGCGACGAGCGCCCCGCGCGCGCCGACAAACCGCGCGGCCCGGCCCGAGCCGAACGCGGCAGCGAAACCGATGCCGTTCCGCGCACGCCGCGTCGCGACTACGAAGACGCGCCAGGCACGCTGCGCCTGTCCAAGCTGATGTCCGAACTCGGCCTGTGCTCGCGCCGCGAAGCCGACGAGTGGATCGAAAAAGGCTGGGTGCTGGTGGACGGCGAGCGCATCGACACGCTCGGCACGAAGGTTCGTCCGGACCAGCGCATCGAAATCGACCCCGCCGCCGAAGCCGCGCAAGCGAGCCAGGTGACAGTGCTGATCCACAAGACGGTGGGTTTCGTCTCGGGTCAGGCGGAAGACGGCTATCAGCCGGCCATCACGCTGGTCACGCCGGAGAATCGCTGGGAAGGCGATCGCTCGGACATCCGCTTCTCCGTCTCGCATTTGCGCCAGCTTGCGCCGGCCGGCCGTCTGGATATCGATTCGACGGGCTTGCTGGTGCTGACGCAGGACGGCCGCATCGCCAAGCAACTGATCGGCGGTCATTCCGAGATCGACAAGGAGTATCTGGTGCGCGTGGCGTTCGGCGAGCACACCACGGACGTCGAAAGCCACTTCCCGCCGGAAAGCCTGGCGCTGCTGCGCCACGGCCTGTCGCTCGACGACGTGCCGCTGAAGCCCGCCCAAGTAAGCTGGCAGAACGGCGAGCAGTTGCGTTTCGTGCTGCGCGAAGGCAAGAAGCGGCAGATTCGCCGCATGTGCGAACTGGTCGGCCTCGAAGTGATCGGCCTGAAGCGCGTACGCATGGGCAGTGTGATGCTGGGCGCGCTGCCGCCGGGCCAATGGCGTTATCTGGCGCCGGACGAGTCGTTCTGAAGCCGGGCGTCTGAAGACGCTTCGGCGCTTGCAACAAAAAACCCACGCTTTCGCGTGGGTTTTTTTATCCCTACATCAAGCCAAAGCAGCGCAAGCCGCCTCAATCGTCGCTATTCGGATCCATATCCGGAAACAACACTTCGGTGAAGCCGAACTTCGCGAAATCGTTGATCCGCATCGGATACAGCTTGCCGATCAGGTGATCGCACTCATGCTGCACGACGCGCGCGTGAAAGCCCTCTGCGACGCGGTCGATCGGCTTGCCGTATTGATCGAAGCCGTGATACTTGATCATCGAAAACCGGCTCACCGCGCCGCGCAGACCCGGCACCGAGAGGCAGCCCTCCCAGCCCTCTTCCATGTCCAGCGAGACCGGCGTGATGGTCGGGTTGATCAGCACCGTTTCCGGCACCGGCGGCGCGTCCGGATAGCGCTCGTTGTGCCCAAAGCCGAAGATCACCACCTGCAGATTGACGCCGATCTGCGGCGCGGCGAGGCCCGCGCCATTGGCGTCGTGCATGGTCTCGAACATGTCTTTGACGAGTTCATGCAACTCGGGCGTGTCGAAGTGATCGACCGGATCGGCAATGCGCAAAAGGCGCGGGTCGCCCATCTTGAGAATTTCGCGGATCATAACTGCCCCTCCAGGAGCTTACGCATACCATCTTCGTCGAGTACGGGGACGCCGAGTTCCTCAGCCTTCGCCAACTTGCTGCCCGCGTCGGCTCCCGCCACCACATAGTCGGTTTTTTTCGATACGGAGCCGGCCACTTTCGCGCCGGCCGCTTCCAGCATTTCCTTCGCCTCTTCGCGGGCGAGGCTCGGCAAGGTGCCGGTCAGCACGACCGTCTTGCCGGCCAGCACGCCTTGCGGCGCCTTGGGCGCGGGCGGCCCTTCCGGCCATGTGACCTTGCCCGGCGCGCGCAACTGCTCGATCACCGTGCGGTTGTGTTCCTCGGCGAAGAACTGATGAATCGACTCGGCGACCACCGGCCCCACGTCGTTGACCTCCAGCAAGGCTTCGACCGAAGCGTCCATGATCGGATCCAGCGAGCCGAAGTGCTTGGCCAGATCCTTCGCCGTCGATTCGCCCACATGCCGGATGCCGAGCGCGTAGATGAAGCGCGCCAACGTGGTGTGCTTGCCCTTCTCGAGCGAGTCGAGCAGATTCTGCGCGGACTTTTCGGCAAAGCGGTCGAGTTCGGCGAGCGTCGCAAAACCGAGGTTGAACAGATCGGCCGGCGTGCGCACGAGATTCTGCTCGACCAGTTGGTCGATGATCTTTTCGCCGAGACCATCGATGTCCAGCGCGCGCCGCTGCGCGAAATGCCATAGCGCCTGTTTGCGCTGCGCGGGACAGAACAGCCCACCGGTACAACGCGCGATCGCCTCGTCGGGCAGCCGCTCGATATTCGAGCCGCACACGGGACATTGCGTCGGCATCACGAATTCGCGGGCGTCGGAAGGACGCCGGTCGAGCAGCGCGCTCACCACTTCGGGAATCACGTCGCCGGCGCGCCGCACGATCACCGTGTCGCCGATGCGGATATCCTTGCGGCGCACTTCGTCTTCGTTGTGCAGCGTGGCGTTCGTGACCGTCGCGCCGCCGACGAACACCGGCTCCAGCCGCGCCACCGGCGTAATCGCGCCGGTCCGGCCGACCTGCACGTCGATCGCGACGAGCTTGGTCAACGCTTCCTGCGCCGGGAATTTATGCGCCAGCGCAAAGCGCGGAGCGCGCGACACGAAGCCGAGCGCGTCCTGCTCATCGCGCCGGTTGACCTTGTAGACCACGCCGTCGATGTCGTACGGCAGGTTCTCGCGCTTTTCGCCAACGCTGTGAAAGAAGCCCAGCAAACCCTGCGCGCCCTGCACCACCGCCCGTTCGCCGTTCACCGGCAAGCCGAGTTCCTTGTACCAGTCGAGCAGTTCGCTGTGCGTGGCCGGCATCTCCATGCCTTCGAGCACGCCGATTCCGTAAGCGAAAAACGACAGCGGCCGGTGCGCGGTGATCTTCGAATCGAGCTGCCGCAAACTGCCCGCCGCGGCGTTGCGCGGATTGGCGAATTCGCGCTGTTCCGCGGCCCGCTGGCGTTCGTTCAGACGCTCGAAATCGCGCTTGAACATCAGCACTTCGCCGCGCACGTCGAGCACGTGCGGGACGCGTTTGCCCTTGAGCTTGAGTGGAATGGAGCGGATCGTGCGGACGTTTTCGGTGACGTTCTCGCCGGTCGTGCCATCGCCGCGCGTGGAGGCTTGCACGAACGCGCCGTCGACGTAACGCAGCGAGATGGCGAGGCCATCGAATTTCAGCTCGGCCGCGTAGTCGACCGGCACCGGCGGCTCGCTTGCGTTCTTGCCGAGCGCGTCGCCGACGCGCTTGTCGAATGCGACGATGTCTTCATCGGCGAAACCGTTGTTCAGCGACAGCATGGGCTGGTCGTGCACGACCGGCTCGAAGCCGCTCGCCGCCTCGCCGCCCACGCGCTGGGTGGGCGAATCCGGCACGATCAGGTCCGGATGCTCCGTCTCGATACTCTCCAACTCTTTGAACAGCTTGTCGTATTCCGCGTCAGGCAGGTCCGGCTGGTCGAGCACGTAGTACGCGTAGTTGGCGCGTTCGAGTTCCGCGCGCAGCCACGCGGCACGCTCTGCCGGGGCGTTGGTTGCGGGATGTGAGGCGGAGGTTCGGGCCATGCTGTCGGAAGGTTCGTCAGTGAAGTTCAGACATTGGATTATCGCAGGAAGCGTGCCCCTTTACATCGGCCGAATGGCCAGTTTCGACGCGTTGCGCGTCCGGTCGAGCGGCTCGCATCAGGGCGCTGCCTGAAACGACAACGGCCGCACATCGTGCGGCCGTTGGAGACACCGGTAAAACGTAAAAAATTTACTGGCTGAACAAACGCCGCGTGGCCGGCGAGCCGGCCGGGATGCCCGCCTGTTCGAGCTTCGCGTAGAGCGTCATCAACTGCTTTTCGATAGCGAGCAAGGCGGTTTCCGGCAACGGACGGCGGCCGTCGTCGACCACCCGCCCGCCGATGCGCTCGGCCAACGATTTCGCGTAGTCGCACATCAGGCGGAACGGCAGAATGTCTTCGTCGGCCACCGGCACGTCGAGCACCAGCGTGATCATCTGGCCGCCCTTGTAGGTCAGGTCGTCGCGCAGGAAGTTGGTGTCGCCGAACTGCAGCATGAACACCGGGCTCTGCTTCGCGTCGAGCTTGACGAAACGCGTGCCGTCGCGCGACAGCAGCAGGCCGTCTTGCGATGCGACCGCCTGCACGTAATTGGCGGACCACGGCGCGCCGTCGGAGAGCACGTTGATCGACAACTGCGCGTCGCACTGTGCGGCGAAACCGTCGAGCTCGCGCGCCATCGCAACCGTTTCGAGCATGTCGGGGAATTCCGGCGATGCATCCAGCGCGTCGGCAAACTGCTGCACGCCGGTCACGAACTCGGAAAACTCCAGCTCGTTAAGGGCGCCACTGCGATTGGCCAGTTGCGCGGCCGCGCGCAGCTCTTCATAGCGCGCGCCGTTTTGCAGCAACTCCCACGCGCCGCCTTCGAGCTTGCCCTCGATATGCACCGGCTTGCTACCCGCGCGGCGCAGGCGCTGCGCAAGCGGAATCACCTTGTCGCCCGCGACCGGCCCGTTCAAACGGATCGGCACGATACAGTCGATGCGGCGATCGACGATAGCCGGCGGCGCCGACGAAATCGTCGTGGCAGCGGGCAGAATCGGTTCGACCGGCTCGCCGGCCTGGCGGGCGGCTTGCGCCGCCTTACCGGCCCCGGCGGTCTCGCCACTTTCGGCTTCAGCCACGCCCTCGGCTTCCGGATAGCCGTTCGGCGTGGTCGTCTCGGCCTGGATATCGGCCGGCGTGTCGAGCGGCGCCGTTCCGGCCGCCTGGCCGCCGAACGTCGGTTCGACGCGCGCCGCCGCGGTTTGCTCCGCCGCTTCGGCGCCCACCACCGGCTCGCGGCGCGTGGTCGGCCGGGCCGGTTCGATGAACGGGCTCTGCTCCTCCTGATCGTCCCGCGCGAGGTTTTCGGCAGTATCGGCCGGCATCGGCCGCGGCATCTTGCGTCGCACCTTCGCGCTCTGCCACGCGTTGTACACGACCACGCCTCCGACCACCACGGCACCCGCGCCGATCAAACCGAGTGTCAACTCGTCCATGCATGCTCCATCAGCAATTCTTTTATCTGCGCGGCTCTGCGCCCGCTCCACGTATCGCGCGGCCACCGGCCGCTGCGCTGAACGCGGACACCCGCGAAGGCTTGGTTTAAACGATATTCTGGGCGAAACCGGCAGCCGTTTCCATGTCGACAGCAACGATCCGCGACACGCCCTGCTCCTGCATGGTCACGCCGATCAACTGCTGCGCCATTTCCATCGCGATCTTGTTGTGCGAGATGAACAGGAACTGGGTTTTGTCCGACATCGCCCGCACGAGGTTCGCGAAACGTTCCGTGTTGGCGTCGTCGAGCGGCGCGTCCACTTCGTCCAGCAGACAGAACGGCGCGGGATTCAACTGGAACATCGCGAACACCAGCGCGGTCGCGGTCAGCGCTTTTTCGCCGCCCGACAGCAGGTGGATCGTCGAATTCTTCTTGCCCGGCGGCTGCGCCATCACCTGCACGCCGGCGTCGAGAATTTCGTCGCCGGTCATGATCAGCTTCGCTTGCCCGCCGCCGAATAGGCGCGGGAACAGTTCGCCGAAATGCTGGTTCACCTGGTCGAAGGTGCCTTGCAGGAGCGTGCGCGTTTCCGCGTCGATCTTGCGGATCGCGTCTTCGAGCGTTTCGATTGCGCTGTTCAGATCGGTCGATTGCGCATCGAGGAACGACTTGCGCTCGGTCGCCGCCTTCAACTCGTCGAGCGCGGCCATGTTGACCGGGCCGAGCGCCGTGATGGCGTTGTTGATGCGCGTGACTTCGCCCTGCAGGTACGACGGCTTCATGTCCGGCGTGAGCTTGGCCTGCAACTCGGCCTCGTCGACACCCGCCGCGGCCAGTTGCTCGATGAACTGCTCGCCGTTCAAACGCGCCGCCTGTTCCTTCAACTGCAATTCGTTGATGCGGTCGCGCAAAGGTTGCAGCGCGCGTTCGGCCATGAGACGCGTCTCGTCGGCGGCACGCAGCTTGGCGGTCAAATCGTCCAGTTCGAGGCGCGCGGCGTGCAGCGCTTCTTCCTTGACGGCGCGAATATCCAGCGCGTCTTGCAGGCCGGTGTGCGCGGTCTGCTCGTTGATGGTTTCCAGCTCGGCGCGCGCATCTTCCAGCGACGCCGCGACACGCTCGCTCTGTTCGTGCGCGACCTGAATGCTGCGCTTCAGTTCGTCGATGCGGTTCGCCATGTTGCGCGCGGCAAAGCGCGCGTCGGTGGCGGCGCGGTCGAGATCGCGCGCCTGGCCGCGAGCGGCGGTGAGTTGTTCGTCGAGTGCTTCGAAGGCCAGTTGATGATCTTCGAAACGCGCCTGCAATTCGGCGAGCTCACCATCATGACGCTCGAAGTTCGCTTCCGACTCTGCCCGCATGGCACGCTGCTCTTCGATCTGCGCGGTGATCTCTTCGAGTTCCTCGCGAATCTGCGTGCTGCGCTGGGTGTAACGCTCATGCGCCTGGGTGAGCTTGAGCACGTCCATTTGCAAGGCGTGCACGCGCTGCGTGGCGCGCTCCGCCTGCTGACGCACATCGGTCAGCGCATGGGCGGCCTGCGTGTGAGCGGCTTCGGCGCGGATCGCGGCGGCCTTCGCTTCGTCGGCGAGCAAGGCTTGCGCACGAACCTGACGCGCCAGATTTTCGATTTCCTGCTGACGGGCCAGCATGCCGGCCTGCTCGGAGTCGGCGGCGTACAGTTGCACGCCGACGCGTGTCACCACATGCCCTGCCTTGACGACGAACGAGCCGCCTTCCGGCAATTGCGAGCGCATGGCGAGCGCCTGCTGCAAATCGTCGGCGACGAACGAGAGGCCGAGCCAGTCGTTCAGAACCGCACGGATGCCCGCGTCGTCGATTCGCACGAGCGACAGCAGCGGCCGCAATGCAGGCGGCGTCGCAGCCGGCTGGCCGGCTACCGGCGGCGCATAAAAGGCGAGCTTGGCGGGCGGCGCATCGGTCGCGAACGCCTTGACCCAGTCGAGGTTCGACACTTCCAGCGCGGCGAGCCGTTCGCGCAACACGGCCTCGATTGCGGCTTCCCAACCGGCTTCGACATGCAGCTTCTTCCACAGACGCGGCAGGCCGCCCAATTCGTGCTTCTCGAGCCACGGCTGGATCTTGCCTTCGGTCTGGACGTTTTCCTGCAACTGCTTGAGCGCGGCAAGGCGCGCGTCGAGCTGGTGAATCTGGGCGCTTTCCGTTTGCACGCGCTCCTGCGCGGCGCGGCGTTCGCCGTCGAGCCGCGGCAGCGTTTCCTGCGCGTCGGCCAAACGCGTTTGCGCGTCGTGCAGGATTTCCTCGTGCTCGGCGAGCTGCATGCGCAGGTCTTCGAGCTGCGCTTCGTCGGGGGCGTCGAGACCGCCCGCTTCCGACTTCAAGCGCTCGTGACGCGCCTGCAGTTGCTGCAATTGCTGATCGGCATTGCGCTGATGCGCGGCTTCGAGCTTGAGCGCCTGTTCGGTCTGCGCGATCCCGCCGCGCTCGGCGTTCAACTCCGTTTGCGCATCGCGCCAGCGCGCTTCGAGCGCGGGCATCGCGTCGTGCTTGGCGGCGGCTTCGTCTTCGGCGAGCGCGGCTTTTTCCTCGGCGACGGCCAGTTGTTCCTCGGCGTCCGCGAGATCGTCTTGCGCTTTTTGCGCCTGCGACTGCCATTGCTCACGCTGCGCGTTCAGCGCGGCGATCTGCGCCTGCACGCGATTGCGCGATTCGACGATGAACTTGATCTCGGCTTCGAGCCGGCTGACTTCCGAATTCGCCTCGTAGAGCGCGCCTTGCGCTCCCTGCATCGCGTCGCTGGCGGAGTAATGCGCGACGCGCAGCGTTTCGAGTTGCGCTTCGACTTCGCGCAGCTTCGCGGTGTGCGCTTCGAGGTCGATCTGGGCCTGCTCGATCGCGCGTTGCTGGCGTTCCTGCTCGCCGCCGGCTTCGTTCTTGCGCAACAGCCACAGAAGACGCTGCTTCTCTTCGCCGTCGGCCTGCAGTTCTTTGTAGCGCGTGGCGACCACGGCCTGCGCTTCCAGCTTCTCGAGGTTCGCGCCCAGTTCTCGGACGATGTCCTCGACCCGCGTCAGATTTTCGCGCGTGTCGTGCAGACGGTTCTCGGTTTCGCGGCGGCGTTCCTTGTACTTCGACACGCCCGCGGCTTCTTCGAGGAACACGCGTAACTCTTCCGGCTTCGCCTCGATCAGGCGCGCGATCATGCCCTGCCCGATGATCGCGTAAGCACGCGGCCCGAGGCCGGTGCCGAGGAAGATGTCCTGAATGTCGCGGCGGCGCGCCGGCAGATTGTTGATGTAGTAGCTCGAGGTGCCGTCACGCGTGAGCACGCGCTTCACGGCGATTTCGGCATACTGCCCCCACTGCCCGGCGGCACGGCCGTCGGCGTTGTCGAACACCAGTTCGACGCTGGCGCGGCTACCGGGCTTCCGCGCGGTCGAGCCATTGAAGATCACGTCCTGCATCGACTCGCCGCGCAGCTCGGAGGCGCGCGATTCGCCGAGCACCCAGCGCACGGCGTCGATGATGTTGGACTTGCCGCACCCATTCGGTCCGACCACGCCGACTAGCTGGCCCGGGACCTGGAAATGCGTAGGATCGACGAATGACTTGAAGCCAGCGAGTTTGATCGAGGTCAGACGCACGGCGATTTCGCTGTTTGAAAAGGGAAAAAATAAGTGGCTCGTGAAGGCCGCGCCAGCCGTTCGCCAACAGAGCGATACGGCCCGCGAACCCTCGGGCCTCGGATGCCGGCTTCACGCGGTGAGGCATGTGCCGGCTAATGAGGGGCAATCATACCATCGCGCGTGAGCGGTTTTTGCCGTCCTTACGGTCGTCGAGTCCGGCATCGCGTCCGTCAGCGAGACTCTCCTCCTGAATGGCCGGATCGGGCGGCATGGTCTTGGTCCGATGCACCCAACTCGACAGCGCCGAAGCCAGCACGATGCACACGCCGCCCGCCCATTCGCGCGGACCGGGCGTCTCGCCGGCGAAGAGCCACGCGGACAGCGCCGTGACCACGATCTCGAACAGCATGATGATCGACGCCCGGTTGGCCGGCACGCGCGCGAGGCCGTACTGCACCAGCATATTGTTCGACGCCAGCAGAAACCCGAGGCCGAGCACCAGCCAGGCGGCCGTGCCGAGATGCGCGCCGGTGGGCGGCGTGGGCATCGCCTCGAACAGCGAGGCATAGGCACTGAACAGCGCCGCGCCGCCAAAGATCGTCGCGGTGCGCATTTCCGGCTTCATGTCCGGCAACACGCGGCTCGTCTTGAGAATCAGCACGTTGCTCATGGCGAAGCCCATGCCGCCCGCAAGGCCTGCCCATTCGGCGAGATTGCCGGGCACGGGAATGCCTAGTTGCGGCGACCACAGCATGGTCATCGCGCCGGCCAGCGACAATGCTGCCAGACCCGCGCCAGCCCAAGTCAGCCGTTCTTGCAGGATGAAGTGCGCGAAGAGCGCGGTCCACGCGGGGGTGAGATAGAACAGCAGCAGCACGCGCATCACCTGGCCGTGAATCGAGCCCCACACGAAGCCGAGGTTGGTGATGCCCGCCGCCAGCGCGAGAGCCGGCAGCAGCCAGTGCCAGCGCACGGTCTTGAGCGCGCGATAGCGCACCAGCAGCACGAACAGGCAGCCGGCGCCGCTCGTCAGCGCGCTGGCTGCGGTGCCCGTCACACCGAGCGCCGCCAGCATGCGCAATGGATACCAAATCACGCCCCACACCGACGCGCCCAGCATGATCGCGAGCGTCGGCCAACCGTTGCGAAGCCAGTTGGTCATGGTGCGGGGCTCCTTGCGGAGGTTTTTGGGGCGTTTCTGTCGCGGACCGCGGTGCTCTTTGCGCAGGCGCTGGTGGCCTTCAGGCCGACGACCGCGACTTTCCTTGCATAGGCGCTAGTGGTGTTCCGGCCGCGCACTGCCGCTCTACTCGCAAAGGCGCTGCGGGCGTTCCGACCGAGGACCGCGGCGCTCCTGCGCCTGTTGTGTCCGGTTGTCTCCAAGACTGCTGCGTACATTGCTGCTCCTGCTTCTTTTTTGCGCGAACCGTCGGCGGTTCGCGTCGTTCCCGCTGCAGCGCATTGCCTGCGCCGCCTGGCGGGTTGCGCCGTTGCTCAACGGCGCGATGTCCTCTTACCTGTTCAACTGCTTAACCGTTCAACTTACCTTTACGGCGCGGCCGTGAATCGCCTGTGCGTGCCGCCGGCGCCAAATCTGCCCGTGAACGGCTGCGCGAGGCTACGCCCGCCACGCCATGCGCACCACGCTATAATCATCCGCTTGCCGCTCTGCCGTGTGTTTCGCGCACCTTGTGCGCTTGACCGCCGGCGCGCGTGCCCCGCTTCTTTCCGCATCCGTCTGTGCCCCTCTTCGATCAGGCTCGATCCGCCCAGTGAATCCGCTACTCGACTCCCTTCAGCCCTACCCGTTCGAAAAGCTGCGCGCGCTTTTCGCGGAGCTCACGCCGAC
Organism: Paraburkholderia sp. RL18-101-BIB-B; assembly: GCF_046026985.1. NCBI lineage: Bacteria > Pseudomonadati > Pseudomonadota > Betaproteobacteria > Burkholderiales > Burkholderiaceae > Paraburkholderia > Paraburkholderia sp. RL18-101-BIB-B. The sequence continues at coordinate 24,002 of NZ_JARESV010000007.1, forward strand.
CGCCGGCCTCGCGCATATCAGCTTCGGCATCGGCGAGCCGAAACACCCTACGCCCGCGCTGATCCGCGACGCGGTGGTGGCCTCGCTCGGCGGTTTGTCCTCGTATCCGGCCACGATCGGGTCGCCGGCGCTGCGCGAGTCGATCGCAAAGTGGGTCACGCGGCGCTACAACCTGCCGCCGGTCGATCCGGCCACCCAGGTGCTGCCGGTGTCGGGTTCGCGCGAGGCGCTGTTCGCGCTCGCCCAGACCGTGCTCGACCCGAAAAAGAATGCTGACAGCGAGCCTGCGATCGTACTCTGTCCGAACCCGTTCTACCAAATCTACGAAGGCGCGGCGATTCTGGCCGGCGCGCAGCCGTACTTCGTGAATAGCGCCCCGGCGCGCAACTTCGCCTGCGACTACTCGGCGGTGCCGGCCGACATCTGGGCGCGCACGCAACTGCTCTACGTCTGCTCGCCCGGCAATCCGACCGGTGCGGTGCTCACGCTCGACGACTGGCGCGAACTGTTCGCGCTGTCGGACCGCTACGGCTTCGTGATCGCCTCGGACGAGTGCTACTCCGAAATCTATTTCGACGAAGCCAACCCGCCGCTCGGCGGCCTGGAAGCGGCCCACCGGCTCGGCCGCGGTTTCGAGCGGCTCGTCATGCTGTCGAGCCTGTCCAAACGCTCGAACGTGCCGGGCATGCGCTCGGGCTTCGTCGCGGGCGATGCGGCGATTCTCAAGGACTTCCTGCTATACCGGACATACCACGGCGCGGCCTTGTCGACAGTGTTCCAGAGTGCCAGCATCGTGGCCTGGAATGACGAGACGCACGTGCGCGAGAACCGCGCGAAGTACGTGCGGAAGTTTTCCACCGTGACGCCGATGCTCGCCGAGGTGCTCGACGTGCGCCTGCCGGACGCCGCGTTCTACCTGTGGGTGGATGTCTCGCGCACGGGCCTCACGGACACCGAGTTCGCCCAGCGCCTCTACGCCGACTATAATGTGACGGTTCTGCCGGGCTCGTTCCTCGCGCGCACTGCGCATGGCGTGAACCCCGGCCGCAATTTCGTGCGCATGGCGCTCGTCGCCGACGTCGACGAATGCACGCAGGGCGCGCAGCGGATCGTCGATTTTTGCCGCGCGCTGGCGGGTTGAGTTTTCACTTTGCGACCCCGCGCACCGCATCCCCTTCTTCAGACTTCAACTCTTCGATAAAGCACGCATATGTCGCAACAACTTCAGCAGATCATTGACACCGCCTGGGAAAACCGCGCCGAACTGTCGCCGAAGGCCGCTCCGGCCGACGTGCGCGAAGCCGTCGCCCACGCCATCGAGCAACTGGACAAGGGCGCGCTGCGCGTCGCGGAAAAGAAGGACGGCGACTGGGTCGTCAATCAGTGGCTGAAGAAAGCCGTGCTGCTGTCGTTCCGCCTGGAAGACAACGCGCCGATGCCGGCCGGTGGCTACTCGCAGTTCTACGACAAGGTGCCGTCGAAGTTCGCCAACTACACCGCTGAAGACTTCGCCGCCGGCGGCTTCCGCGTGGTGCCGCCCGCGATCGCGCGCCGCGGCTCGTTCATCGCGAAGAACGTCGTGCTGATGCCGTCGTACACGAACATCGGCGCGTACGTGGACGAAGGCACGATGGTCGACACGTGGGCCACCGTCGGTTCGTGCGCGCAGATCGGCAAGAACGTGCACCTGTCGGGTGGCGTGGGCATCGGCGGCGTGCTCGAGCCGCTGCAGGCGAACCCGGTGATCATCGAAGACAACTGCTTTATCGGAGCGCGTTCGGAAGTGGTGGAAGGCGTGATCGTCGAAGAAAACTCGGTGATCTCGATGGGCGTGTACCTCGGCCAGAGCACCAAGATTTACGACCGCGAAACCGGCGAAGTCACGTATGGCCGCATTCCGGCGGGCTCGGTGGTGGTGGCGGGCAACCTGCCGTCGAAAGACGGCTCGCACAGCCTCTACTGCGCCGTGATCGTCAAGAAGGTCGACGCCAAGACGCGCGCGAAGGTCGGCTTGAACGAGCTGCTGCGAGGCGACTGATGGCGCGCGGCACGAAAACCGTCGTCTACGGCATCCCGAACTGCGATACCGTGAAGAAAGCCCGCGTGTGGCTTGAAGAGCACGGCGTCGAGTTCGAGTTCCACGACTTCAAGAAACACGGCGTGACCGAACCGCTCGTGCAGGACTGGCTGAAAGACGTGAAGCTCGACGCCTTGCTGAACCGGCGCGGCACCACGTGGCGCGCCCTGTCCGACGACATGAAGGCGGCCGCGGACACGCAGTCGGGCGCGATCGCGTTGATGATCCACAAGCCGTCGGTAATCAAGCGGCCTGTGCTGGTGGTCAACGGGCGCGTCAAGTCGCTCGGCTTTTCGGCGGACGACTACACAGCGCTGTTCGCGTGAGCCTGCGCGCCTGGCCTGAAGCGTGATTTCGCGCAACTGAGCGCAACACGTAGTCGCGGTACGTAGTAAAACGCGGCCTCGGCCGCGTGGCTCAAAAGCTGTTGCCGGCTGCGGTGTTCAACCGCCAGCCGGCATTTTTTCATTTCAAAGTGGCTGTATCGAATCCATGTCCGGCACCCTCGCCCTTACCGAACAACTGATCGCGCGTGCGTCCGTCACGCCCGACGACCAGCATTGCCAGCGCCTCCTGATCGAGCGCCTGTCCGCGCTCGGCTTCGAGCACGAGACCATCGAATCGAACGGCGTGACCAACCTGTGGGCCGTTAAACGCGGCGTCGACGGCACCGCGGGCAAGCTGCTCGCGTTCGCCGGCCATACCGACGTGGTGCCGACCGGCCCGCTCGAACAATGGCACTCGGCGCCGTTCGAGCCGACCCGTCGCGACGGCAAGCTGTATGGCCGCGGCGCGGCGGACATGAAAGCGTCGATCGCGGGCTTCGTGGTGGCGAGCGAGGAGTTCGTCGCCGCGCACCCGGCGCACCGCGGCTCGATCGCCTTCCTGATCACGAGCGACGAAGAAGGCCCCGCCACCGACGGCACCGTCAAGGTCGTCGAGGCCCTGCAGGCGCGCGGCGAGCGCATGGACTACTGCGTCGTCGGCGAACCGACTTCGAGCGCGCAATTCGGCGATATGGTGAAGAACGGCCGGCGCGGTTCGATGTCGGGCAAGCTGATCGTCAAAGGCGTGCAAGGCCATATCGCCTATCCGCATCTGGCGAAGAATCCGGTGCATCTGCTCGCGCCCGCGCTGGCCGAACTGGTCGCCGAACGCTGGGACGACGGCAACGAATACTTCCCGCCCACCACGTGGCAGGTGTCGAACATTCATAGCGGCACCGGCGCGACCAACGTGATTCCGGGCCATGCGGACGTGATGTTCAACTTCCGCTTCTCGACGGCCAGCACCGTGGAAGGTCTGCAGGCCCGCGTGCACGCGATCCTCGACAAGCACGATCTGGACTACGATCTGCAATGGACCGTGAGCGGCTTGCCGTTCCTCACGCCGCGCGGCGATCTGTCAAACGCGCTCGCCAAGGCGATCAAGGACGAAACCGGTGTCACCACCGAACTGTCGACCACCGGCGGCACCTCGGACGGCCGCTTCATCGCGCGCATCTGCAAGCAGGTGATCGAATTCGGCCCGCTGAACGCCAGCATCCACAAGATCGACGAGCATATCGACGTCGCACACATCGAGCCGCTGAAGAACGTGTATCGCCGCGTGCTCGAACAACTGATTGCGTGACCCAAGGACTATTTGCGATGACGCTCCCGTTTTCCACCGTTCGCGACCTGCTGCGTTTCGCGGTCTCGCGCTTCAACCAGGCCGATCTGTCGTTCGGCCACGGCTCGGCCAATGCCTACGACGAAGCCGTCTATCTGGTCCTGCACACGCTGCATCTGCCGCTCGATCTGCTGGACCCGTTTCTCGACGCGCGTTTGACCGCGGCTGAAATCGACGCCGTGCTGAACGTGATCGAGCGCCGCGCCACCGAGCGCGTGCCGGCCGCCTACATCACGCAGGAAGCCTGGATGCACGGCTTCCGCTTCCACGTGGACGAGCGCGTGATCGTGCCGCGTTCGTTCATCGGCGAATTGCTGCAGGACGGTTTGCAGCCCTACGTGGAAGATCCCGAGCAGGTGAGCGCCGTGCTGGAGTTGTGCACCGGCTCCGGCTGCCTCGCGATTCTCGCCGCGCATGCGTTCCAGAACGCGGATATCGACGCGGTGGATCTGTCGGCGCCCGCGCTGGAAGTCGCCGCGCGCAACGTCACGGACTACAAGCTCGACGACCGCGTCGCGCTGTTCGAAGGCGATCTGTACGCGCCGCTCGCCGAGCGCCGCTACGACGTGATCATCAGCAACCCGCCGTATGTGAACGCGGCGTCGATGCAGGATCTGCCGGCCGAATACAAGCACGAGCCGGACATGGCGCTGGCGGGTGGCGTCGACGGCATGGACATCGTGCGGCGGATCATCGCCGAAGCGCGCAACTGGCTGACCGACGAAGGCGTGCTGGTCGTCGAGATCGGCAACGAGCGGGCGAACGTGGAAGCGGCGTTCGGCGGGCTCGATCTGGTCTGGCTGTCCACCAGTGCCGGCGACGATAACGTGTTCCTGATCCAGGCGGCCGATTTGCCGGTTTGAGTTTTATCGCTTCTTCGGGATGCGGTGCGCATGGCGGGCTTGACCTGCTGTGCGCAGTGCGCCTGAGCAAAGCCGCTTTACCGGGCGCTCGCTTTGCGCCCAATCTCTGCGCGTCGCGCGTCCAAACGAAGCCGCTTTCACGAGCGCTCGCTTCGATCCCAAGTCTCGTCCAACATCCCACGCCCGACTCGCGCGCTTACGACCAGGCAAAAGCAAAAATGTTCTGCCCACGTCGACCACACCGCATTCGCGCACGCGCCCCCGAAGCTTGACTGCGGCTTGACCATTCCCCACCCTCAACGCACGCACGTTCGGTAAGATGGGCGCGGTCAGCTGCCCGGCGCCTATCGAGCCGGCCGAGGCAGCGCTTCGCCAACCCAACCCTGCCTATGCAATTCGACCTGCTTCACATCGGCACGCTGGTCGCCCTCTGCCACATTCTCGGCGTGGCCGCGGCATGCCACGCGATTCTCAACACGCGCACTTCGCAAGGTGCGATCGCGTGGGCCGTGTCGCTGGTCGCGATGCCTTATCTGACGCTGGTGCCGTATCTGTTCCTCGGCCGTAGCAAGTTTGCCGGCTACGCGGACGCACGCCGCGTCGAGAACGAACTGCTGCGCACGCGCGCGCATCCGCCGGAATGGGACACGCGCGCGTCGTCGGCGGGCCTGCCCACGCTGGAGCTCGGCGGCAGGCTCGTGCATTCGCTCACGCGCCTCGGCGGCATGCCGTTTCTGCCCGGCAACTCGGTACGCACGCTGGTGAACGGCGCGGCGACCTTCGAGGCCATCTTCGAAGCGATCGAGAACGCGCGCCGCTACGTGATCGTGCAGTTCTTCATCGTGCGCGACGACGCGCTCGGCGAGATGCTCAAAGACGCGCTGATCGCGAAAGCGCAACAAGGCGTGCGCGTCTATTTCCTGTACGACAGCATCGGCAGTTTCGATCTGCCGCATCGCTATGTGGCGGCGCTGCGCGCGGGCGGCGTGGAGACGCATCCGTTCGCCACCAATCGCCGCTTCGTCAACCGTCTGCAACTGAACTTCCGCAATCACCGCAAGATCGTTTCGGTGGATGGCGAACGCGCGTTTGTCGGCGGGCACAACGTGGGCGTGGAATATCTCGGCGGCAAGCCGCCGCTCTCGCCGTGGCGCGATACGCATATCGAGGTGCGCGGCCCGGCGGTCGCCAGCATCCAGTTCGTGTTCACGGAAGACTGGCACTGGGCCACGCAGCAGTTGCCCGAGTTCGACATGCCGCCCGCTCCGGTCGCCGACCCCGCGGCGGGCCAAGGCATGCACTGCCTCGTCGTGCCGAGCGGTCCGGCGGACAAGCAGGAGACCTGCTCGCTCTTTTTCGTCGAAGCGATCAACGCGGCGCGCGAGCGAGTCTGGATCACCTCGCCCTACCTGATCCCCGACGAGGCGGTATTCTCGGCCTTGCGGCTCGCGGCGCTGCGCGGTGTGGACGTGCGCATTCTGATTCCGAGCCGGCGCGATCACCTCGTGGTGTTCGCCGCCTCGAAACTGTACGCGTACGACTCACTACGCGCGGGAATCCGGATCTTCCGCTACCAGCCGGGCTTTCTGCATCAGAAGGTCGTGCTGATCGACAGCGCGGCCGCGGCGATCGGCAGCGCCAATCTCGACAACCGCTCGTTCCGGCTGAACTTCGAGATCATGGTGCTGACCGTGGATCGCGGCTTCGCCAAAGAGGTCGAAACGATGCTGCTGGCCGACTTCGCCGAATCGCGTGAAATCGACCGCAATGAGTACCGCAAGGCCACCGCTTTGAAACGCGTGTTGATGCACGTGGCGCGTCTCTTTTCGCCGATCCTGTAGCGGCCGCCGGCTTACAGCAGCTTTTCGATATCTTCGGTAATCGCCTCGGGCTTCGTCAGCGGCGCATAGCGCTTCACCACGTTGCCGTCGCGGCCGATCAGGAACTTGGTGAAATTCCACTTGATCGCTTCCAGCTTCAGCAGGCCGGGCGCCTCGCCCGTCAGATAGCGGAACAGCGGATGCGCGTTCGCACCGTTCACGTCGACCTTGTCGAACATCGGAAAGGTCACGCCGTAGTTCTTTTCACAGAAACTGCCGATCTGCGCGGCGTCGCCCGGCTCCTGCTTGCCGAACTGGTTGCAGGGAAATCCGAGCACCGCGAGCCCGCGTGCCGCATAGGTGTCGTACAGCTTTTGCAAGCCCGCGTACTGCGGCGTGAACCCGCATTCGCTCGCCGTGTTGACGATCAGCAGAACCTTGCCGTCGTACTGCCCGAGACTCACTTCCTCGCCGCCCAACGTACGTGCTGCAAACGAATAAATCGATGTCATGTGTTCCCCCCGTGAAAGCCGTCAGTCTATGCCAAAAGCTTCGCCGGTACAGTCGGCCGAATGGCCGATCCCGGTTGAGCGCACGGTGTCGGGCCCGGCAGTCTAAAATAGCGGTTTTCTTCAGTCGGTCTTTTCGTGATCCGCTTTAACCAGTTCAGCCTCGCGCGCGGCACCAAGCCGCTCTTCGACAACACCACGTTCACCCTCAACCCCGGCGAAAAGGCCGGCCTGGTGGGGGCGAACGGCGCGGGCAAGTCGACGCTGTTCGCCGTGCTGCTTGGCGAGCTGCATGCTGACGGCGGCGATTTTTCGATCCCGCCGAACTGGCAGATCGCCCACGTCGCGCAGGAAACGCCTGCCGCGGACAAGACCGCCCTCGCCTACACGCTGGACGGCGACGCCGCTTTGCGCGCGATCGAAGCGGCGATTTCCGCCGCCTCCGCCGCGCACGACGGCGCGGCCGAAGGCGAAGCGCACGCCGCGTTCGCCGACGCCGACGGCTACACCGCGCCCGCGCGCGCCGAAGCCCTGCTGCTCGGCCTCGGCTTCACGCTGGAACAGACGCGCGAGCCGGTCAGCAGCTTTTCTGGCGGCTGGCGCATGCGCCTGAACCTCGCGCAGGCGCTGATGTGCCGCTCCGACCTGCTGCTGCTCGACGAACCGACGAACCACCTGGATCTCGACGCGATCGTCTGGCTGGAAGACTGGCTGGCCCGTTATCCGGGCACACTGATCGTGATCTCGCACGACCGCGAATTCCTCGATTCGGTCTGCAACGTCACGCTGCACCTGGAACAGCAGCAGATCAAGCGCTACGGCGGCAACTACTCGCAATTCGAAGTGCTGCGCGCACAACAGATCGCGTTGCAGCAAAGCGCGTACGAAAAGCAGCAGCGCACGGTCGAGCATTTGCAGAGCTACATCAACCGCTTCAAGGCGCAGGCCACGAAGGCGCGCCAGGCGCAGAGCCGCGTCAAGGCGTTGGAAAAGATGGAGCTGATCGCGCCGGCGCACGCGTCCTCGCCGTTCACGTTCGAATTCCGCACGCCCGATTCGGCGCCGAATCCGATGATGGTGATGGAAGGCGTGCGTTGCGGCTATCGGAGCGAGAGCGACCCCGCCGTCGAGATTCCGATCGTCGTTCACGTCATGCTGTCGATCCAGAACGGTCAGCGCATCGGGCTGCTCGGCGCCAACGGCCAAGGCAAATCCACGCTGATCAAGACGCTCGCCGGCACGCTCGAGGCGCTCGGCGGCCACGTGCGCGAAGGCAAAGGGCTGCGCATCGGCTACTTCGCGCAGCATCAGCTCGAAACGCTGCGCCCCGACGACACCCCGTTGCAGCACCTCGCGCGTCTCGCACCGGACACGCGCGAGCAGGAATTGCGCGACTTCCTCGGCAGCTTCAATTTTTCCGGCGAGATGGCGACCTCGAAGATCGCGCCCTTCTCCGGCGGTGAAAAAGCCCGCCTCGCGCTCGCGCTGATCATCTGGCAAAAGCCGAATCTGCTGCTGCTCGACGAACCGACCAATCACCTGGATCTCGAAACGCGTCACGCGCTGACCATGGCGCTCGCGCAGTTCGAAGGCACGCTGATTCTGGTGTCGCACGACCGGCACTTGCTGCGCGCCACCACGGATCAATTCATGCTGGTCGCGAAACATCGCCTGCAGGAATTCGACGGTGACCTCGACGACTATCGGGACTGGCTGCTTCAACATGCGGCCGAGCAACGCGCAGCGCTCAAAGCGAACGCGGCATCGAGCGGCGGCAATGGCGGCGACAGCGGCGTGGACAACGGCGTGAACCGCAAGGAACAGCGGCGCCTCGAGGCGGAAACGCGTCAAAAGCTCGCGCACCTGAAAAAACCGCTGCAAAGCCGGATCACGAAGATCGAAAAGGAAATGGACGCGCTCAACGCGGAGAAGGCGACGCTCGATGCTTTTGTCGTCGATCCGGCGAGTTACGAGCCCGAGCAGAAAAGCAAACTGACGGAGGCGATCCGCCGTCAGGCAGATGTGAACGCGCGCCTCGAAACGCTCGAAGCCGAATGGCTCGAGACTCATGAGGAACTCGAACAAATCGGCTAGCGGCACGCAGTTTCAGGTCCGCGCCGGCATCGACGGGAGGTTGGCTTTGTCATCCGCGACATCATCCGTCTCAACGCCTGATTCATCGGCCACGGTTTCGGCCGCCGCGTCGGCTGTCTCCGCGCCGCCCGCGCTGCAAGGGCTGCGTGTGCTCGACCTGACGCGCCTGCTGCCGGGACCGGTCGCCGCCCTGCGCCTTGCCGAACTGGGCGCCGACGTGCTGAAGATCGAAGCGCCCGGCGCCGGCGATCCCACCCGCACGATGATGCAGTCGTCGAGCGATCGCGTGGCCGGGCGGCCCGGCGCGTTTTACCGGCTGGTGAATCGCGGCAAGCGCGAAACGCGCCTCGACCTCAAATCCGAAGCGGGACGCAACGTGCTGTGCGCGCTCGCGGCGGAAGCGGACGTGCTGATCGAGAGTTTCCGGCCAGGCGTGATGGAGCGGCTGGGCCTCGGCTACGAAACGCTGCGCACGCTCAATCCGCGGCTGGTGTTCTGCGCGATCAGCGGATACGGCGCGAGCGGCCCGTTCGTCGACCATGCCGGACACGATCTGAACTACATCGGCTACGCGGGCGTGCTCGATCAACTGGCGGGCCGTGACGGCGCGCCGATCCTGCCGAATTTCCAGATTGCCGACCTGCTCGGCGGCGCCTTGAGTGCGGTCACGCAGATTCTCGCGGCGCTATGGCATGTGTCGCGCGGCGGCGAAGGCCGCTTCGTCGATGTCTCCATGACGCATGCCACCTATGCGCACAACGTCGTGGCGCAGGTCGCGCTCGCTAACGAAGGCGCGGCGCCTGCCGTCGGCGCCGGTCTGCTGAACGGCGGTGTGCCTTGCTACAACCTGTACCGCACGCTCGATAACCGCTGGCTCGCGGTCGGCGCGCTCGAACTGAAATTCTGGGAAACACTCTGCATGGCGCTCGACCGGCCCGAATGGGCCACGCGCCACTGGAGTCTCGGCCAGGCGATCGGAGGTCCGGACGCCACCGCGCTCACTCAGGAACTAGCCGACGTGATCGGCAAGCGTCCGTTGGAAGAATGGGTTTTGCTGCTGGAGTCGCTCGACTGCTGTGTCTCGCCGGTGCTCACGGCTGCCGAAGCCGCGCGGCATCCGCTGTTCAATCCGCAGGCTTACGATGCGGCGAGCGCGAGCGGTGAAAACGATGAAGAGAGCCTGATCAGGTAAGGCGCAGGAGAAGCAGCGCCTTGGCGGGGCCCAGCCGGCCGGCGGTGAAATGCCACCTGGTGCGCCGCCTTTTAGCTCTGTGCGGCGAGAAAAGGCTCAGAAGCCACGAGGGCTAAAGGCGTAAGGAGCAAAGGCTAGCGGCGACCCGCGAGCCGCGAGCCGCGAGCGCAGGAAAATAACCACGCGACACACTCCGGGCCAGCCCGCTCCGCCGGCACGAACCTCAGCGCCGCGCAGCAGTTTGCCGCGGCAACGTCTGACGCGGCGTCTTTTCGTCGTCGTACAGCACGTGCTTGCGGCCTTCCACATGACGATTGATCGTCGCGCGAACTTCGGCGGCCGTGGCGTCTTCGGCCACCACCCGCCGCGAAATCTGCCCTGCCGTGTCGATCCATTCGACGATCCGGCAAGCGCCGCCCCAAGGCTGGCGAATAGGCGCGGAGACGCGGCAGCCGCGCACCTGGATCGGCTGCTCGGCTACGGTTTCATATGACTGTTTCAAGGCGCGATCCTTTTTCGGGCATCAGAAGGGATGCATACCCTTGCAGCTTAGGAAAAAGGAATGTCGGGTAGGTTACAGCCAATATGGAGATATTTACCGGGCATTACGGAACGTCGGGCGCCCCAGGACGCCCGAACCCCCGTCTATTCGAGCGTGCGGACCCGGTCGATCGCCTGTTCGATCCGCTCGACCGCAACGACCTGTAAGCCTTCTATCGGCTGCTTCGGCGCATTGGCCTTGGGAATCACCGCGACCGAAAAGCCCAGTTTGGCGGCTTCCTTCAGACGCTCCTGACCGCGCGGCGACGGCCGGATCTCGCCGGCGAGACCCACTTCCCCGAACACCACCAGCCCCTTGGGCAACGGCTTGTTACGCATGGACGAATGAATCGCGAGCAGCACGGCCAGGTCGGCCGCGGGCTCGGTAATCTTCACGCCGCCCACGGCGTTCAGAAACACGTCCTGATCGAAACACGCGATACCGGCATGCCGGTGCAGCACCGCCAGCAGCATCGCGAGCCGGTTCTGTTCCAGGCCGACCGCAAGGCGCCGCGGATTCGGCGCGTTGGCGGCATCCACGAGGGCCTGCACTTCGACCAGCAGCGGGCGTGTGCCCTCCTGCGTCACCAGCACGCAGGAACCCGGCACCGACTGCTCGTGCTGCGACAGAAACAGCGCCGACGGATTGGCCACGCCGCGCAATCCGCGCTCGGTCATGGCGAACACGCCGAGCTCGTTGACCGCGCCGAAGCGGTTCTTGATCGCGCGCACCAGCCGATACGAGGAATGCGTGTCGCCCTCGAAGTACAACACCGTGTCGACGATGTGCTCGAGCACGCGCGGCCCGGCGAGCGCGCCTTCCTTGGTGACGTGGCCGACCATGATGATGGTGGTGCCCGACTGCTTGGCGATCCGCGTGAGTTGCGCCGCGCACTCGCGCACCTGGGCAACCGAGCCCGGCGCGGAAGTCAGCGCATCGGAATAGACCGTCTGGATCGAGTCGATCACCGCGACATCGGGCCGCTGATCGGCGATCGTCGCCTGAATTTTTTCGAGCTGGATTTCAGCGAGCAGTTGCAGCTCGCTCGCCTTCGAGCCCGGCTCCAGCAACGAAAGCCGTTGCGCGCGCAACGCAATCTGCGCGGCCGATTCCTCGCCGCTGATATAGAGCGCGCGTTTGTCGGCGGCGATCTCCGCGAGCGATTGCAGCAGCAGCGTCGATTTGCCGATGCCCGGATCGCCGCCGATCAGCACCACGCCGCCCGGCACCAGACCGCCACCGAGTACGCGGTCGAACTCACTCACGCCGGTGGAAAAGCGCGGCACATCGGACGCGTCGATATCGGCGAGCCGGCGCACCGGCGCGCTCTTCGCGAGCGACTGGAAGCGGTGCGTGGACGGCGCTTCCGCCACCGACTCGACCAGCGTGTTCCACGCATTGCATGATGGGCACTGGCCGGCCCATTTCGGCGATTGCCCGCCGCATTCACTGCAGATGTACAACGTCTTCGGTTTAGCCACGCGTTATTCCGCCCGTACCGGCACGCGCGGCGCCACGGCGCACATCAGCTCATAGCCGATGGTGCCGCATGCCTGCGCGACGTCGTCGATCGGCAGCGAGGTACCCCACAACTCGACGCGCGAGCCGACGTTGGCGGTCGGCACCGGCGTCAGGTCGACGGTGAGCATGTCCATCGAGACGCGCCCGACGACCCGCGTGCGCACGCCGTCGACGATCACCGGCGTGCCTTCCGGCGCGACGCGCGGATAGCCGTCCGCGTAGCCGCACGCCACCACGCCGATGCGCATCGAACCGCGCGCCTTGAACGACGAGCCGTAGCCGACCGTATGGCCTTCGTTGAGCATTTGCACGGCGATCAGTTCCGAAGCGAGCGTCATGGCCGGTTGCAGGCCCGTGCCTTCGATCGCGGCTGTCACGCCGGACGGCGACGCGCCGTACATGATGATGCCCGGGCGCACCCAATCGAAGTGCGTGGCGGGATGCCACAGCGTGGCGGCCGAATTGGCGAGGCTGCGCGCGCCGGCAATGCCCTGCGCGCCGCGCTCGAACGCTTGCATCTGATAGTCGACGCCGCGATCGCCGTCGGCGTCCGAGAAATGGGTCATCAATGTGATCTGGCCGACGCCCTGGCAGGCGCGCGCCCGCTCCCACGCGGCGCGGAATTTCTCCGGCGTGTAACCGAGGCGATTCATGCCGGTGTTCATCTTCAACTGGATGTTGACCGGCTTGGACAGGCGCGCCATTTCGAGCATGCGCAACTGTTCGTCCGAATGCAGCGCGGTGGTCAGGCTGTAGCGGTCGATCACGTCGATATCGGTCGGACGAAAGAAGCCTTCGAGCAGAAGAATCGGGCCGGCCCAGCCCAATTCACGCAACTTCACGGCTTCTTCGAGGTCCAGCAACCCAAAGCCGTCGGTTGCGCGCAGGCCGGGAAAAACGCGCGCAAGGCCGTGCCCGTAGGCGTTTGCCTTGACGACGGCCCAGATTTTGGATTTCGGCGCGTAGCGCCGGGCAACGGCGAGATTATTGGCGAGAGCGGAGGTATGAATCGTGGCTGAGAGGGGGCGCGGCATGGGATATTTTCGTAAAGACGCTTGCGAATCAGCGGCTTACAGGGCGTTTTCAACGCTCGGCAGCCCGCTGGGCGGTGCGATCAAGGATTCTGCTAGTCCGAATCCATCTATTTTCATGATATAAAGCCGTGCGCACAACCCATTTCGAACGGCATAAGCCCGGACGCTCAACCAGCGGCCGGGGCGGACAGACCGCAGCGAGGACAGCATCGCATCAGATGAAAAAAGGTTTTTACACCATCATGGCCGCGCAGTTTTTTTCGTCGCTGGCCGACAATGCGCTTCTGATCGCTGCTATCGCACTGCTGAAAGATCTTCACGCCCCGAACTGGATGACGCCGCTGCTCAAGCTGTTCTTTGTGCTGTCATACGTCGTTCTCGCCGCCTTCGTGGGCGCCTTCGCCGACTCCCGTCCGAAAGGACGCGTGATGTTTATCACCAATACCATCAAGGTCGTCGGTTGCATCACGATGCTGGTCGGCGCGCATCCGCTGCTCGCGTATGGGATCGTCGGCTTTGGCGCGGCGGCCTACTCGCCGGCGAAGTACGGCATTCTCACCGAACTGCTGCCACCTGACCGGCTGGTCGCCGCGAACGGCTGGATCGAAGGCACGACCGTCGGCTCGATCATTCTCGGCACCGTGCTCGGCGGTGCGCTCATCAGCCCGCACATTGCGGCGCCGATCCTGCGGCACCACATTCCCTCGGTCAACACGCCCGCCGAGGCGGCGATGCTGGTCATCATGGCGATCTATATCATCGCCGCGCTGTTCAATCTGCGCATTCCCGACACCGGCGCGCGCTATCCGAAACAGGAACGCGGCCCGATCAAACTCGTTACCGATTTCGCCGACTGTTTCCTCGTGCTATGGCGCGACAAGCTCGGCCAGATTTCGCTCGCCGTCACCACGCTGTTCTGGGGCGCCGGCGCGACGCTGCAATTCATCGTGCTGAAATGGGCCGAGGTGTCGCTCAACATGTCGCTCTCCGAAGCAGCCATCCTGCAGGCGGTGGTGGCCGTGGGCGTGGCGGCCGGCGCGATCTTCGCGGCGTCCCGCGTACCGTTGAAAAAGTCGCTGTCGGTGTTGCCGGTCGGCATCATGATGGGCATCGCCGTGATGCTGATGGCGTTCTACACGCGCGACCTGTTCCCTGCCCATTGGGGTCTCTATTTCGGCCGCGTGCATGTGCCGGGCTATCTGATCGTCGCGTATGTGTTTCTGATGATCGTCGGCGGCCTGTCGGGCTTTTTCGTCGTGCCGATGAACGCGCTGCTCCAGCATCGCGGGCACGTGCTGCTGTCGGCGGGTCACTCGATCGCCGTGCAGAACTTCAACGAAAACCTCTCGGTGCTCGTGATGCTGTGCCTCTACGCGGTGCTAGTGTGGCTCGACGTGCCGGTCACGGCGGTGATCGTGCTGTTCGGCACCTTCGTCTGCGTGATGATGTGGTTCGTGATGCGGCGCCACCAGGCCAACCAGCGCGCGTTCGATTCGGTCGCGCTGATCGGCGAAGTCAAGCACTGATCCGCGCTGGCTGTCCGCACGCGTCGCGGCCCGCGCCTTCCTCCTTCCTCGCTTTGCCATGACTCAACCGATTCCCAATGTGCTGACGATCGCCGGTTCCGATTCCGGCGGCGGCGCCGGCATTCAGGCCGATCTGAAGGCTTTCTCGGCGCTCGGCGCGTACGGCGCGAGCGTGATCACCGCGCTGACCGCGCAGAACACGCGCGGCGTCACCGCGATTCACGCGCCGGACCCCGGCTTCGTTACCGCGCAACTCGACGCGGTGTTCGACGACATCCGCATCGACGCCGTGAAGATCGGCATGCTGGCGAACGCGCCGATCGCGCGCGCGGTCGCCGACGCGCTGCGCCGGCATAAGCCGAAGCACATCGTGCTCGACACGGTGATGATTTCGAAAAGCAACCACGCGTTGCTGCTGCCGGACGCGGTCGCGGCGGTGCGCGACGAATTGCTGCCGCTTGCCGATCTGCTAACGCCCAATCTGCCGGAAGCGGCCGCATTGCTCGGCGTGCAAGCCGCGACCGATGAAGCCGGCATGGTCGAGCAAGGCGAAGCGCTGCGTGCGCTCGGTGCACGCGCGGTGCTGATGAAGGGTGGCCATTTGAGCGCTACCGATAGTCCGGACTGGCTGGTGCAGGAGAGCGGCACGCTGCGTCTCGGCGGCCCGCGTGTACCGGTGAAGAATACGCATGGGACGGGCTGTACGCTGTCGTCGGCGATTGCGGCGCTGATTCCGCAGCGTGGCGATCTGGCGAGCGCCGTCGCCGACGCGAAGGAGTATCTGACCGGCGCGCTGCAAGCGAGCGATCGACTCGACGTCGGCAGCGGCGTCGGGCCGGTGCATCATTTTTATCGGTGGTGGTGAGAAGCGGCTGGGTGTTGTGGTGCTCTGGCTGCGTTCGCCCGGTCTAGGGGCTTGGCTGATGGTTGCGCGGCGCTTGTGCGTTGTAGCGGACCTGCGGCGTTGCCCAGTTCTACGGCACTCTTAACGATGGCAGTGAGGCGCTCGCGCGTGGTTGTGGACCTGCGGCGTTGCCCGGTTCTAGGGCACTTTTAACGACAGCGGTGAGGTGCTCGCGCGTTGTAGCGGACCCACCGCGTTGCACGGTCCTACTGCGTGCTTTGATCGACGTTGGAGACGGGTCTTGTGCGTCGTAGCCGACTGGCTGCGCTGCTCGGGTCTGCGCCTCAGTCTTTCTGGCGCCTCTTTTTTTTCCGCTTCTTTCCCGTTCACCCGCTGCTACTGCCGCGCATAGCTTTGCGCCAGCTCGGGCCACTCGTCCGGCACGATAAAGCCACGCGAACGTTCTATTAGATTGCCTGCGCTGTCCTCAGCGAACGCGGCGACCATCGCCGGTCCGTGCTGATGCAACGTTTGTCCGCCGAGCGTTTGCGCATCGACGAAAGCAACGCCTGCGGTCTGCACCTCAAGACGCGTATGACGCCGCGGCGCAAGCCATTCCAGCCGCGGCAATGTTCGCCACTTTTGCGCCTGCGCCGCCGCGAACGCCTGCCAATCACCGCGCGTCACCCACCACCCGCGGCCATGCGCCGGATCGACTTCAACAGGATCGAGCAGCGTCTCGCCATGCCGGTAAAACAGCCAGCCTTTGATGAACATCTGCGGCGTCCACGGACCCGCGTAGCCGACCGAGGCGAACTCCTCACGCGCGCTCAACGGCAACTGGTGATTCAGCACATGCGCGAGCTTGAGGTCGAAGCGGTCTTTCAGATTCGGGCCGACGTAATCGGATAACCGAGCGGACGACTGAGCATGCCCTCCGCCAGCATGCAGATAGCACTTCACGGCCAGCTCCCAATGCAGCCGCGCACCCTGCCGCGTCTGCACCAGAAAATCGCATTCGCCAAGCGTGACACCAGCGCGCCGCAAGGGCACGCCGGCAGCCACCAGCCGCGCCGCCGGTCCATGTTGCAGGAACCAGCCGAGCAGCCGTTCGGCGTACCGGCCGAGACGCGTGATGCGCGTCGCCGCAAGCTCGCGATGCAAAGGTTCGGGCGCGGCGTCGAGCGCGCGCAGCCAGTCGATGGTCGCCTGCGCTTCCTGCGGCGCGTCGAAGGGATTCGCCAGCGCGCCCACCGGTGGTTGCGGGCGCAACAGATCGGCGCTCAGCAACAACCACGTGAGATCGCGCACGGCGGAGTCGCGCAAGGTGTCGAGCAGCGTATCGCGGCTTACGGCATCGATTCCGGGCACGGCAGCGGAACCGGCCGCCGGCCCCTCGGCGGCCGTCACTTCGACGCGTTCGATGGCGCGCCGCCCGCCGCCTGCCACGTGTCGCGCGCAAGGCACAGGTCGGCCCAGGCTTTGGCCTTGTCGGGCAGGCTGCGCAGCAGATACGCCGGGTGATACGTGACGATCACGGGCACGCCCTCGTATTCGTGCACGCGGCCGCGCAGCGACGAAATGCTCGCCTCGGTTTTCAGGAGACTTTGCGCCGCGAAGCGGCCAAGCGCGACGATCAGCTTCGGCTTGACCAGCGCCACCTGACGTTGCAGATACGGCTCGCAACGTGCGACTTCGTCCGCCTCGGGATTACGGTTGCCGGGCGGCCGGCACTTGATCACGTTCGCGATATAGACGTTCGTGTCGCGCGCGAGCGTCAGCGAACGCAGCATGTTGTCGAGCAGCTTGCCGGCCTGGCCGACGAACGGCTCGCCAAGACGGTCCTCGTTCTCACCTGGCGCTTCGCCGATCAGCATCCAGTCGGCGCCGCGATCGCCGACGCCGAACACCGTGTTCGTGCGTTTCTCGCACAGACGGCAAAGCCGGCAGGCGGCGACGCGCTCGCTCAACGCGTCCCAGTCTAGCGTGTGGATTGCCGGCGCTGCAGGGGCTTCGTCGCGTGCGTCGGCGGGAGCTTGGGTCGGCAGGTCGTCGAACCAAGCGAAATCGTCATCGGGTGACGCGTCGAATGTCGGCGGCTCGGAGCTGCGGGGTTGCTGGGCTTGCGTTGACTGCGATGGTTGCGACTGGCGTGTCTCGACCGGCGCTTGCGTCCGTCCTTGCGTTGGATCTTGTGCAGGCCGTCCATGACGTTCAGCTTGCTCGCCGTTCTGCATGGAACGCGGCGACTCGCCTGCGCGCGTCTCAGCCGTCGGCTGGCGATCATCGAACCGATCGCGCGCCCCTTCCGCAGGCGATGCCTGCTCCGGACGGCCAGGCGTGCGGCGTTCGCCTTGCGCTGGCGCGGCATTGGCTTGTTGAACGTCTGCCGCCCGCGCCGCGGGCTGCGAGGTTTGCTGTGCGCGAGCAACGGGTGGCAATCCCGGCGCCGCGCCGCGCGTCTCTGCTCGACGCGCATCCGGCCCAGCCAGCGCACCGGCGCTCTGCCCAACCACGCCTGCGGCCTCGGCTGCGGCTTGCGCTTGCGGCTCAACCACCTCCTGCGCCACCGCCATCCCGCGACGCACCCACAGCGGCGCGAGTCCGAACTCTTCCAGTACCGATTCATGCAGCGCCATCTGCGCCCTCCGTGGCAAACGAGAAACGCATCACGATGGCGTCCTCCCGGCTGCGATGCCGCGCCGGATAATAGTTTTTGCGCCGGCCGATCGAAGCAAAGCCGAAGCGCTCATACAAGTGGATCGCCCGATAATTCGACGGCCGCACTTCCAGCAGCAGGCCGTCGAGTTTTTCAGCGCGGGTAATGCGCACCGCTTCGCGCAGCAGCGCGAGCCCGGCGCCGGCGCCTTGCGCCGCGGGCGTCACGCACAGATTGAGCAAATGCATTTCGTCGACGACCGGCATCAGCACGCAATAGCCGATCAGCTTGCCCGTGACATGGCGCAGACAAACGCCGAAGTAGCCGTTGCGCAGCGAGTCGCCGAAATTGCCCCGGCTCCATGGAAACTCATAAGCGATTTTTTCGATGGCGGCGACTTCGTCCAGGTCGCCTTCGGTCATCGGCGACATGTAGCGGTCCGCGAGCAACACGCCACTCATTGCCGGCCCTCGCCTTGCGCTGCGTCGTGCGCGAGTCTGGCGGCCTGCTCGGCCTTGGCGGCTTTTTCAGCTTTGTCTGCAACCCGCTCAGCGGTGGTCTGGGCGACCTTGTCGCGCACATATTCCGGCGCGGCCTGGTCGGCGGGCACCGTGCGGCCAGCGCGCAATGCGCGCAGCGCGGCGTGGGCGAGCGGCACGGCGTGAGGCAGCGCTTCGCGGTCGACGGTCTTCGCCGCGGCTAGCGCCGGCAGCCGCGCGCCAAACACCGCGGCGGCATTGCCTGCCAGCGTGAAAGGGACATCGGGCAAAACGAGCCGGTCCGGTGCATCGAGCGACGCCGCCTGCAGCGTGCGCCATTCACCTTGCGCGTCGTCCCAGGCGTAGTCGGCCCAGTAGATTTCGTCCATGCGGGCGTCGAGCGCGGCGAGCACGCGTGTCACCGACGGATCGCGCAGCCGGGCGCTCTCGGCACAGGCGAGCAACGTGCTGACCGGCACGACTGGCAGATTCAGGCCGAACGCGAGGCCTTGAGCGACGCCGGTCGCGGTACGCAGGCCGGTGAACGAGCCCGGACCGGAACCGAAGGCGATGGCGTCGCAGTCCGCCAGTTTCAGGCCGGCTTCGTCGAAAAGTTCGCGGATGGCGGGCAGAAGGCGCGTGCTGGACACCGCGCCGGTTTGCTCGTGGCGCACCCAGAGACGCGGTTCGGCGCAAGCCTCTTCAGGCGTGGCGCCGACCGCACTGCCGGGAGCGGACAGAAGCGCCACCGAGCAGAATTCGGTCGAGGTATCGAGGGCGAGGAGCACAGTTTGAGTCATGGACCGTATTGTAATCGGCACGGCGCACGCAAATGTGGTTTGGCATGCGCGCGGCATGCTTCGGCGTTGCGACCGTCTGCCGGCCGATGTTTGGAATAAGCCCTCGGCCCCGCGGCGGTACGCAATTGTTATGATCGTCAGCCGATCTCAATCCCGATCCCGCCCGGCGGGCAACATGACAATGACCGACATCGACACCCAGTTCACCCAAGCCCACGAAGACGTCCAGCAGTTGCCGGAGCGTCCGGGCAATCTCACCCTGCTGCGCCTGTATGCCCTCTACAAGCAGGCCACCCGCGGCGACGTTCACGGCGACAAGCCGGGCTTCACCGACATCGTCGGCAAATACAAGTACGACGCGTGGGCGGCGCTCAAGGGCACGGCGCAGGACGCCGCGAAGCAGCAATACGTCGAACTGGTCGAAGCGCTCAAGAGCGGCGAGGCGGCCTGAAGCAGCCGCGAAGCGACCATTGGCGGCCCGCCCGACAACCGGACCGCCCGCCAGACCAGCACCCGGCACAAACTTTTCCACCAGGAAAACTCCTAACAGTGGCGCAGTGCAGCAAAACCCTATACAATGCTGCCTGCGCTTCACTGCTTTGCCCGGCTTTCCTCTAGCGGCCTTTGCGGCGCAGCGCCTCGTAGCGTTTAGCTCCAATCCAGTTTAGAACCTGTCCCCTCCTGCCTAGCCCCCTACGGGCGATCATGTCCCAGGCTGGCGGCACGCCGTGTTGGCATGTCGCATCCGATACAGCTTCTAACGAAAAGCTCGCCTTCATTGTCGCGAGCTGCCCCCGTTTTTCGATTTGCTCGCTGCTTCTTTGCTCGCTGAATCCGACGACTTGGGTATGCCGATTGGCGCCGACGTTTTAATTCCGTGTGTACCAAGGATTTACCAAGGATTCTCATGACTTCGAGCAATACCCCCAGCAGCCCGTTGAACGCCATCGCCGACCAAGCCCTCGGTCTCGCCGACGCACCCGCACAAGCCGCAGCCGTTGCTGCCGCTCCGGAAGCCGTCGCCGCTGAAGCCGCAGCACCGGCCGGCCCGTCGTTCGCGTCGCTCGGTCTGTCCGCGGATGTCGTCTCCGCGCTGACCGCCGCTGGCTATCAGAACCCCACGCCGGTTCAGCAACGCGCCATCCCCGCCGGTATCGCCGGCCGCGACCTGATGGTCTCGAGCCCGACTGGTTCGGGCAAGACCGCCGCGTTCATGCTGCCCGCCATCGAGCGTTTCTCGCAACTGCAGAAGGCGCAAGCCAGCCAGCCGCGTGAACCGCGTCCGGCCGACGGCGCCCGCACGCGCCGTCCGCAACCGGTTGCCCGTCCGACCATGCTGGTTCTGACGCCGACCCGCGAACTCGCGATGCAGGTCACCACCGCCGCTGCCACGTACGGCAAGCACCTGAAGCGCCTGCGCACCGTCAGCATTCTGGGCGGCGTCGCTTACGGCCAGCAATTGATGCTGCTCGCGAAGAACCCGGAAATCCTGGTTGCCACGCCGGGCCGTCTGATCGACCACCTGGAACGCGGCCGTATCGATCTGTCGCAACTGCAGATCCTCGTGCTCGACGAAGCTGACCGCATGCTCGACATGGGCTTCATCGAAGACATCGAAACGATCGTTGCCGCTACGCCGGCTTCGCGTCAAACCATGCTGTTCTCGGCCACGCTCGACGGCAAGATCAGCTCGCTGACCGGCCGCCTGTTGAAGGATCCGGAACGCATCGAGATCGTTCAGCGTCTGGAACAGCGCACCAACATCGCGCAAACCGTCCATTACGTCGACGACCGCGATCACAAGGATCGTCTGCTCGACCATTTGCTGCGCGACGAAGGCCTCGACCAGGCTATCGTCTTCACGGCAACCAAGATGGACGCCGACCAGCTGGCCGGCCGTCTGGCCGACGCCGGTTTCGAATCGGCCGCCCTGCACGGCGACCTGCCGCAAGGCGCGCGTAACCGCACGATCCGCGCACTGCGCGAGCGCCGCGTGCGCGTGCTGGTGGCAACGGACGTCGCCGCTCGCGGTATCGACATCCCGGGCATCACGCACGTGTTCAACTACGACCTGCCGAAGTTCGCTGAAGACTACGTGCACCGTATCGGCCGTACCGGCCGCGCTGGCCGCTCGGGTATCGCGGTGAGCCTCGTGCATCACGCGGAACAAGGCGCGCTGAAGCGCATCGAGCGCTTCGTGCGCACCCCGCTGCCGGTCAATGTCGTCGAAGGCTTCGAGCCGCGCAAGTCGGCTCCGTCGGGTAACGGCCGTCCTGGCTTTGGCGGCCGCGGCCGTCCGGGCGGTGGCAACGGCGGTGGCCGTCGCTTTGGTAGCGGTTCGGGCAAGCCGGCCGGTAACGGCGGCGGTTCACGCAGCGGCAGCGGCAATGGCGGCGGCTGGGCCGGCAAATCGGCTGGCGGCGGCTCGCGTGAAGGCGGCTTCGGTGGCGGTTCGCGTGAAGGCTACGGTGGCTCGCGCGATGGCGGCTACGGCGCACGCCGCAGCGACGGCCCGCGTACGGCGCGTCGCGGCAGCTAAGTACTGAACCGGGTGCATTCTGCTTCAGGGCTTCGGCCCGTTGCAGCGCCCAGGCGGTACTGCGCAGTCAGCTTGAAAACAGACCCGGATGGCCTCGCGCCGTTCGTCAGTCGAAAGAAACCGGTGCTCAGGCACCGGTTTTTTTTCGTCCGTACTGCGGCGCGCCCCAAATTTCACGATGTGGAAAATTTTTTTGCGTCGTAAAAAATCGTGCTGCAAGGCACAAGACGGCCTATTGCAAGATGGAAAAAGTCGTTTCTTAATGCGAAACGTGCGACGTAATTCATTGATTTTAAACACAAACAAATATTCCAAAAAGGCTCCCCGGCGACTATTGCGCGACCATTGATTTGCCTAGACTCTTATATAAGACTTCACGAAACGAAACGCCCCAACCGGCCAACCGTTTCGACGAAGAAAAGAGTCACCCATCCATACAGGCAACCAAGGAGCACACCATGTCCCGTCAAGAACAAGCCAAGCAACTCCAACAGCAATGGGAAACCGATCCGCGCTGGAAAGGCGTGAAGCGCAGCTACACGGCGGAAGACGTGATCCGCCTGCGCGGCTCGGTGCAAGTCGAGCACACGCTCGCCAAGCGCGGTGCGGAAAAACTGTGGGAAAGCGTGAACAACGAGCCGTTCGTCAACTCGCTCGGCGCGCTGACCGGCAATCAGGCCATGCAACAGGTCAAGGCCGGCCTGAAGGCGATCTATCTGTCGGGCTGGCAAGTGGCGGGCGACGCGAACGTCGCCGGCGAAATGTACCCGGACCAGTCGCTGTATCCGGCGAACTCGGTGCCGCTCGTCGTGAAGCGCATCAACAACACGCTGACGCGCGCTGACCAGATCCAGTGGTCGGAAGGCAAGAATCCGGGCGACGAAGGCTACGTGGACTACTTCCAGCCAATCGTGGCGGACGCGGAAGCCGGCTTCGGCGGCGTGCTGAACGCATTCGAACTGATGAAGGCGATGATCGAAGCGGGCGCTGCCGGCGTGCACTTCGAAGATCAGCTCGCGTCGGTGAAAAAGTGCGGCCACATGGGCGGCAAGGTGCTGGTGCCGACCCGTGAAAACATCGCCAAACTGACGGCCGCGCGTCTGGCCGCCGACGTCTCCGGCACGCCGACCGTGCTGCTGGCGCGAACCGATGCGGAAGCCGCCGACCTGATCACGTCGGATATCGACGAAAACGACAAGCCGTTCCTGACTGGCGAGCGCACCGTGGAAGGTTTCTACCGCACGAAGCCGGGTCTCGAGCAAGCGATCTCGCGTGGCCTCGCCTACGCGCCGTATGCCGACATGATCTGGTGCGAAACCGGCAAGCCGGACCTCGAGTTCGCGAAGAAATTCGCCGACGCGATCCACAAGGAGTACCCGGATCAACTGCTGTCGTACAACTGCTCGCCGTCGTTCAACTGGAAGAAGAACCTCGACGACGCGACGATCGCCAAGTTCCAGCGCGAACTCGGCGCGATGGGCTACAAGTTCCAGTTCATCACGCTGGCCGGCTTCCACGCACTGAACTACTCGATGTTCAACCTCGCGCACGGCTATGCCCGCAACCAGATGACCGCCTTCGTCGAAATGCAGCAGGCTGAATTTGCCGCGGCCGAAAAGGGCTTCACCGCGGTCAAGCACCAGCGCGAAGTCGGCACCGGCTACTTCGACGCTGTGACGCAAACGGTCGAACGCGATGCATCGACGACCGCGCTGCATGGCTCGACGGAAGACGAACAGTTCTTCGACAAAAAGGTCGCGTAATCCACCCCGTGGTCTGATCGCAGGGACAAGGCAGACAGACGAAAAGCGGCTCCGTCAGAGAGCCGCCGTCACAGGGAGGAGCTCGGTCGTCGGCGCGCGAGTCGAACAGCGCCGGCGGCCGGAATCTCGCAGTGGAACTTGGGAGAGATCGCAGCAGCAGTGGAGAAAAAGCCAGCACAACGCATTGTGCGGCGAACACAGCGCGCGCCGGCCTCACCGCCGGCGCGTTTTTTTGTGGCCCGGGATTCGACGATTCAGCGATACACGATCACCGGAATCTTCGTATGCGTGAGCACCCGCTGCGTTTCGCTGCCGATCAGCAGGCTTCCCAGACCGCGGCGGCCATGCGAGGCCATGAAGATCACGTCGCAGCCGCCCTGCTCCGCCGCTTCGATGATGCCGAGATACGGCGCCGGGTGCACGCTGGTCCGGCTGTCGACCGTGACGCCAACACGACGCCCCGCCATCTCCACCTCGCGCAGATGCACGCGCGCTTCACGTTCGCTGCGTTGCAGGAATTCGGAGGGCGGTTCGACCACCACGTCGGAGAACGGCGAGTATGGATATTGCGGCAGGCACGCGTAGGCGGTCACGTGTGCATTGACGGCTTGCGCGAGATCGATGGCGCCGTCGATTGCCTTGCGAGACAGATCTGAACCGTCGGTCGGAACCAGGATGTGTCTGAACATGATGTCCTCCGTCGCCGGCTGCGCGCAGCGCGGCCTCAGCGTCCAACGAGGCTCGGCTGACAAGCCGCTTCAATCGATTGTAGGTCGCGGAATTGAGCGTATGAATCTGTTGAGGGTCTGTCCGCATATGGGAAACCCCTTGTTCGCGGCGGCGGCGCAACCGCCGGGCAAGGCCGCGCGGCGCCCGCCGTCAGCTCCCGCCGTTTTAGCCCCAGTAGTCAGGGTGCCCATACGTATGCTTGAGAAAGTCCAGAAACAATCGCACCCGCAACGGCAAATGGCGGCGCTGCGGAAACACCGCATGAATGCCGATGGGCGGCGCGGCGAATTCATCGAGCACGCTGACGAGCCGCCCAGCCGCGATGTCCGTGCCGACTTCCCACCACGAGCGCCACGCGAGACCGTAGCCCTCGAGACACCATTCGTGCAGCACGGCGCCGTCCGAGCATTCCATCGTGCCGGACACCTTGATCGAGACGACCTTGTCGCCCTGCTGGAACATCCAGCCGCGTTGCTGATTGGCGCTCGCGCCGAGCGCGAGACAGTTGTGATGTGCCAGATCGGCGAGGCTGTGCGGCGCGCCGCGCCGGCTCAGATACGACGGCGAGGCCACGCACACACGGCGGTTCTCGCCGAGCTTGAGCGACACCAGCGACGAATCCGGCAACTCGCCGAGACGCACCGCGCAATCGAAACCCTCGTTGACCAGGTCGACGAGTCGGTCGGACAGGTCGAGCGTGATCGACACGTCCGGATGCGCGACCGTGAACGCCGGCACCAGCGGCGCGACGTGACGCCGTCCGAAGCCCGCCGGCGCGGACAGCCGCAAATGGCCGCTCGCCTTGACGCCGCCCGCCGAGACGCTCGCTTCGGCGTTCTGCATCTCGTGAATGATGCGCTGGCAGTCTTCGAGAAAGGCCGAGCCTTCGAAGGTCAGCGTGATCCTACGCGTGGTGCGCACCAGCAATTTGACGCCGAGGCGCTCTTCCAGCGCGTCGATGCGGCGGCCGATGATGGCCGGCGCGACGCCTTCGGCCGAAGCCGCGGCAGACAGGCTGCCTTTGGCCGCGACGGTCACGAAAGTCTCGATCTGCTTGAAACGGTCCATGAGCGATGGGAACCGCACTTGGGCGGGAAAGTGGTCGGTGCGCGCCAGATTAGGTGGATGAAAGTAAAAGATCAAGTGATGTTTAGCCTCTTTTTTAGCATATAGCATCACTAATACAATTCGTCCTGACCTCTGATAGGAGTGCACGGCAATGTCGGCCACAACGACACTCTTCCCAAAAGCAGTGATTTTCGACGCCTACGGCACGCTTTTCGACGTGCATTCGGTGATCGCTGCCGCGGAGCAGATGTTCCCCGGCCACGGCGATGCGCTCTCGCAGTTGTGGCGGCAAAAACAGATCGAATACACGCAGTTGCGCACGCTCGCCGATCCGGCAGACGCACCCGGTGCGCACTACCGGCCGTTCTGGGACATCACACTCGACGCCTTGCGTTTCGCCGCGAAAAAACTTCAGCTCACGCTGGGTCGCACGGCCGAAAAGCGTCTGATGGACGAATACGCGTGCCTGTCCGCGTTCCCCGATGCCGTGCCCGCGCTGCGCCATTTGCGCGACGTAACGCCGAATTCAGCAGCGTCTGCGGGCGGCGAATCCGCCGCGCGTCCGCTTCTCGCGATTCTCTCTAACGGCAATCCGCAAATGCTCGACATCGCCGTGAAGAGCGCCGGCATGACGCGCCTGTTCGACCACGTTTTATCTGTCGACGCCGTGCGCGCCTACAAGCCCTCGCCCGCCGCTTACGCGCTCGGCACGCAAGCCTTCGACGCGCTGCCGCGCGAGATCGTCTTCGTGTCGTCGAAC
Source organism: Paraburkholderia sp. RL18-101-BIB-B (assembly GCF_046026985.1). NCBI lineage: Bacteria > Pseudomonadati > Pseudomonadota > Betaproteobacteria > Burkholderiales > Burkholderiaceae > Paraburkholderia > Paraburkholderia sp. RL18-101-BIB-B. Next base: position 50,491 of record NZ_JARESV010000007.1, read on the forward strand.
GGTTGGGACGTGGCGGGCGCGACGTGGTTCGGCTTCGCCACTTTCTGGCTCAACCGGCAAAACGCCCCAGCCGAAGAACTGGGCGTCACGCCGCATGGCGCGGGCGGAGGCATGTCCGATCTGCTCGCTTTTCTGAAGACCCGCGCGTCGCCCGGCCGCAGCAGCGGCACCGGCGGCAGCCGCGCGCGCCACAGCCCTGGCGCATGACGGCTACCACTGGATAACGCGACGCACATCGACCGCAATTCAACCGCATCTCAACATTTGCATCTTTGCAATCCGACCGACCAAGGAGAAAACATGGCGAACCCGCAGTCATCGCATTCATCATTGCAACTGCCGCAGGGCATGGAAATCACGGCTGAAATCAAGTCGGGCTATGACGCGATTCTCACGCGCGAAGCGCTCGAACTCGTCGCCGCGCTGCATCGCACGTTCGAGCCGCGCCGTCAGCAGTTGTTGCAAGCGCGTGTGGAACGCACGAAGCGCCTCGACGCCGGCGAACGTCCCGATTTCCTCGCCGAAACGAAAAGCGTGCGTGAAGGCGACTGGAAAATCGCGCCGTTGCCGCAGGACCTGCAATGCCGCCGCGTGGAGATCACCGGTCCGGTCGAACGCAAGATGATCATCAACGCGCTGAATTCGGGCGCGGATTCGTACATGACCGACTTCGAAGATTCGAATGCGCCGAGCTGGGACAACCAGATCACCGGCCATATCAATCTGAAGGACGCGGTGCGCCGCACGATTTCGCTGGAACAGAACGGCAAGTCGTACACGCTGAACGACAAGGTCGCCACGTTGATCGTGCGTCCGCGCGGCTGGCATCTGGACGAGAAGCACGTGAAGGTGGACGGCAAGCGCGTGTCGGGCGGCATCTTCGACTTCGCGCTCTTCATGGTGCACAACGCGAAGGAACTGATCGCGCGCGGCTCGGGCCCATACTTCTATCTGCCGAAGATGGAGAGCCATCTCGAAGCGCGTCTGTGGAACGACATCTTCGTCGCCGCGCAGGAAGCGGTCGGCGTGCCGCGCGGCACGATTCGCGCGACGGTGTTGATCGAAACAATCGTCGCCGCCTTTGAAATGGACGAGATCCTGTACGAGTTGCGTGAACACAGCTCGGGTCTGAACGCCGGGCGTTGGGACTACATCTTCTCGGCGATCAAGAAGTTCAAGGCCGACCGCGACTTCTGCCTGGCCGACCGCTCGCAGATCACGATGACGTCGCCGTTCATGCGCGCCTACGCGCTGCTATTGCTGCAGACCTGTCATCGCCGCAATGCGCCGGCGATCGGCGGCATGAGCGCGCTGATCCCGATCAAGAACGATCCGGCCGCGAACGAAAAGGCGATGGGCGGCGTGCGCTCGGACAAGGCGCGCGATGCCGGCGACGGCTACGACGGCGGCTGGGTCGCGCATCCGGGCCTCGTGCCGATCGCAATGGAAGAGTTCGTCAAGGTGCTCGGCGACAAGCCGAACCAGATCGGCAAGCAGCGCGACGACCTGCTCGTCACGGCCACCGACCTGACGGACTTCCGTCCGGAAGCGCCGATCACCGAAGGCGGTCTGCGCAACAACATCAACGTCGGCATTCACTACCTGGGCGCGTGGCTCGCGGGCAATGGCTGCGTGCCGATTCACAACCTGATGGAAGACGCCGCCACCGCGGAAATCTCCCGCTCGCAGGTGTGGCAATGGATTCGCTCGCCGAAGGGCAAGCTCGAAGACGGCCGCAAGGTGACGGCCGAGCTGGTGCGCGAGTTGTCGGTGCAGGAACTCGACAAGGTGAAGCAAGCCGTGGGCGGCGATACCAAGCCGTATGAGCGCGCGGCGCAGATCTTCGAAGAGATGTCGACGTCGGAGCAGTTCACCGACTTCCTCACGCTGCCGCTGTACGAGGAAATCTGAGGCCAACGTCAGGCCTCATGGATGCGTCGGGGGCATTCATTCAGATGCGCTCCGATGCGTTGATAACGGACGACGCAGTAGCAAGCCTGCTTTAGCGTGTCACCTCTAGCGCGAAAGCGGCTTGAGTCGCAAGGCTGACCGACCGGACGGCCCGACAGGCGTATGCTTGCCGGGCCTTTTTTTTTGCGCGCGTGAGGTAGCGCGTTTGTTAGCGCGTGCGGCGGTACTCGGTCCAGTCGCCCGATTTGATTTCAGGCAAGCCCTTCACCGCATTCGGCGCAACCGGATAAAAGCGGCAATTCACGACGTCGCCGTCGACTTTCACCATCACTTCGCGCGCGAGGAAACGATCCTCGACGCCCGGATAGACCGCCTCGATTTCGTCGAGCACGGCAACGAGTTCGTCGTCGATCTCGTAGACGTCGCCGACTACGTCGACGCCGCCTTCGTCGATCACGAGGCCCGGATACGAGCCGAAATCGAACAGATGGCCACGGACCGTGGCCGTGCCGAGCCGATTGGGCGCGGCGATCTCGTTGCGCGCCGCGGCTTCGCTGATGTCGTTCACTTCACCGGCGCGCAACGTGCCGTATACAAAGACGGTCTGCATCGTCGTTTGCTCTCCTTGAATGGGGGTTTGGGTGGCTTCTGTTTCTGGCTCTGTTCGAACGTAAGTGCCGGCCGCGGTTCAGTTGAGCGCCGCGCTCGCCACGAGCACGCCGTCGATATCCGCGTAGATCCATTCGCCGGGACGCACCAGCGCGCCGGGCAATTGCACCGCTACGTCGCGCTCGCCGGCGCCGAGCTTCTGGCCGCGCCTTGGACAGGTTGCCAAAGCCGCGACGCCGACGTTGACCTCATTGAGCTCCAGCGTATCGCGCACGCAGCCGTTCAGGACGATGCCCGCCCAGCCGTTCTGTTCCGCGATCTGCGCAAGGTTGCCGCCCACCAGCGCGCAACGCAGGCTGCCGCCGCCGTCGATCACCAGCACGCGGCCCGCGCCCTTCTCCTCGAGCGTGGCCCGCACGAGTGCGTTGTCCTCGAAGACTTTCACTGTCACCGCTTCACCGCTGAAACACTCAGCGCGGCTGAACAGGTGAAAGACCGGCTCGAGCACGCGCAACGTGCCGAGCGCCAGTTGATCCTCGTGCGCGTCGCACAAGTCCGCGGTAGCAAAACTCATGGCGTTCTCCTCGGGTCCGGGCAATCAGGACATTATGCAACGCCCGGTTCCTTGCAACACCTACAATGAGGATCCCGCAGCGGTTTGCCGTAGCGGGTTTTGCCTTGCGGTGCTTTCGGATGACTTTCGAGGTCCGCGCTTGCCGCGGTCCGTTATCGGGATCGATCTTCACCATGACTTCATCCGCCGACTCAAACCCGTCGAGCCTCGTGCGCTTCGCCGATATTCCGCCCGAGTTCCAGCCGAACGAAACGCATCCGATCCGCGTACGCTCGCGGCAGATGCCCTCAGGCTGGCGCATCGCGCGTCACACGCATGCGTGGGCGCAGGTGGCGTATGCGTCGCGCGGCGTGCTGCGGGTCGCGACGACCGGCACGACGTGGATGGTGCCGCCGTCGCGGGCAATCTGGGTGCCGCCGCACGTGACGCACGAAGTGGTCGCCGTCGAAGACGCGTTCCTGCGTACGCTCTACATCACCGAAAGCACGGTGCCGGCCGGACTCGATACGCCGCGCGTGGTCGAAGTCTCGGATCTGCTGCGCGAAGTGATTGCCGCGCTCGACACACCGGGTATCTCGGCTACGCGTGAGCAGTTGCTCGGCGCGCTCGCACTCGACGAACTGACTCGCTCGGAACCGCTGCCGCTCTCCGTGCCGATGCCAAATGAAAAGCGTCTGCGCGCGCTGTGCGAAGCGGTGATCGCGGACCCGACGCATGGCGAGTCGCTCGAACAATGGGCGTCCAGCGTCGGCGCGAGCACGCGCACTATTGCGCGGCTGTTTCGTCAGGAGCTGGGGGTGAGTTTTTCGCAATGGCGCCAGCAGGCGATTCTGGCGCGCGCGATTCCGCTATTGAGCCAGGGACGGCCGCTGTCGCATGTCGCGTTGGAACTGGGCTATCAGAGCCAAAGCGCGTTTTCCGCGATGTTCCGCCGCGCCTTCGGCGAGAGTCCGCGCGCGTTTATCGAGCGTGGCTCTGAACATCGGGTGGGGCATGGGGAGCATGGCGACACAGAGGTGGACGACGAGACCGCGCGAGATCGCGCGGATGCAGAGAGCGATGCCGGACGCTGACTGAGTGCTTGAAATCCCGGGTGCCAAACGTGCGCTTTGACGCAGCGCCTAGCTGGGTGCCTGGTTGCGCGCCGCTAACCCTGCGTGTCGATCCCCTGCGCGTCAACCTGACGCCACAAAGCCGGCGCGCCAAACGTCCGCGCTCAGGCCCCGCGTGTCAAGAACACCGCCGCCTCAAACCCGTCGCGCCAGATGACGGATCGCGCCAAGTTGCGCGAGGCGCGGCCCGGCGAGCTTGTAGCCTTTGCGCTGATAGAGCCGCGCGGCGGGATTGTCGACGAACACGCGCAGTTGCAACTCGCGCAGGCCACGCTCGCGTGCCCATTGATGCGAAACATCGAGCAGATACGTGCCGGCGCCGAGCCGGCGATGGCCTTCCGCAATCTGCACGTCGCGGATATGCAGCGAGTCGCCCTCTTGCGTGATGCGCAACACGCCGATCGGTGTGCCGTCCATTTCGAGAATGAAATTCTCCGACTCGCGCCAGCTACCTAGAAACAGATCACCGCGCCAGACAAGATGGTGGCGACGGTAGTAACCGCCCATGTTGTTGCGAGTCAGCGCCTCGGCGAACTCGAAATCGTCCATGCTGGCTTTGCGCAGATGAAACGGTAACGGAGCTTCGGTGGGATCGAACATGGCGGGACGACATGGAAGAGTCGGGTCAACGGTAAAACAGGCCGCGCGCGCTGGCAATGGCTGTTTTTCCCGAGCATACCCAGGCGCGCTGGACAGCGGAATAAAAAAAGCCCACTTCTTACGAAGTGGGCTTTCTCAAATCTGGCGGAGCGGACGGGACTCGAACCCGCGACCCCCGGCGTGACAGGCCGGTATTCTAACCAACTGAACTACCGCTCCAGATTTTCTGCACCGCGGCTCACGAGACTGGCTCATTTACCGCTGCACCGTTCAACTTCCAACCGAACGACGCCGATGTGCTGGCGTCCCCTAGGGGATTCGAACCCCTGTACTCACCGTGAAAGGGTGATGTCCTAGGCCTCTAGACGAAGGGGACAACGTACTGCTTACACCTTTAATGAAAAAGCCCGTTCAAGTTTGGATGAACGGGCTTTGTCTGGCGGAGTGGACGGGACTCGAACCCGCGACCCCCGGCGTGACAGGCCGGTATTCTAACCGACTGAACTACCACTCCAGTCTTTACACCCTGGCTTGCGAGCGTCGGTTATTTCTCTGCAAGCTGCGCTGCTTTACTGCTACTCGAAGCATGACTTCGAACACTAAAGCGACGCTGATGTTTGGCGTCCCCTAGGGGATTCGAACCCCTGTACTCACCGTGAAAGGGTGATGTCCTAGGCCTCTAGACGAAGGGGACATAATCTTTTCAGATCTGTCTTTATCTTGCTGCTAACTCACGCTAACTTTCGCTTCGTCAGCAGCAAAGACCGATATTCTAGCTACGTTACAACTGTTTGTGAAGTCTTTTTTGCTACAAGTTCCAGACTTCGGAACAACTTCACTCTGCTCTGATGGTGGAGGTAAGCGGGATCGAACCGCTGACCTCTTGCATGCCATGCAAGCGCTCTCCCAGCTGAGCTATACCCCCCTTGAAGAACAGAAACGAGATTTTAGAGGCCAATTTACGCTTTGTAAATACCCTTTGAGCAATTGCATGCGACTTTTTTCACAAGTCGCATGCAAACCCTCTCAAGGCTCGCGCGAACGCGCTCAAGCCAGCGCTTTTTCGATCCGGCCGACGACAACATCACGCCCGAACAGCATCAACACGCTGTCGATCGACGGCGTATGCGTGGTGCCCGCCACCAGCAGACGCACCGGCATCGCCAGTTGCGGCATCTTCAGCTTGTGTGCGCCGAGCGTCGCCTTCAATGCGGCCGCGATTGCTTCCTTGGTCCACTCCACGGTTTTCAGCGCGGCGGCCAGATCGGCGAGCGCCGGACGCACCACGTCGGTCACGTGCTGCGCGAGGGACTCGGCATCCGGCGCCGGCGTGCGATAGAACATCGCAGCGTTCTCGGCGATCTCCTTCACCGTCGATGCGCGGTCCTTCAGCAAGCCCACCACGGCCGCCAGATCGGCGCCCTGGGCAAGCGCGGCCTCGTCGATACCCAGTTCGGCGAAGAACGGCTTGGCCAGCCCGGCGAGGCGCTCGTTATCCGCTTCCTTGATGTAGTGCGCGTTCAGCCAGTTCAGCTTGTCGTGGTCGTATTGCGCCGGCGACTTGCCCAGATGCTCCAGATCGAACCACTCGACGAACTGTTCGCGCGAGAAGATTTCCGCGTCGCCATGCGACCAGCCGAGGCGCGCCAGATAGTTGACCACGGCTTCCGGCAGGAAACCGGCGTCGCGATAACCCATCACGCTCATCGCGCCGTGGCGCTTGCTCATCTTCTCGCCCTGCTCGTTCAGCACGGTCGGCAAGTGCGCGTAGACCGGCGGCTCGCCGCCGAGCGCGCGCAGAATGTTGATCTGCCGCGGCGTGTTGTTGACGTGATCGTCGCCGCGAATCACGTGCGTGATGCGCATGTCCAGATCGTCGACCACCACGCAGAAGTTGTAGGTCGGCGTGCCGTCCGGACGCGCGATCACGAGGTCGTCGAGCTCTTCGTTCGAGATCTCGATACGGCCTTTCACGGCGTCGTCCCATGCCACCACGCCGGTGAGCGGGTTACGGAAGCGCAGCACCGGCTGCACGCCGGCCGGCGGTTCCGGCAGAACCTTGCCCGGCTCCGGACGCCACGTGCCGTCGTAGCGCGGCTTTTCGCCGGCTTCGCGCTGACGCTCGCGCAGCGCGTCGAGTTCTTCCGTCGACATGTAGCACGGGTACACCAGCCCCGCGTCCTGCATCTGCTTGAGCACTTCGCGGTAACGGTCCATGCGCTGCATCTGGTAGAACGGGCCTTCGTCGAAATCGAGCCCGAGCCACGCCATGCCTTCGATAATGGCGTCGACCGATTCGCTGGTGGAACGCTCGACGTCGGTGTCCTCGATCCGCAGCACGAAGGTCCCTTTCATCTTGCGCGCGAACGCCCACGGATAAAGCGCGGAGCGAATGTTGCCGAGGTGGATGAAGCCGGTGGGACTCGGTGCGAAACGGGTACGAACGGAGGTGGTCATTAGCGGTTACTCGGAAGACAGGCGCCGGCGCCTGCGGGCAGACAATCGCCCATGAAGCGCGGCAGCGGAGCGCGCCCATTCGGCAAAACAGCGCCGTGCATGGGCACGAAGGAATTAAATGCGAGAGGCGAATTATACCTTCGAGAAGCGTCTTACCTGCCCTGGTCCGAACGGCCAGGCGCGGCGTGCATACCGCGCCGCATAGCGTCCGAGGGCTTCCTCTGCAACGTTTCATTACCGCGCCGCCGCGCGCGCGAAGCTTTGCTTTATGATGTGCGCGCGCTGCGGCCGGAGATAGATCCACGGCGCATGGTATCGCCGCCGGCGATGCCGTCCGTCTGACTATCCGCCTGATCGCGGCCACCGGCGACGCCGACTGCGTTGCCCGCGCCGTTGCTGGAGAACTCGTTGAAGCCCTCATCGCCTAGCCTCGCCCGCCGCAACTTTTCACTGGCCGCCGCCTCCGCGGTGCTGGCCGCCTGCACCACGACCGGAGGCAAGGCCGATAGCACGCCCGTCGCCACCACGCCCGTTACGGCCACGCCGCCGCTCGACAAACCGCAACGGCCGCTGCGCGTCGCGCTTGCGCTAGGCGGCGGCGCTGCGCGCGGCTTCGCGCACATCGGCGTGATCAAGGGGCTCGAGGCACGCAATATCCAGATCGATCTGGTGGCCGGCACCAGTGCCGGCTCGGTGGTGGGCGCGCTGTACGCGTCGGGCATGAACGGCTTCGCGCTGAACAAGCTCGCCCTGACCATGGACGAAGCGTCGATCAGCGACTGGGCCATGCCGTTTCGCACGCGCGGCTTTCTGCAAGGCGTCGCGCTGCAGAACTACCTGAACACGACGCTCAACAACCGTCCGATCGAGAAAATGGCCAAGCCGCTCGGGGTGGTCGCCACCGACCTCAGAACCGGCCAGCCGATCCTGTTCCAGCGCGGCAACACCGGCATTGCGGTGCGCGCGTCGTGCAGCGTGCCGTCGATTTTCGAGCCCGTGAAGATCGGTGGCCATGAGTATGTGGACGGCGGGCTGGTGAGTCCGGTGCCGGCGTCGTTCGCGCGCAAGATGGGCGCGGATTTCGTGATCGCGGTGGATATCTCGCAGCGCCCGGAAAGCGGCCTGACGGCCAGTTCGTTCGACGTGCTGATGCAGACCTTCACGATCATGGGCCAGACGATCAAGGCTTATGAACTCGACAAGTACGCGGACGTCGTGATCCAGCCGAATCTGGCCGCCATGAGCGGCAGCGATTTCTCGCAGCGCAACGCGGCGATTCTGGCGGGCGAAGAAGCGGTGGCGAAGATGATGCCGGAGTTGCAACGCAAGCTGGCGGCGAGCCGCGCTGCGGCGTAAGCGGACCCGAAGCTGACCTGAAGCTGACCTGAAGCGGTCCTTGGAACGGCCGCATCGGCCGGTCAAACGCAAAAAAGCCTGCTTCGTTCGAAGCAGGCTTTTTTATGCCGCGAACCGCCGGCGCAATCTCTTACTGATTGCCGCCGATGGTCGCATTCACGCGCTTGCGCAAATCCTCGCCGTCCTGATACGACGCCTCGATCCGGCGCGCGCCGGTAAAGCGCTTTTCCCAGTAGCCGTCATCCATGTCGTCGACACGGATCGTGCTGCCCGTGGAGGGCGAGTGCACGAACTTGTTGTCGCCGATATAGATGCCGACGTGCGAGAACGTGCGGCGCATGGTGTTGAAGAACACCAGATCGCCCGGCTTCAGGTCGCTGACGCGAACCTTTTCGCCGACGCGGCTCATTTCCTCGGCGCGGCGCGGCAACGCCATACCGAGCGTGTCCTGGAACACGTAGCGGACGAAGCCGCTGCAATCGAGCCCCGAATCCGGGGTGTTGCCACCCCAACGGTAGCGCACGCCGATCATGTTCAGGGCGCCGACGACCACGTCGCCCGCCTTGCCGGCCATGCCGGAGAGGAACGATTTGGCGCTGCTGTCGCTAGGGGGAGCGACGGCTTGCGAATTGGGAGCGGACAAAGAATTCGACCCGCTGAGGGTCGAATATGAGGCATTCTGATTGAAACTGCTTACTTCGTCGGCGAACGCGCCGGGAGCTGCTGCCATCAAGACGCCAATGAACATCCCGGCGACGACGCGCGTGCAAGCCTGGGTTAGGTTTCTGTGCTGCATTGGTCGGTATTTTTTGCCTAAAAATCAGGGGTCTACGGAAAAAAGTTTGGTCGATACTAGCCAGTAAGTATTCACATGTCAAAACAAATAGAAAAATACAATCGAGACCCGCACCCAATTGGTGAAAAAGCGGTAAATCAATGGTCCAGCGCGGCTTTCAGCAGCTTTCGAGTGTAGGGGTGGGCGGGTGTCGCAAAAATCTCCTCAACCTCGCCGCTTTCGACGATCGAACCGTTTTGCATGACCGCGACACGATGCGCCATTGCCCCGATCACGGCCAGATCGTGACTGATGAAAACGAAGCCAAGGTTGTACTTCTGTTGCAACCCGGCGAGCAGTTTCAGCACCTGCTGTTGAATGGAAACATCGAGCGCGCTGGTCGGTTCGTCGAGGATCAGGATGCGCGGTTCCAGCACCAGCGCGCGCGCAATCGCAATCCGCTGACGCTGCCCGCCGGAGAATTCGTGCGGATAGCGTTGCAGCACCGTGCGATCGAGGCCGACTTCGCGCAACACCGAGATCACCTTCTCCCGCCGCGCTTGCGGCGTCATGGTCGGCCGGTGCAACGCGAGCCCTTCGCCGACAATCCGTTCGATGGTCTGGCGCGGCGAAAGCGAACTGAACGGATCCTGGAAGACAACCTGCATGTTCGAGCGCAAGGCGGTCTGTTCGGCGCCGCGATAACTGCCGAGCGCCCGGCCCTGAAACTCGATCTCGCCGTGCACGGTGCGTTGCAGGCCGAGCAAGGCCATCGCCAGCGTCGATTTGCCCGAACCCGATTCGCCGACGATCCCGAGCGTCTCGCCTTGGCGCACCGACACGTTCGCGTCCGCAACAGCGCGAAACCGTCCCGAGCGAAACCACCCGCTGAAACCCGGCAACTTCGTTTTGAAATCGACCGAAATCCCGCGCGCTTCGAGCAGCACGGGCGAAATCGGCAAAACCGGCACCACCGTGCGTTCCGGGCGACTGGCCAACAGACGTTGCGTGTACGGATGCTGCGGCGACGCGAACACCTGCTCGACCGGCCCGCTCTCCACCAGAACGCCCTTCTCCATCACCGCGATGCGTTGCGCGAAGTGGCGCACCAGATTCAGGTCGTGCGTGATCAGCAACACGGCCATGCCGCGTTTTTCCGCTTCGTCGCGTTGCAACTCCAGCAGCAGTTCGACGATCTGCGCGCGGATCGTCACGTCGAGCGCCGTGGTCGGCTCGTCGGCCAGCAGAAGACGCGGACGGCACGCCAGCGCCATCGCGATCATCGCGCGCTGGCGCTGGCCACCCGACAGCTGATGCGGATAGCTGTTCACGCGCTTGCCCGGCTCGGCGATGCCGGTGCGTCCCAGGAGCGCCACGGCGCGCTTGCGCGCCTCGTTCGCCGTCACGCCGTCATGCACGACGATGGTTTCCGCAATCTGGTCGCCGACCGTGTAGAGCGGATTGAGCGCGGTCATCGGCTCCTGAAAGATCATCGCGATGTCCGAGCCGCGCAAGCCGCGCATCTCGCGCTCGGTTTTGCCGAGCAGGTCTGCGCCGTCGAAACGGATCGACCCGCTCACTTGCGCGTCGCTCAACAGACGCAGGATCGACAGCGCGGTCACGCTCTTGCCCGAACCCGATTCGCCGACCAGCGCCACCCGTTCGCCGCGCTGGATCGCGAGCGTGACGTCGCTCACCGCGACCGTATCGCCGAAACGCACATGCAGATGGTCCAGTTCGAGCAGCGGCTTGGTCGTGGCCGGTGGCGCATTGTTTTGCAAGTTCGCGCTCATTGATTGCCTCCGGCGCGCATTGCATCGGAGATACGGGTGTCGAGTGCATTGCGCAGCGCGTCGCCCATGAAGGTCAGCAGCAACAGCATTGCCACCAGGACGCCGAAGGTGGACAACGAAATCCACCACGCGTCGAGATTCGCCTTGCCTTGCGCGAGCAGTTCGCCGAGGCTGGGCGTCGGCGACGGCACGCCCAAACCGAGAAAGTCGAGGCTCGTCAGCGCGAGAATCGCGCCGCTCATGCGAAACGGCAGGAACGTGATCACCGGCGTGAGACTATTGGGCAGCACATGCCGCCACATGATTTGCCAGTTCGACAGCCCCATCGCGCGCGCCGCGCGCACGTAATCCTGCTGGCGATTGCGCAGGAACTCCGCGCGCACGTAATCGGACAAGCCGATCCAGCCGAACAGCGAGAGCAGCACGATCAGCAGAATGAAGCCCGGCTCGAAGATCGACGAAAAGATGATCAGCAGGTAAAGCTCCGGCATGGCGCTCCAGATTTCGATCAAACGCTGCCCGATGATATCGGTACGTCCTCCGAAATAACCTTGCACGGCGCCCGCCGCGATTCCAAGTATGGTACCGATCAGCGTCAGCACCAGCCCGAATTCCACCGATACGCGGAAGCCGTAGAGCAAACGCGCGAACAGATCGCGGCCGCGGTCGTCGGTGCCGAGCCAGTTCTCGCGCGACGGCGGCGCCGGGTTCGGCGCCTTCGAAAAGTAATTCAGCGTGTCGTAGTAGTAGTGATTCGGCGGATACACGGCGAAATTGCCCGGCGCGTCGAAACGATGCTTGATATACGGATCGAGATAATCGGCCGGCGTCGGGAAATCGCCGCCGAAGGTGGTCTCGGCGTAGGTCTTGAACATCGGGAAATACAGGCTGCCGTCGTAGCGCACCACGAGCGGTTTGTCGTTCGACCACAACGGCCCGGCCAGACTTGCCGCGAATGCCACGACGAACACGATCAGGCTCCAGTAGCCCAGACGCTGCTGGCGAAAACGCTGCCACACACGGCGCGCGGGCGAAGGCGAGACGAACGCGCGCGCCGGTTCGGTGCGCGCCGACGCATCGGCGGAAAGACGGGCTCGATTCATCAGCGCTCCAGTTGTTCGAATTGGATGCGGGGATCGACCCACACGTAGCAAAGATCGGAGATCAGCTTGGTCGCGAGCCCGATCAGCGTGAACAGATACAGCGTGCCGAGCACGACCGGATAATCGCGCCGCACAACCGATTCGTACGACAGCAGCCCGAGGCCGTCGAGCGAAAACAGCGTCTCGATCAGCAGACTGCCGGTAAAGAACGCGCCGATAAACGCGGCCGGAAAACCGACGATCAGCGGCAACAGCGCATTGCGGAACACGTGCTTCCACAGCACGCGCTTTTCGGACAACCCTTTGGCGCGCGCGGTGAGCACGTATTGCTTGCGGATCTCATCGAGAAAAGCGTTTTTCGTCAACATGGTGACAACCGCGAAACTGCCCACGACCGAAGCCGTGATCGGCAACGCGATATGCCACAGATAGTCGAGAATCTTGCCTACGACACTTAGTTGCGCCCAGTTGTCCGAAGTGAGATTGCGCAGCGGGAACAGTTGCAGGAACGTACCGCCGCCGAACAGCACGAGCAGCAACACGCCCAGCACGAAGCCCGGAATCGCGTAGCCGACCAGCACCACGAGGCTCGTCGCGACATCGAAGCGCGAACCGTTGCGTATCGCCTTTGCAATGCCGAGCGGCACCGATATCAGATACGTCAGAAAGAACGTCCATAAGCCGATGCTGATCGATACCGGCAGCTTCGAGACGATCAGCGACCACACGCTTTGATGGCGGAAGTAGCTCTGACCGAGATCGAACGTCGAGAAGCGCTTGAGCATCAGCACGTAGCGTTCGAGCGGCGGTTTGTCGAAGCCGTATAGCGCTTTGAGTTGCGCGATCTGCTGCGCGTCGACGCCGGTATGCGCGCGCAGACCGAACGGCGCGCCGTTCTCGGCGCCTTTGCGCAACTCGTGCTGCATCTGCTCGACCGGGCCACCGGGAACGAACTGGATCACAGCGAAGGTCAGCGTCAGCACGCCGAGCAAAGTCGGGATCATCAGCAGCAGGCGTTTGAGGATGTAGCTCCACATGGCGGCGTTTCCGAATGAATGACGCGTTAGCGCGGTTAAGGTTGCGCTTGCGGCTGCGATTGCGACTGTGGCTGCGCAAACCACCACATCGACGTGATCCAGCCTTCCGCCGAATAGTACAGGGGCAGCGTTTTCGGCCATGCAAGGCCGCGCTTGAACGCCACCCGATGCGTCGCGCTGTACCAGTGCGGCACGACATAGTAGCCATGCATCAACACACGGTCGAGCGCGTGCGTGGCGTCGACCAGTTGCTCGCGCGTCTGCGCATGCACGAGCGCATTCAGGATCGCATCCACTACTGGCGACTTCAGCCCGATCATGTTATCGGAACCCTGCGTATCGGCGGCCTTGCTGCCGAATCGTTCGATCTGCTCGGAACCGGGCACCTGCACGTCCGGCATGCGGATGGTGGTGGTGTCGAAATCGAATGCGTCTAGCCGCTTCTGATAGACCGCGAAATCCGACACGCGAAACGTGGCCTGGATGCCCAGCTTCTGCAGATTGCGGATGAAGGTCGCGACGATCGGCTCCATCTGCGCGGACGAGCCGGAGTCGTCGAGAATCTCGAAGCGGAACGGCTCGCCCTTGGCGTTGCGCAAGGCGCCGTCGCGGTAAGTCCAGCCGGCCTCCTGCAAGAGCGCGCGCGCCTCCAGCAGGTTGGCGCGCAGCGAGCCGGGAGGATCGGTATCCGGCTGTTTCGGCGGCGGACCGAACACGGCCGGGTCGAGCTTCGCGCGCCACGGCTCGAGCAAGGCCAACTCACCCGGCGAAGGCAGACCCTTCGCCTGCAAATCGGTGTTGGCGAAGAAACTGTCGATACGCGTGTACTGATTGAAGAACAACTGCCGATTGAGCCACTGAAAGTCGAGCGCAAGATCGAGCGCCTTGCGCACGCGCACGTCCTGAAACAACGGCCGCCGCGTGTTCAGCATGAAGCCCTGCATGCCGGTGCCGTTATGTTGCGCAAACACCTGCTTGATCAGCTCGCCGCTATCGAATTTCTTGCCGACATCACGCCGCACCCAGTTGCGCGCGACGTATTCGACCAGGGCGTCGTACTCGCCGGCCTTGAACGCCTCCAGCCGCGCCGTGCTATCCGAATACAGCTTGTAGACGACGCGATCGAAGTTATACATACCGACGCGCACCGGCAGCGCCGCGCCCCAGTAATTCGGGTCGCGCCGGTACGTAATCGTGCGGCCGTTGTCGTATTGCTCGATCAGATAAGGTCCGCTGCCGATCGGCTTTTCGAACGCGAGCTGGTCGAACGGAATGCGGCTGCCGTCCGGCTTCATTCCCCACTTGCGCGAGAACACCGGTATGCCGCCCGCAAGCAACGGCAGCTCGCGATTGCGCTGATGAAACTCGAAGCGGATCGTATGCGGATCGATCACCACCGCGCGCGTGATCTCGCCGAAGATCGAGGCGAATTGCGGCGCGGCCTGCGGGCTTTTCAGCGTGTCCAGCGAGAACTTGACGTCGTCGGCGGTGACCGGATCGCCGTTCGAAAACCGCGCGCGCGGATTGATGTGGAAGGTCACCGACAGTCCATCCGGCGCGATGTCGATGTCGTCGGCGAGCAGCCCGTAAGCGGACGCCACTTCGTCGCTGCTGCCGGTGGTAAGGCTTTCGAACATCAGGTCCACACCCGGCGCCGTATTGCCGCGCAGCGTGAAGGGATTGAATTTGTCGAAGCTGGTGAGGCGGCTCGGATTGGCCAGCACCAGCGTGCCGCCCTTCGGCGCGTCCGGATTGACGTAGTCGAAGTGCTTGAATTCCGCCGGATATTTCGGCTCACCGTATTGCGCGATCGCATAGACCGCGTGCGCCCGCGGCGCCACGAGAAGACCAGCCACGGCCAGCACGCCGCACATCAGCGCTGCGCAAGCGGAGCGCCATGAACGCGGCGCAATCGCGAGGCCGGCACGCGAGGGTCTGTGAATCACGCTGCACCGGAGTGCACGAGGCGTTGGAACCCGTCGCGAGCCAGTTGTCATGGGGGCCTTGTTGGTCAGTGGGCAATTGCAGTGTGAGAGAATTCTACCCAATAAACCCGCGCGATCCGCACGTCCATTGCGCACATTGTCGACGTGCGCGGCGCGCCGATCTGATCAGGAGATTTCATGGGCTTCCTCGCTGGTAAACGTATCCTGCTGACTGGCCTGCTGTCGAACCGTTCGATTGCCTACGGCATCGCGCAAGCCTGCAAGCGCGAAGGCGCCGAGCTGGCGTTCACCTATGTCGGCGAGCGCTTCAAGGACCGCATCACCGAGTTCGCCAACGAGTTCGGCAGCGATCTGGTGTTCCCCTGCGACGTCGTCGACGACGCGCAGATCGACGCCCTCTTCGTCTCGCTCAAGCAACGCTGGGTCGGCCTCGACGGTCTCGTTCACTCGATCGGCTTTGCGCCGCGCGAAGCGATTGCCGGCGATTTTCTCGACGGCATGACGCGCGAAAATTTCCGCATCGCGCACGACATCTCCGCGTACAGCTTCCCGGCGCTCGCCAAAGCCGCGCAATCCATGTTCACGCCGGACGCGTCACTGCTCACGCTGAGCTACCTGGGCGCCGAGCGCGCGATTCCGAACTACAACACCATGGGTCTCGCCAAAGCTTCACTCGAAGCCAGCGTGCGTTATCTGGCGGTCTCGCTCGGCGCAAAAGGCGTGCGCGTCAATGGTGTTTCGGCGGGCCCGATCAAGACGCTGGCCGCGAGCGGCATCAAGGGCTTCGGCAAAATTCTCGAGTTCGTCGAACAGAACGCGCCGCTCAAGCGCAACGTGACGATCGAACAGGTCGGCAATACGGCGGCGTTCCTGCTGTCGGATCTGGCGGCCGGCGTGACGGCGGAAATCGTGCACGTCGATAGCGGCTTTAGCGCGGTGGTGGGTGGCATGGCTGCCGTGACGGATTGAACAACACGCCTTGCGCGTGAGCGCGTGGCGCTTTGTGTGCGCCACTGCATTTTGCTGGCTTATTGCAGAAGCCCAACAAAAAAACCGCCTTTTTCAGGCGGTTTTTCTTTGACGCCGCGATTCGATCAACCGCGGGTCTGGATGCTTAGTGCCATCCGCGATGATTGTCGTAGTGGTCGTGACCGTAGTTGTAATGGCCCGGGGGATGATGACGATACCAGTCATCGCGCGCCCAGTAGCGGCGTCCGTCCCAGTAGCGGTCGCCATGCCAGCCGACCACGATCGCCGGGCCGCCGTAGTACACGGGTGCCGGTTGATAGACGACCGGCGGCGGGGGCGGAGGCGGCGGTGCATAAACCGGTGCCGGCGCGACATAGACCGGCGCGGGAATGCCGATGTTGACACCAACACTGAGACCGCCGGCCATTGCGGCACCCGACGCACCCAGCGCGAAAACCCCGATCAAAAGTGGAACAAGACGAGCGGACTTCATCGATCACCCTTTGGAAGAATGTGTTGTTGGCGGAAATATAGCGCAAGGCGCCGCTGCGCGTATTTCAAGTTTGTAATAACTGATGCATAACATCGCGTGCGTGGCCGGCCGGTTACGTCTCGTTACATTGGACATGGTTTTGGTGAAGAAGCGGTGGCGTTGTAATCAGAGCGCGGCGCAATGCAAGGCGGCTCTGCTCGCCGCACGTTCATGCAGCGGGGCATTCGGCCGACGGCGATATGCGCAGCCAGGCACGCATGGCATTTGTCATTTCCAGTGCGGACAATATCTGTAGGATGTCGAAGCATTATTTATTCATGCGTCTGCCCTGCCTCGGCGCAGAAACGCTCTCGCTCGATTTGGATTGAATCGAATGCGACCTGCTTCGAGGCGCCAGTCGATCCGGCTCATACGGCGACGCTCGTTTAAGGCATAGCACGCCGCCGCCACAGCGGACTCACGCAGCCATCTGCCATTTGTGTCGCGCAGGCGAAACGAACTGCGAAAATTTAAAGGTGACCGGTCGTCCGATCTCTAGTCGGCCACCTAATGTTGAAACGCCCGATATCATTGAAATTCACCAGAAAATCGACAAAGTTGAACGGTTTTGCCTAGAGTATCTCACACGCGTACCAGTGATACGATGACTGACACCAAATGCCGATAGTTCGCTGTTCGCCAGCGAACCGTGTTCAACACGTACGGCGTGATTTCGACATATCGCATCACGCCCGCTGTGATAGTCGGCGCCGGGTACAGCAACACGTGCGCGAGCAAGGCGAACGGCATGAGCGATCCGGCGCGCTATCACTAGATCTCGCTGGAGCAGACCTACAACCGCTCTACGCCCACTACGTTGTACGCGCTGAAGGCGTAACAGCTCGCACGCGGCAAGACGCTGATCGCGGCGGGCGGCGCCACGAGCACTACCGATGCGGTGGCGGTGGTAGGCGACTCGCAGAATACGACGTCGCCGTCGTCGGGGCCATCGCAGTTTGTTGGGATGGTGGGGCCGCAGCACGCGTTTCGAGTGCGGCTTGGAGCGGCGATTGACGAACGGCAGACCCGCGCACGAAATCGGCCGCGAGAGCACGCCGTGGGACTTCGCGGGTTCCAGCTAACCCACGCTCAGTGATCCGGCGAAGCCAGCCATTCAGACAACGTTCGCTGCTTCTCAACACGCCAACAGCAAGGCGACGACAACCTGCCATCTGCCTCCTCACAGGACGCCGAACCGACTCATGCTAACCTCGCCGGACAAGCACTGCGCTTCAGTGCTGGCTCTCGCGTACGGAGACCTGGACGATGGACTGCGCCGCCCTGCCGATCCTTGATTGTCACCAACACTTCTACGACGCTGGGCGCTTCCATTACCCCGTGTTCGCGACGCGCAGCGAAGGCTTCGAAGCCCTCGTCGGCGACTACAGTGCGCTCCCCCGCATCTACTTACCCGACGACTACGCGCGCGACACGAGCGCGCTGAATGTCGTCGGCACAGTCTGGGCGGAATTCATTTCGTCCGATCCGGTGGGCGAAACCTGCTGGGCGCAGGACCTTGCGAACACCACAGGACGCCCGGACGGCATCATCGCTTTGGTCGATTTTTCGAGTCCCGATCTGCCGGGCACGCTGGACGCGTATGCATCAGCAAATCGGATCCGTTGCGTTCGTCAGCATCTGGGTTGGCACCCGGCGAACCCGCTGCTTCGCTATGCAACGGCGCCGGGCCTCACGTCGGACGCGGCATGGCGACGCGGACTCGCTTCGCTGCGCGGGCGCAATCTGATCTGCGAAATCGAGATATTCGCCCCGCAACTTCCCGAACTCGCATCGCTCGCGACTGCGTTTCCAGACATTCAGTTCGTGCTGCCTGTGCTGGGCTGGCCGCTCGATCTGACTAGCGAAGGCCAGGCGGCGTGGCGACGTGGAATGACGTTGGTCGGCGCGTGTCCCAATGTGGCTGTCAAAATTTTTGGGCTGGAATGCATCTTCGGCATTCATTGGACGGTCGCTCAGGTTCGCCCTTGGATACTGCAAGCCATCGAGGTTTTTGGGCCTGACCGCTGCATGTTCGCGAGTCATATGCCGATCAGCAAGCTGTCTTGCACATTCGAACAGCTTTATCGCGCGTACTTCGAGGTGATTGCAGAGTTCAGTGTTTCGGAACAGCGAAGACTGCTGCATGACACAGCAGTTCGGATTTACAAGCTGAGCTAAACGTTAACTTGGAGGACCGAATTGAGTGCGTGATTGCACATACGGTCACGAATGAGATTGAGCGACAGCAGGCCGTCACTGTACCAATCCACTCGAACTGCAACGCCCAAAAACAAAACCCCGCAGAGCCTAGACTCTGCGGGGTTTGCCACCATCACTGGCGGAGACGGAGGGATTCGAACCCTCGATCCAGGTTTTGGCCCAGATGCTCCCTTAGCAGGGGAGTGCCTTCGACCTCTCGGCCACGTCTCCCAAACTTTCGGTCGCGCAGGGAGTCAGCGCGACGAAGCCAAGATAATAGCGGGCCGAACCGCGAAGGTCAATGTCTCGCGAACATTTTTTGTGCCAGTTTCGTCACCGGCGACGCAATTTATTCACCTCGGCCGCGCAAAACAAACGGAGCGCTCTTGTCCACCCCGTTGTTCGAAGCAAATTACGCTTGATCCAGTTCGAACGCTTTATGCAGCGCGCGCACGGCGAGCTCCATGTACTTCTCGTCGATCAGCACCGAGATCTTGATTTCGGAGGTCGAGATCATCTGAATGTTGATGCCCTCTTCCGACAGCGTGCGGAACATCGTGCTCGCGATACCGACGTGCGAACGCATGCCGACGCCGACCACCGAGACCTTCGACACCTTCGGATCGCCCAGCACCTGCTCGGCCTGCACGTGGCCCTTCACCTGGGTCGTGAGGATGTCCATGGCGCGCTGATAATCGCCGCGGCCGACCGTAAACGTGAACGCCGTTTTGCCTTCCACGCTCTGGTTCTGGATGATCATGTCGACGTCGATATTCGCGTCCGCCACCGGGCCGAGAATCTGATACGCGATGCCCGGCTTGTCGGGCACACCCATCACGGCAATGCGAGCTTCGTCGCGCTGAAACGCGATGCCCGAGATGACTGCTTTTTCCATGGTCTCGTCTTCTTCAAAAGTAATCAGGGTGCCCGACTTCATTTCAGCGTCGAGCGGTATCAGCGGATCGGTCAAGCTCGACAACACACGTGTCTTCACCTGATATTTGCCGGCGAATTCCACCGAGCGGATCTGCAGCACCTTCGAACCCAGGCTTGCCATTTCCAGCATTTCTTCGAACGTCACGCGATCGAGCCGGCGCGCTTCTTCGACCACGCGCGGGTCGGTCGTGTAGACCCCGTCGACGTCCGTGTAAATCAGGCACTCATCGGCTTTCAACGCAGCCGCGACCGCGACCGCCGACGTATCCGAACCGCCACGGCCGAGCGTAGTGATATTGCCGTCAGGATCGATACCCTGGAAGCCGGTGATCACCACCACCTTGCCTGCGTCGAGATCGCGCAGCACGCGCTCGCCGTCGATTTCGCTGATGCGCGCTTTCGTGAACGCGCTATCCGTTTTGACCGGCACTTGCCAGCCGGCGTAGCTGACCGCTTCGACGCCGGCTTCCTGCAGCGCGATAGCCAGCAAACCCGAGCTGACCTGCTCGCCCGTGGCGGCGATCATGTCGAGTTCGCGCGGGTTCGGCTGACCCGTGATTTCTTTCGCGAGACCGAGCAAGCGGTTGGTTTCGCCGGACATCGCCGACGGCACGACGACCATCTTGTGGCCAGCCTTGTGCCATTTCGCGACGCGCTTGGCGACGTTCTTGATGCGCTCGACCGAGCCCATCGAGGTGCCGCCGTATTTATGTACGATGAGTGCCATTGTCGTTCTGAACTGGAGGAGAAACCGCGCTGGCGCGCTGGAGACGACCGCACAAAAGCACAGGCGCGCAACGTCTTGTGAACGACGGCAGAGTGTGTGGCGGCGTAAATGCAGCACGCGTGCAGCACGCGCGGATTTGCCCGGGAATGATCGCTGATGGCTTACCGGAAACGACGGATCACGATCGAAAACCGACTAATTCAACAAAAGCGACGGCGAAATCGGGTCGGGCAAACAAGTAAACGTACCCGATCGAGGGCAAAAAGACAAGCCGGAAAGGCTATTCGAATGCGCCAAATAAGGGCTGCAAAGGCCTGTTTCATGCGGATTTGCGCCCTATTTCCGGATTCACCGCCCGGCTAATCCAAGTGTCCGACCGGCCGGTCAGGCGATCAGCAGATCCTCGCGCCAGACGATTCTGACGCGCGATTCGGCCTCGTCGACCTGTTCCGGCAACGCTGCGCGATTGACGCCGAGCAGAGGCACGAACAGCAGATCGTCGCCGGCGTAAAGCAGCGGCACGTCGCGCTTCCACGCAGGAATGCCGCGCTCCTGGAACAGGTTTTTCAGCGTGCGGCTCGGTGCATTGCGCGCTTCGCTCGTGCGCATCCGCTCGCCGCCGCTGCGCGAACGCGCGCTCAACACGGCGCGCCGTAGAACGCTCGCGGGAATCGTGTCGGAGTCGCCGGCGGCAACGTCTGCGTCGGCGAATACGAAAGTGCCGCGCCATTGCGGCAAACGCCAGATCGACTCACCTTGCCACGCGAGTTCGCTGATCGCGCGAGCGGCGAGCGCGGTTTCGTCGGCGGGCTCGTTGCTGTCGCCCGCTTCCCAATAGACGAGGCCGCGATAGCTGCGCAATGCATGACCCGCGTGATCGATACGCAGACCGTGGCCCTCGCCTGCCGCGCCAATCTCACGCAGCTGACGCAGCGCATCGCCCAGACGCGCGCTCGATGCGGCGACGAAACCCAACGTGCGCATCCAGTAACGCATCAGGTTGAGCGCGCGATCGTCGTCGAACGCGAGCAATGCATCGTGCGATAGAGCACGCCCTTCGTCGCGTGAAGCGGATTCCATATCGATGCGCGCCAGCGCGTCGAGCAAACGCTGCGCAGACGCCGCGTGCGCCGCCGTGCGCGCGAGCGCGTCGCGAAACCCTGGAAAGTGGACGGCCAACGCCGGCGTCACCTCGTGGCGCAATGCATTGCGTGCGTAGCGTGTATCGGCGTTCGACTCGTCGTCGATCCATTGCAACGCACGCTCGCCCGCGTATTGCTCGAGTTGCGCGCGCAGCAGATGAAGCAAAGGCCGCACGCGCGTCGCTGACGCATTCGCCGGCAAATACTCAGGCGCCATCGCGGCAAGACCCGCGAGACCCGCGCCACGCAGCAATTGCAACAGCACGGTTTCCGCCTGATCGTCCGCATGCTGCGCGAGCCACAACGTGGCGACATCGCGCGATGCGCACATATCTTCCAGCGCGCGATAACGCGCATCGCGCGCGGCGGCCTCGACACTCACGCCCGCGTCACGCGAGACCTCCACGCGCTCTGCCGCGAACTCGACGCCACGCTCCCGCGCAAACGCCTCGCAGTGCGCGAGCCACGCATCGGCATGCGCGCTCAGCCCATGATGCACATGCAGCGCGAGACAACGCGACGCGCCCGCGACACGCACCGCGGCATCGAGCAGCACACTCGAATCCACGCCGCCACTGAACGCAATCGCAATACGCGCGTTAGCGGGCAGCGTAGACAACGAAAAGCCGACGGCCTCGAGAACGAGGCGGTCGGCGGGCGTTTCGGCGGTGGGAGTCACGTCACTCGCGCGCTGGGCGCTGCAGGACGAAAGAGAACGCGCGCGGGCTCACGCACCCGGCGTCGTTTCCTTGAACTTGCCGTACGACATCAGCCGTTCGAAACGGCGTTGACGCAGGTCGTTGATGCTCATGCCCTGGAACTGGCGCAGCGAATCGGCGAGCGCACGGCGCAACATGGCGGCCATGCCTTTCGGATCGCGATGCGCGCCACCCAACGGCTCGTTGACGATCTTGTCGATCAAACCGAGCGCCTTCAGACGATGCGCGGTCAGGCCGAGCGCTTCCGCGGCTTCCGGCGCTTTCGCGGCGCTCTTCCACAGAATGGAGGCGCAGCCTTCCGGCGAGATCACCGAATAGGTCGAGAATTGCAGCATCAGCACGCTGTCGCCGACGGCGATCGCCAGCGCGCCGCCCGAACCGCCCTCGCCGATGATCGTCGCGATCAGCGGCGTCTTCAGTTCGGCCATGACGTACAGATTTCGGCCGATCGCTTCCGACTGGCCGCGCTCTTCCGCGCCGATGCCCGGGTACGCGCCCGGCGTGTCGATGAACGTGAAAATCGGCAAGCCGAATTTTTCGGCGAGACGCATCAGACGTTCGGCCTTGCGATAGCCTTCCGGACGCGGCATGCCGAAGTTGCGCAGCGCGCGCTCCTTGGTGTCGCGGCCCTTCTGATGGCCGATCACCATGCACGCCTGGCCGTTGAAGCGCGCGAGGCCGCCGACGATCGACAGGTCGTCCGCATAGTTCCGGTCGCCGTGCAGTTCATGGAAATCGGTGAACAGCTCGTTGACGTAGTCGAACGTGTACGGACGTTGCGGATGACGGGCGATTTGCGAAACCTGCCACGGCGTGAGGTTCGCGTACAGATCTTTGGTGAGCTGTTGACTCTTCTTGGACAGCCGCTCGATCTCTTCCGAAATATCGACGGCCGAATCGTCCTGCACGAAGCGCAATTCTTCGATCTTCGCTTCGAGTTCAGCGATCGGCTGTTCGAAATCCAGAAACGTGGTCTTCATTGTTTGTAATCCTTGGACTTACCGGCAGCGCGTATTCTAACCGCGCTCGCCGATGTCAAAACCATCTCGCAACTATCAATCTTTAACAATCGATAGCTTTTGAAATGGTCCCGTTTCTTCTTTTTCAGTAGTCGACCGGCAACGGATCAAGACTACGCCACATATACCAGGTGGCGACGGTGCGCCACGGCTCCCAGTTGGCGGCGACCTCGCGCGCTTCGCTGCGTGTGACCGGTTCGCCGCTGAAGTAGTTGACACTGATCGCACGGATCAGGCCCAGGTCGTCGAGCGGCAGCACGTCGGGGCGCGACAGGTTGAAGATCAGGAACATCTCCGCCGTCCAGCGGCCGATGCCGCGAATCTGCGTGAGTTCGGCGATCACCGCCTCGTCTTCCATCGACGTCCATTTACCGACGTGCAGCGCACCCGAAACGAAATGCTGCGCGAGATCGAGCACGTATTCGGCTTTGCGCTTGGACAACCCGCACGTGGTGAGCTTTTCCAGACCGAGCTTGATGAACTGCTGCGGCACCAGCTTCGGACAGGCGGCCTCGACTTTCGCCCAGGCGGCTTGCGCGGACGCGACCGAAATCTGCTGGCCGACCACCGAGCGCGCGAGCGTGACGAACGGATCGCCGCGGCTCAGCAGATGCACCGGGCCGAACTTCGGAATCAGTTTCTTCAGAATGCGATCGCGCTTGACGAGGTCGGCACACGCCTTGTCCCAATAGGCCGGACGCGTGACTTCAGGCGTGAGGCCGCCGATCTGCACCGGCACCGCGACCTCGCTCGCGCTCGCCGCTTCGCCGCCCGCGGTTGCGGACGCGCGCGTCTTGCGCACGACTTCGCCTTCGTGCCCCTCGACCGTTACGCGGGCGAGCTCCTGCACGTCGCCGGCCAATTCAGCCGGCAAGGCGCCATTGCTCTTCAAACGCGGCGCCTTCGCGCGCTTCGCGAGAGGCGCATGCGCCGACGCGCCATTGAGCCCGCGCTTCACGGCGGTCTTTGTCGCTGCACCCGCTGCCGTCTTGGCCGCCACCCCGGCGGCTTTCGACGATGCTTTCCTTACCGCGCCGCCGCCCGTGCGAGCCGACGTGCGTGTCGACTTTGCCGCGGTTGCCGCGTTTGTTTGAGACGCGGCTCGTTTAGCCGGCGTCTTCGTGGCCGTTGCCATCCTGCCTCCTGCCTGGCGAGTCGATCAAAGGGTAAGTCGAGGTGCGCTCACACGCGCCGCCACTCGGTCAACCCGCCGGGTTTGTCTTCAAGTGCAACGCCGGCCTCGAGCAATTCGGCCCGGATCCGGTCTGCTGCCGCATAGTCCTTCGCCTGCTTGGCGGCCACGCGCGCCGCGATCTTCGCTTCGATCGCGGCGGGCTCGAGCGCGCCTTCGGCTGCTGCCCCCGCTGCCTGCTGCAGGTACGCACGCGGCTCGCGGCCGAGCAGTCCGATCACCGCGCCCAGCGAGCGCAATTGACGGGCCAGCGCGGGGTCGCGCGTGCGGTTCACTTCTGTTGCCAACTCGAACAACACCGACACTGCAACCGGTGTGTTGAAGTCGTCGTTCATTGCTGCCTGGAAACGCTGCGCATGCGCTTCGTTCCAGTCGAGCTCGGCGTCGTCCGGCGTGACGTCCTTCAGCGCGGTGTACAAACGCGCGAGGGCGTTGCGGGCGTCGTCGATATGCACGTCGCTGTAATTCAACGGCGAGCGATAATGCGCGCGTGCGATGAAGAAACGCACGACCTCGGCATCGTACTGCGCCAATACTTCGCGGATCGTAAAGAAGTTGTTCAACGACTTCGACATCTTCTCATTGTCGATCTGTACGTAGCCGTTGTGCATCCAGAAATTGACGAACGTTTGACCGGTAGCGGCTTCACTTTGCGCTATTTCGTTTTCATGGTGCGGAAACTGCAGGTCCTGTCCGCCGCCGTGAATGTCGAAATGTTCGCCGAGCAACGTGCAGCCCATCGCCGAGCATTCGATATGCCAGCCGGGACGACCGCGCCCATATTTCGAATCCCAGCCGGTGTCGGCGGGCTCTTCCGGCTTGGCCTGCTTCCACAGCACGAAGTCGAGCGGGTCCTGCTTCGCGTCGTTCGCCGCGACGCGTTCGCCCGCGCGCAGATCTTCGAGCGACTTGCCCGAGAGCTTGCCGTAGTTCGCGAACTTGCGCACCGCATAGTTCACGTCGCCGTCAGTCGCCTGATAGGCGTAGCCGTTCGCTTCGAGCTGCTCGATCATGCCAAGCATCTGCGGAATGAAATCCGTGGCGCGCGGTTCGATGTCGGGCCGCTGGATGCCAAGCGCGTCCGCGTCTTCATGCAGCGCCTTGATGAAGCGATCGGTCAGCGCTTTGATCGTTTCGCCGTTCTCCACTGCGCGCCGGATGATCTTGTCATCAATATCCGTGATATTGCGCACGTAGGTCACGTCGTAGCCGAGCGTGCGCAACCAGCGCTGCACGATGTCGAACACGACCATCACCCGCGCATGACCGACGTGACAATAGTCGTACACGGTCATCCCGCAGACGTACATCCGCACGACGCCTTCTTGCAGCGGCACGAAAGTTTGCTTGTCACGCGCGAGCGTGTTGTAGATGCGCAGTGATTCCATAGAGAACGGTGCGTGGGCCGAAAGAAATCCGCAATGTGTTTCATGCGCGCCGCGCCCCGCGAACAAATGGCGGGTGCGTCGCATACAGCAAAACCGGTGCACCTGGTGCGGCGGTCAGGCTGCGATCAAGGCGGAGACGACCACGAGTGGCGAAAAGACAGTTTGCGGTTCGACGGAACGCGCAGACCTTTTGTTAGAATGGGTCGGAGTATAACATCCAGACCTGAGCCTATGAAACCTTCAAGCGGCCGCGCGCGCAGCGCTGCGACCCTCGCCGCGGCGGCCTTCGGTGGCGTCGCGCGCGGCATGAGCGGCGGCGTCGCTCTCGGCGCCACGCGTGCCCTCACGTTGCGCGTCACCCTGGCTGTCGCCCTTGCCGCCGTGCCCGCCTCGGCCGCCTTCGCGCAGAAAGCCGCCACGCGGCCGCAGGGCCCCGCCGTGCGCGACAACACGCCGGAAATCGACGCCTCTATCGCGCAGAAAAACTGGGCGGCCTCGCTGGCCCAGCTCGACGCGCGCATCGCCTCGAATCCACGCGACGCGCAAGCAAAGTTCAAGCGCGGCACGGTGCTCGCCCATCTGAATCGCGACGACGAAGCCATCGCCGCGTTCACCGAACTCACGCAGACGTACCCCGAGTTGCCCGAGCCCTATAACAACCTCGCCGCGCTTTATGCGAAGCAAGGCCATTATGCCGAAGCGCGCGCCGCGCTGGAAACCGCAACCAAGGTCAACCCGGGCTACAGCCTCGCGTACGAGAATCTCGGCGACCTGTATCTGCGCATGGCCAACGAGGCCTATCGCCGCGCACAGAGCCTCGGCAAGGTGAGCCCCACCACCACGCAGCGCCTCGCGGACATTCAGAAAGTCATCTCGCCGGTCAAGACCCCGACCCAGGCGAAGCAGTCCGCCGTCCCGGAAGACGACTACACCGCTCGCGCCACCTCGAACATGACGCAGACGCCGAGCTTCCAGTACGGCGGCGCGAACGGCTCGCTCGCCATGCCGCCGTACATGGCGCCGTCGAAGTAAAGCCCATTACGCTCTCGCGCAATACGTTTTTTCCAACCCTGAGGATCTTCATGAAATGGTTGATGTTGGCGCTCGGCAGCGCCGCCCTGATCGCAAACGCTCCCGCATTTGCCCAGTCCGGTTCGCAAGCCGCGCATCCGTCCGTCCTCTTCAAGACATCGGAAGGCGACATCCGCGTCGAGTTGTATCCTGAGAAAGCGCCGAAGACGGTCGCCAACTTCCTCGACTACGTGAAGTCCGGCCAGTACAGCGGCACGATTTTCCATCGCGTGATTCGCGGCTTCATGATTCAGGGCGGCGGCTATACGCAGAGCTTCGCGGAGAAGCCGACGCGCGCGCCGATTGCGCTCGAAAGCCGTAACGGTCTGAAGAACATGACGGGCACGCTCGCCATGGCGCGCACCAGCGATCCGAATTCGGCCACCGCGCAGTTCTTCATCAATACGGTGGACAATGCCGGCCTCGACTATCCGAATCCGGACGGCAACGGCTATGCGGTGTTCGGCAAGGTCACGAGCGGCATGGACGTCGTGAAGAAGATCGAAGGCACGCCCACTACCTCGCGCGGCCCGATGAGCGACGTGCCGCAAAAGCCGGTCGTGATCGAGTCGGCCACGGTCGTCGGCAAGTAATTGAAGCAAAGGCGAGCACTGAAAGCGCGCGCAAGACACCGCGCCCACGAGAAAAGCATCAGCGCTCAATCCACGCCCCGGCGCGGCCCGGCGTCAGTTCATGACGACTGGCCGCGCCTTTTACCCACCCTGTTCATCAAAGGATTCCATCATGGTTGAACTGCATACGAACCACGGCGTCATCAAACTCGAACTGGACGCTGAAAAGGCGCCGAAGTCGGTTGAGAACTTCCTCAACTACGTGAAGGCCGGCCACTACGACAACACGGTGTTCCACCGCGTGATCGACGGCTTCATGATCCAAGGCGGCGGCTTCGAACCCGGCATGAAGCAGAAGCCGACGGCCGAGCCGATCACCAACGAAGCGAACAACGGTCTGAAGAACGTGAACGGCTCGGTCGCCATGGCTCGCACGAACGACCCGCATTCGGCCACGGCACAATTCTTCATCAACGTGAACGACAACGACTTCCTGAACCATTCGTCGCCGACGCCGCAGGGCTGGGGCTACGCCGTGTTCGGCAAGGTCGTCGAAGGCTTGGACATCGTCGAGAAGATCAAGAAGGTCAAGACGGGTTCGAAGGGCTTCCATCAGGACGTGCCGGCGGACGACGTGGTGATCGAAAAGGCTGTGATCGTCGACTGAACGTGAACGAAGCGTCGACTCGTTCGAACTGACATCAGGCACCTTCAATGCTGCAAGAAACGCCGCTGCGAAGCGTCGCCGCGGGCGTGCCTGGCGAGGGCAAACGCCCGCACGCCGCACGCCCGTTTTTTCTCCTCTCCGATATTCATCTGAGCGAGGCGATTCCGCATACGGTCGCCGCGTTCGAGCATTTCATCCGCTTCACGGCCGAGCAGGCCGATTCGGTTTTCATACTCGGCGACCTGTTCGAGTACTGGATCGGCGACGACATGCTCGTCGAACCGTTCGTCGCGCGCATGGCGGCGCTGTTGCATACGTTGTCCGAGCGCGGCATCGCGCTCTACATCATGCACGGCAACCGCGATTTTCTGCTGGGCAAGCGGTTCATGAAAGCGGCCGGCGCGATCTGGCTGCCCGATCCGTTTGTGATCACCGCATTCGGCACGCGCATCGCGCTCGCGCATGGCGATGGCTTGTGCACCGCGGATCGCGGCTATCAATTGTTCCGGCATTTTGCGCGCAACCGTTTCGCGCAGATGCTGTTTCTCGCGTGGCCGTTACGCTGGCGTCAGAAACTCGCCGAGAACATGCGCGCGAAAAGCGAGCAAGGCCGCTCGCGGCCGGTTTCGCCGAAGTACGACGTGACGGCGGCGGCCGTGGCCGCGTTATTCAAGTCGTCGAAAACGGCGACCATCATTCATGGGCACACGCACCGGCCGGCGCGGCATCGCGAGCCGGGCGGCACGCGCTGGGTTTTGCCGGATTGGGATCTCGACCACGGCGAGCGCCGTGGCGGGTATTTGCGTATCGATGCTGAAGGGATTCGGGCGTTGCCATTAGGTTGAAGGTGGTGGTGCGGGTGATTGCAGCGCCGCTGGCTCCCCGCATGTCAGCGCTTTCGTTGGTTGAATGCGATCGTAATGATTGATCGCAGAGCGACTGTCGCAGCGCATGCCAGCGTCGATACGGCCGTGTCTCCGCGTCGCATGCCGCATTGCCGTTAGCGCCGGCCGCCAGCGTGAACGGCGGCATCGTCGTCTGCAAGCAGACGTCAACGCTCCGCCGCCGCCCCTTCCACCTTCCCTGCAATCGCGGCCGACAACCGCCGTAGATCGAGCAACGCCGCATCCGCGCCTTGCAGTCCTTCGAGACTCGTACCCAGCCGCTCCAGTGCGTCGACGATTTCGTCGATGCGTTTCGCCTGGGTGGCGGCGTGATCGATCAGGCCATGGATCGCCAGCGACACCGGATCGTCCGCGTTCGGCGTAATGCCGTATGCGCAGAAGCCGCTGCTTCCGGCGGAGCGTTTGACGTCGCGCGCGGCGCCGTTGGAACCCGCATTCGCCGCCTCTGAAACCACTGCGGCCGCCGCCGGCACGATGATCCGCGCCGGATTACCCACCGCCGTGCCACGCGCGGGCACGGGCTTCGTCACCACCGCGTTCGATCCGATCTTCGCGTCCGCGCCGATCGTAAAACCGCCGAGCACCTTCGCACCCGCGCCCACGATCACGCCGCGCTCGAGCGTCGGATGCCGTTTCGCGCCACGCGTGAGCGACGTGCCGCCGAGCGTGACGCCCTGATAGATCGTGCAGTCGTCGCCGATCTGCGCGGTCTCGCCGATCACCACGCCCATGCCGTGATCGATGAACACGCGCCGCCCGAGCGTCGCGCCCGGATGGATTTCGATGCCCGTCATGAACCGCGCCATCTGCGAGATGAATCGCGCGAGCCAGCGGCGTTTAGCCCGCCAGCATGCATGCGCGAGCCGGTGCAGTACGAGCGCGTGCAGGCCCGGATAACACGTGAGGACTTCCCAGGCGCTGCGGGCGGCGGGGTCGCGCTCGCGGATCGTGGCGATGTCTTCGCGAAGTCTCGTGAACATGGCAGGGACTGTGTTGTGGGAGAAAGGGCCGCTCGCGCGACCTGGCGCGCGCCACGGCACGGCTTGCCGGATAGCACGGCGGCAGCTTTGCTTAGAACGTTTTGAGGATTGTAGGGGGATTGCGGAAAACCTGCCGGAAGTCCACGCTGCCGGCGGGGTCGTCGCCGGCTATCGGAAAAGCATTCAGGAACGGCATGCAGCGCTCAGGACGCGTCGCCGTCCTTGGACTTGGTCTTCAACAGAATGTGCTTGGCGATGCCGCGCACGATATTCACTTCCTCGCGCTCGAGACCCGAGCGTGCAAAGAGACGCCGCAGGCGCGACATCAGCTTCTTCGGATTGGCGGGATCGAGAAATTCGAGCGCGACCAGCGCGCTTTCCAGATGCGTGAACATGCTTTCGATTTCGTCGCTCGCGGCGCGTGCGCCTGCCGGCTCGCCCTGCCCCGCAGCCGCCCGAGCCGCAGCCACTTGAGCCGCCGTGGGCGCGCTGTCGGCCGACAGATACATCGTGCGCAACTCATACGCCAACACCTGCACGGCCTGCGCGAGATTGAGCGAGCTATAAGCGGGATTGGCAGGAATATGCGCCAGCGCGCTGCATCGCTCGACGTCCTCGTTCGACAAACCCGTGCGCTCGTTGCCGAACACCAGCGCGATCTCGCCATGCACCGCCTGCTCGCGCGCGACGCCGGCCGCGGCGCGCGGCGTCCATTGCGGCGGCCCGTATTCGCGTAGCCGCGCGGTCAGCGCGATCGACCAGTGCACGCCGTTCAGGGCGTCGGCGAGTGTCGGCACGACGTGCGCGGAGGCCAGCACGTCGTCGGCGCCGCTTGCCATGGCGATGGCTTCCGGATCGCTCTGCACGTGCGGCACGCGCGGCGACACCAGCACGAGCCGCGAGAACCCCATGGTTTTCAGCGCGCGCGCCGCGGCGCCGACGTTGCCCGGATGGCTCGGCTCGACGAGCACGAAGCGCGTCGAGGTGAAGCCCCCACGCAGTTCGGCTACGTCAGGATCGGAAGAATGGTGGGTGTGGTCCACGATGGAATTCTGCATGCTAAAGACGGGTATGGTAGCGCCAACGCCGCAGCCAGTCCGATTTGCATGCGAACGGGCTTGCCAATGCCGCGTAAAACCCGGGGAGATGACCCGTCCGTCCCGAGAACGCTGCCGCGGCGCCCGGACTCAGGTAAAATACCTAGATTCGCGTCCAGCTTCGCCGTCCGGCTTGGCATGAGCGCCTCGTTCTTATCCAATTCGTCTCCGTCGGCGGAATGCGCACCGGTCCTGTACCGGGCGAACGTTCCGTGCTGTTTCCGCGCCTTTCTCGAGGGCGCCCAATTAGCGCAGGTTAGCGCTCATTTACCGGCCAGCAGCCGTGCTGCCCCGGCACAAGGATCCAGTCTCATGCATCCCATGCTCAATATCGCCGTGAAGGCCGCGCGCCGCGCGTCACAGATCATCACCCGCGCGTCGCTCGACCTCGATCTCGTCCAGGTCAGCAAGAAACAGCACAACGATTTCGTCACGGAGGTCGACAAAGCGTCTGAAGCGGCGATCATCGACACGCTCAAGACCGCCTACCCCGATCACGCGATCCTCGCCGAAGAATCCGGCAAGTCGGATGACGAATCCGAATATCAGTGGATCATCGATCCGCTCGACGGCACCACCAATTTCATCCACGGTTTTCCGTACTACTGCGTGTCGATCGCGCTGGCTCATAAGGGCATCGTGACGCAAGCCGTGGTCTACGATCCGACCCGCAACGACCTGTTCACCGCCTCGCGCGGCCGTGGCGCGTTCCTCAACGACCGTCGCATCCGCGTGGCCAAGCGCGACCGTCTGGCCGACGGCCTGATCGGCACCGGCTTCCCGTTCCGCGAAAAGGACGGCCTCGAAGCGTACGGCCGCCAGTTCGCTGAAATGACCGAAGCCTGCGCCGGCCTGCGCCGTCCGGGCGCCGCCGCGCTCGATCTGGCGAACGTCGCCGCCGGCCGCATGGACGGCTTCTTCGAGCAAGGCCTGAATGCGTGGGACGTCGCCGCTGGCAGCCTGCTCATCACCGAAGCCGGTGGCCTGGTCGGCAACTACACGGGCGATTCGGATTTCCTGCACGTCGGCGAAATCGTCGCGGGCAACCCGAAGGTCTACGCTCAGATGATCCCGATCCTGTCGCGCTACAGCCGCACGCGTCAGCAACCGGCGTAAGCCTTGCCCGCGTGACGCCGGGTCAGCACCGGCAAACGGAATATGAACGAGCGGCTTCGGCCGCTTTTTCGTTGGCGCGCCTGCATGCAGCGGGCGTTCGTGCTACAAAGCGGAAGGCCGCGCCGGCGCACTCCATTGCTGGCTGCGTTTTGCGCGTTTTTGCTGCGCCCTGCTTTGCGCCTGACTTGCGCGCAGCTTCCGACCCGCTTCATGAAAAAAGGCTTCTACACAATCATCGCGGCGCAGTTTATTTCGTCGCTTGCGGACAATGCACTGTTGATCGCGGCCATCGCGCTGCTCTCCGTGATTCGCTCGGCCGCCTGGGTCACGCCGCTACTGCAGATTTTCTTTACCGTTTCGTACGTGCTGCTTGCGCCGTTCGTCGGCGCATTTGCCGACTCGATGCAAAAGCGCCACGTCATGTTCATCTCCAACGCGTTGAAGGCGAGCGGCTGCCTGATGATGATCGCGGGCGTTCATCCGATGATTGCCTACGGCGTGGTCGGCTTCGGCGCGGCCGCGTATTCGCCGGCCAAGTACGGCATCCTCACTGAACTGCTGCCGGCGGAAAAACTCGTCAAGGCGAACGCGTGGCTCGAATCGGCCACCGTGCTGTCGACCATCGTCGGCACGATGGTGGGCGGCGCGCTGATCAGCACCTTCGCGGATAAATTCGTCGCGCATGCGCATCTGCCGCTGATCCGCTCCTCCGCCGATCTCGCCATGTTCGCGACGATGGTGACATATGCGATCGCCGCCGCGATCAACATCTTCATTCCCGACACTGGCGCGCGTTATGAGAACCGCCTGAGCGAACCGAAGAAACTGATCGGCGATTTCTATCATTGCTTCAACGTGCTGTGGGCCGACAAACTCGCGCAGATCGCGCTATGGGTGACCACGCTGATGTGGGGCGGCGCGGTCACGCTGCAATTGCTGGTGCTCAAATGGGCCAACGTGAACCTCGGGCTGTCGCTCTCGAAGGCGGCGGTCATGCAAGGCGTCACGGGGCTCGGCATCGCGGTGGGCGCCGCGGCCGCGGCCGCGCTGATTCCGTTGCGCAAATCGCTGCGCGTGTTGCCGGTCGGCATTCTGACCGGCGCGGTGGCGATCGCCATGGCGTTCTACAACAAGGATCTGTTCCCGCCGGGCGCGGGTATTCGCATCGGCACCTACGTGCTGCCGTTCTACATTCTGCTCGCCTATCCGCTGATGATCCTGCTCGGCGCGCTCTCGGGGTTTTTCATCGTGCCGATGAACGCGATTCTTCAGCATCGCGGCGCGACGCTGCTGTCCGCGGGACATTCGATCGCGGTGCAGAATTTCAACCAGAATCTCGCCGTGCTGCTGATGCTCGGCGCCTACGCGCTGCTGCTCACGGCGAAGATGCCGGCGCAGTGGATCATCGTCGTGTTCGGCACCTTCATCACTTTCATGATGTGGCTGGCCAAGCGGCGTAGCGCGGTGAATGAACGCACGGTGGATATGCGGGCGATGGCGGAAGAATGACGCCTTCATGCAGGTGAAGCGGGCGCGGCGCGGCTCGTGCGAGATGTGTCGCCGCGGCGTAGGGCTGCAATGTGGATTGGCGGTTCAGATTGGCCGTCCGGCCAGGGTCCGCTCGCCGCGCCGGCAGGTTAAACTCACGCCCTGAACAGCTAACGCAAGAAGATACCGAGGATGGGCATTCAAACCGCAGCGGCCAACGACGTCGCACAACACACGCCGATGATGCAGCAATACCTGCGCATTAAAGCGGATCATCCGGGCACGCTGGTGTTCTACCGGATGGGCGACTTCTACGAACTCTTTTTCGAAGACGCGGAAAAAGCCGCACGTCTGCTCGATCTGACACTCACGCAGCGTGGCGCGTCGGCGGGCAATCCGATCAAGATGGCGGGCGTGCCGCATCATGCGGTCGAACAATATCTGGCGAAGCTGGTGAAGCTCGGCGAATCCGTCGCGATTTGCGAACAGATCGGCGACCCGGCTACGTCGAAGGGCCCGGTCGAGCGCAAAGTGGTGCGCGTGGTCACGCCGGGCACGCTCACGGACGCCGCGCTGCTGTCCGACAAGAGCGATGTCTACCTGATGGCCATGTGCGTGGCGCATAACCGCCGCGGCGTCGCGACCAGCGTCGGTCTTGCATGGCTGAATCTGGCGAGCGGCGCGCTGCGCCTCGCCGAAGTCGCGCCCGACCAGGTGGCGGCCGCGCTCGAGCGCATTCGTCCCGCGGAAATGCTGGTGTCCGACACGCCCAGCGACTCGGCAAGCTGGACGCCGCCGGTCAATGCGGGCGCCCTCACCCGCGTGCCGGTCTGGCACTTCGACGTCACCTCGGGCACGCAGCGCTTGTGCGATCAACTGGAAGTGGCGGGCCTCGACGGCTTCGGCGCGCATTCGCTGACTTGCGCATGTGGCGCGGCCGGCGCGCTGCTGCTGTATGCCGCCGCCACGCAAGGCCAGCAATTGCGTCACGTGCGCAGCCTGAAGGTCGAATACGAATCCGAATATATCGGCCTCGACCCCGCCACGCGCCGCAACCTCGAACTCACGGAAACACTGCGCGGCACCGAATCGCCCACGCTGTGTTCGCTGCTCGACACTTGCTGCACGACCATGGGCAGCCGTCTGCTGCGTCACTGGCTGCATCATCCGCCGCGCGAATCGGCGGTGGCGCAGGCGCGTCAGCAGGCGATCGGCGCATTGCTCGACGCGCCGCCGGGCACGAGCGTCGACTCATTGCGCGGCGCGTTGCGGCAGATCTCAGACATCGAGCGGATTACCGGGCGTCTCGCGCTGCTGTCGGCACGGCCTCGCGATCTGTCGAGCCTACGCGATACCTTCATTGCGTTGCCCGAGTTGCGCACGCAACTCGCGGCCGTTGCGTCGAATGCGGATTCGCTGGCGCGCATCGACGCTTCGCTGGAACCGCCGCAAGCCTGTGTCGAACTGCTCAAGCGCGCGGTTGCGCAGGAACCGTCGGCGATGGTGCGCGACGGCGGCGTGATCGCGCGCGGCTACGACACGGAACTGGACGAGCTGCGGGATATTTCGGAGAACTGCGGGCAGTTCCTGATCGACCTCGAAACGCGCGAGCGCGCGCGCACGGGCATCGGCAATCTGCGCGTCGAGTACAACAAGGTGCACGGCTTCTATATCGAAGTCACGCGCGGTCAGACCGACAAAGTGCCCGACGACTATCGCCGCCGTCAGACGCTGAAGAACGCCGAACGCTACATCACGCCGGAACTGAAAACGTTCGAGGACAAAGCGCTGTCCGCGCAGGAACGCGCGCTCGCCCGCGAACGCTCGCTGTACGACGCGCTGCTGCAGGCGCTGCTGCCCTTCATTCCGGATTGCCAGCGGGTCGCCTCGGCGCTCGCCGAACTCGATCTGCTGGCGGCCTTCGGCGAGCGGGCCCGTGCGCTCGATTGGGTCGCGCCCACGTTCTCGGCGAACGCCGGCATCGAAATCGAACAGGGACGGCATCCGGTTGTCGAGGCGCAGGTCGAGCAGTTCA
The DNA here is from genome assembly GCF_046026985.1 of Paraburkholderia sp. RL18-101-BIB-B. NCBI lineage: Bacteria > Pseudomonadati > Pseudomonadota > Betaproteobacteria > Burkholderiales > Burkholderiaceae > Paraburkholderia > Paraburkholderia sp. RL18-101-BIB-B. Next base: position 86,518 of record NZ_JARESV010000007.1, read on the forward strand.
TCGCCAACGACTGCGCGCTCACACCCGAGCGCAAACTGCTGCTGATCACCGGCCCGAACATGGGCGGTAAATCGACCTTCATGCGGCAGACCGCACTGATCGCGCTGCTCGCGTATGTGGGCAGCTACGTGCCCGCGCGGCGCGCCGCTTTCGGGCCAATCGATCGCATCTTCACGCGCATCGGTGCAGCAGACGACCTCGCCGGCGGCCGCTCGACCTTCATGGTCGAGATGACTGAAGCCGCCGCGATCCTGAACGACGCCACGCCGCAAAGTCTCGTGCTGATGGACGAGATCGGCCGCGGCACGTCCACGTTCGACGGGCTCGCGCTGGCGTGGGCTATCGCGCGGCATCTGCTCGCGCACAACGGCTGCCATACGCTGTTTGCCACGCACTACTTTGAACTGACGCAGTTGCCGGCGGAATTTCCGCAGGCGGCCAACGTGCATTTGTCGGCGGTGGAACACGGGCACGGCATCGTGTTCCTGCACGCGGTCAACGAAGGTCCGGCGAATCAGAGCTACGGCCTGCAGGTCGCGCAACTCGCCGGCGTGCCGAACGCGGTGATTCGCGCGGCGCGCAAGCATCTGGCGCATCTCGAACAGCAGTCAGCCGCGCAACCCGCGCCGCAACTCGATCTGTTCGCCGCACCCATGCCGATGCTGCTCGAAGACGCCGACGACGAACGCGACGATGCCAAGGCGGAGCCGGCGGCATCGCCAGCTATGCAGGCGCTCGTCGAGCGTCTGCGCGGCATCGATCCGAACGATTTGCGGCCGCGCGAAGCACTCGATCTGCTGTACGAACTGCACGAGCTGGCCGCCGCGCCAGATGCGGATCATTGACGCACACAGGCCCTCGCAGCGTCCGCGCAAACTTCGCGCGGCGCTGACCCTCGCCCTCACGCTCTCGGGCGGCGGCGTGCCGCTCGCAGGACTGTTCGCGGGCCTGTCAGGTTTCGCGCCGGCGGCCTACGCCGATACGCCGCGCTACACCTTCGCGGTCATCGCCAACACGATGCAAAGCGCCGCCGACGAAGCGCCCACGCAACGGCTGATCGAAGCGATCAGCCGCGAGCGCGACATGTCGTTCATCGTCTACGACGGCAATCTGAAGGGCGCGAAAGAAGCCTGCCGCGACGCGCTTTACGAGCGTCGCCACGCGCTCCTCGAAACGTCACGGCCCGCCCTCTTCTTCATTCCCGGCCAGCATGACTGGGCCGATTGCGGCACGGCCGAAGCCGGCGGCTTCGATCCGATCGAGCGGCTCGATCAGTTGCGTCAAACGCTCTTCGCCGACGCCACCTCGATGGGTCAGAACCCGATCGCGTTGACGCGTGAAAGTGAAGTCTCGCGCTTTCGTCCATATCGCGAGAACGTGCGCTGGCAACTGGGCGATACCGTGTTCGTCGGCCTGAACGCGCCGAGTCCGAACAATCATTATCTGACCGCGGGCGGACGCAACGGCGAGTTCGAAGACCGCGTGATCGCCAATGCATTCTGGCTGGAACACGCCGGAGAATATGCGAAACGCCGCGACGCGCGCGCGATTGTCGTGTTCATTCAAGGCGACCCGGACCCTGAGCGCTACGAACGGCCCGACCGTTTTGCATGGCTACGTTTTGCGCGTAACACGCGCCGCGATGGTTTTCTGGAATTCAAACGCAGCCTTGTGAAGCTCGCGCAGATTTTCCGCGGACCCGTGCTGGTGATTCATTGCGACGACGAGCGTGCGAGCGCCGGCTTCGTGATCGATCAGCCGCTACGCAATGACAAAGGGATGCTGGTGACGAATCTCACGCGTGTCGCGCTCGCGCCGCATGATCGTCTTAATCAGTGGATTCAGGTGGATGCGGATCTCGGCAGAAAACCGCCGTTCCGCGTAAGCGTGCGCGATGTGCCGAAGCAAATGCCGATGCCCGCGGCGCAGCCCGTGCTGCCGCGCGATGAACCGCCCGCCTCGATGCCAGCTGTACCGGCGCTCGGACCCGCGTCGGAATTGCCGCCGCTGTTGCAGACGCCCGGGGAGTCGCAACTGGATCAGCAGCCGCGCATACCGGCGGATCAGGGCGGCGGTGGTTACGGGCCGGCTACCTCGACGCCGCCCGCGCCAGCCTCACAGCCGCACACGCCGGGCGCTTCTTCAAGCCTGCCCGGCATACCTGCAAGCTCAGTGCAGCGTGGGCCCTGACTTGTCTTCTTCGTCGTCCTCGTCTTCGTCGAGAACTTCGAGGCCGTCGGCGCCATGCGCGTGTTCGTGCTGGATTTCGTCTTCGGTAGCCGGGCGCACGTCTTTCACCGTCAGCGCGAAACGCAGTGCCATGCCGGCGAGCGGATGGTTGCCGTCGAGCACGACTTTGTCTTCCGCGACATCGGTCACCACGTAGACGAGCGAATCGAGATCCTCGTCGCCTTCTTCCGGCGTGCCTTCGAATTGCATGCCGACTTCGAGCGGTTCCGGGAAGCGATTGCGCGGCTCGATCTTCACGAGATCAGGGTCGTACTCACCGAACGCGTCTTGCGGCTCGAGCTGGATCTGAGTCTCGAAGCCGGCCTCGTGGCCGTCGAGCTCTTCCTCGATCTTGGGGAACGTGCCATCATAGCCGCCGTGCAGATAGACCATCGGCTCGTCGCTTTCTTCAATCAGATTGCCCTGCGCATCCGACAGCTTGTAAGCGACCGACACGACGGTGTTCTTTGCGATTTTCATTCGATTCTCCAGAATACAACTCACATTATACGATGCCCAAGCGGCCCACTGACCACCCCGCCGACGCAGCTTCGGCACGGAATTTGTCGCCGGCTTCAAAGCCGGCTGTTCCGGTTCTCCCGCCTTCGCCAGACACGCCGACACCACTGCTCGGCAATCTGACGCCGTCGCAATTCATGCGCCGCTACTGGCAAAAAAAGCCGCTGCTGATTCGCCAGGCGATCCCGAACGTCGAGGCGCCATTGTCGCGCGACGAATTTTTCGAACTGGCCGATCAGGACGAAGTCGAAGCACGCCTGATCACGCATTTCCGCAATAAATGGCAGATGGAGCACGGGCCATTCGCACCTGACGAACTGCCGTCGGTGAAGCAACGCGCATGGACGCTCCTCGTGCAAGGCGTGGATCTCTACGACGATCGCGCGCGGGCTTTGCTGGATCGTTTCCGCTTCGTGCCGGACGCGCGACTCGACGATCTCATGATCTCGTATGCAAGCGACGGCGGCGGCGTAGGGCCGCACTTCGATTCCTACGATGTGTTTCTTTTGCAAGTAAAAGGCAAGCGCCGTTGGCGTATCAGTGCGCAGGAAGATCTGACACTGCAAGCCGATTTGCCTTTGAAAGTTTTACAGAATTTCCAGCCCGAAGAGGAATGGCTGCTCGAACCGGGCGACATGCTGTACCTGCCGCCGCACATCGCGCACGACGGTATCGCCGAAGGCGAATGCATGACCTGTTCGATCGGTTTTCGCGCCCCTTCCGCGGGCGAATTGACCGCGCAGTTCCTCTATCATCTGGCGGAGCGCGGCGAGTCGGCGGGCCAGCCAAGCGCGCTTTATCGCGATCCGCAGCAACCTGCCGTCGAGCATCCGGCCGAGCTGCCCGCGGCGTTGGTCGATAGAGTTGGCGCAATCCTTGCTGGCGTCAAATGGAATGAGCAGGATATTGCGTCGTTCCTTGGCACGTATCTCAGCGAACCCAAGCCGAGTGTCGTCTTTGATCCGCCGCAAAGGCCGCTTAATGAAGCCCGTTTCATCAGTCAGGCATCGAAGTCAGGCATTCGGCTGGACCGCAAGACTAATTTGTTGTACAACCGCCGTTTTTTCTTCGTAAATGGAGAGGAAACGTCATTTAATGGCGCAAAAAAGTGGTTGTTTGACCTCGCAAATCAGCGGTGCATGAGTGCGAAACGCTTTGTAACACTCTCAGACGATTCGTCGGTGACAGCACGGCTACACGAGTGGTATTGTGCGGGCTGGATACAAGTGGGCGAGCTTGCGTAACTCTGCCTGCCTGCTATACCGTACAGTGAAATTTTGTATGAGAAAGACAACGTATTGACCCCGGATTTATGGATTGTCAGTACGAAAGTGCATATAATTTCCGCCCAAGCCGTAGGGAAGATTCGAGCTCGTCAAAAGAGCTTCTCCGCCAGCGGCCCAGGTCGGTGTTGGAGCACATTACCGGTTTTATTTTGCGCTGTTGCTTACCTTTAAACCATAAAAGGACGTGATCATGAAGAAATCCCTCCTCGTAGCATCCCTGTTGGCAGCTGTGGCACTGGCTGCATGCAACAAGAGCAACGACCAAGCCGCTGCCCCGGCTAGCGACGCAGCTGCTGCTTCGGCACCGGCTGCCGCAGCTTCGGATTCGGCTGCTGCTGCTTCGGGTGCTGCTGCTGCTGCGAGCGACGCTGCTGCTTCGGCTACGACCGCTGCTTCGGACGCAGGCGCTGCTGCTTCGGACGCTGCCGCTTCGGCTGCTGCTCCGGCTTCGGGCGCAAGCCAGTAAGCTGTCGCATAGGGTTTCGCCTCTCGGCGAAAACTGCATCGGGAAATCATCGCGATTTCCCGATGCAGTAAAGCAAAACGCCACGGATTCACATTCGTGGCGTTTTGTCATTTAGGCGCCGCTTTTTACAGCGGCGTCGATTGCTTCTAATCAGCCTGTTGCGCCGGCGCGGCGTTCTCTTCGAAGAACTCGCGCACGACCTCGATCTCACGGGTGCGTTTGAATGGCGGCAGGCTCTGCCATATACGGCGCCCATACGGTTTGTCGACGAGACGTGTATCGCAGATCATCAGCACGCCGCGATCGGTCTCAGCGCGAATCAGGCGGCCTGCGCCCTGCTTCAGTGTGATCACGGCCTGCGGCAACTGATGCACGGCGAATGGGCTCAAGCCTTTCTTGGTTAGCGCATCGAGTCGCGCCGACAGCACCGGATCGTCGGGCGGCGCAAACGGCAGCTTGTCGATCACCACCAGCGACAATGCGTCGCCGCGCACGTCCACGCCTTCCCAGAAGCTCTGGCTGCCCACCAGAATCGCATTGCCATAGGAACGGAAGCGCTCCAGCAACTCGGTGCGGCTCGCATCACCTTGCACGAGCAGCGGATAGTCCCAGCCGCGCGCTTCGATCGTATCGCGCAGCTTGGCCGAGATGCGGTCCACCGCGCGCAGTGTCGTGCACAACATGAAAACGCCGCCACCCGATGCTTCGATCGCCGGCAACGCGGCGTCGAACACTGCGTCGGTGAACATCGGCGAGGACGGCTGCGGCAAATTGCGCGGCACGTACAGCAGCCCCTGCGTCGGATAGTCGAAGGGACTGGGCAGCGTCATCGAACGTTTCGCGTTCAGGCCCATCTGCGCGGCATAGTGCGTGAAATCGCCGCGCACCGACAGCGTGGCCGACGTGAAGATCCATGCGCGCGGCACGCCGGCGCGCTGCTTCGCGAAGATCGGCGCGACCGACAACGGCGTTTCGTGCAACTGCACCGTATGCGAGAAGACTTCGATCCAGCGCACCTTTTCGTTCGGGTCGGCGCGCTCGGTTTTGCCGTCCGCAGAGGCGGCGTCAGCGGCTTCGCGCTCGGTCTGCGTGGGCGGCGTGGTCCAGCCGGCAAGCACGCCTTGCAGTTCGCGTGCGCGGCGCAAACACGCGCCGATCGATTCCGCTCGCTCGGCCTGACCCGCCAGCGCGGACGCCAATGCACCGAGTTCGGTTTCGAGCGTTTCGAGCGCGGGGAACAACGGGTGATCGTCAGGCAACTGGCCGATCGACAAGCGCACCGTGTCTTCCTTGAAGGCAAGCCGCACATCGCGCGCGGCGCGCTCGAGCGTCGCGCCGAGCTTGACCCAGTCGACCGTTTCACGCGCATGCCCTAAACCTTCGGCCACCGAATCGCGAGCGAGCTCGAGAAACTGCGTGGTCGAAAGCGTCTCGCCGAAGAACAGCGTGGCTGTCTCGGGCAGCTGATGCGCTTCGTCGAAGATGATGGTGTTGGCGGTGGGCAGCAACTCAGCCATGCCCGTATCGCGCAGCATGATATCGGCGAAAAACAGGTGGTGATTCACCACCACGATATCCGCCTGCTGCGCCTCGCGGCGCGCCTGCATTACAAAGCAGTCCTTGTAATGCGGACACTCCTGGCCGAGACAGTTTTCACGTGTGGACGTGACCATCGACCACACCGCGGCCGTTTCAGGCACGCTCGCCAGTTCGGCCTTGTCGCCGGTGCGCGTGATCTTCGCGAAGCGCACGATATCCTGCAGATACGAGGTTTCCTGGCGCGACGGCAGACGGCCGTTATCCGCGGTGCGCTGCAAATAGTAGTGGCACAGGTAATTCGCACGCCCCTTGAGCATGGCGACCGACACCGGCACTGCGAGCGCATCGCGCACGGTCGGAATGTCGCGCTGAAAGAGCTGATCCTGCAGATGCTTCGTGCCGGTGGAGACGATCACCTTGCCACCCCACAGCATGGCCGGCACCAGATACGCATAGGTCTTGCCAGTGCCCGTACCGGCTTCGACGATCAGCGTGTTTTCGCTGCCGTCGAGGCCGCCCGATTCCGCGCCCTCAGCGGCTTCGGCGGTGGCGCCGGTGCCTATCCCCTGCAGACGCCGCGCCGGACGCTTCTGCGCCTCGAACATGGCCGGCTCGGGCATTGCGCGGCCCGACGCTTCCATGGCGGCGGCGACGGCGCGCGACATTTCGATCTGCGACGCGCGCGAGCGATACCCGTCGATCTGACGGGCCAGCAAACCGTTCTCAGCGAAGATCTCGTCCAGTTCGACGACGCGGCGCGGATTGAGCGACGCGCTCAGTGCGGACGCGGCGGGACGCGGCGCCGGTGTAGCGGCTCCTGATGCGTCGTCGCCCGGCGTGGCACGGGATGAAGTTTCAAGCGGTGAATTCAAGGCAAGCGTTTCCTGCAAAGTCCGGCTCGCGCGGCGCGCGCCCGGCGCCTGCCAGGCCGCGAACTCAGGCGCGTGCGTCCGGTTCGAGCTGCAACTGCAGCAAGATGATGGTGTCCTTGACTTTGAGTTTGCGCTTTTTCAGGCGCTGCAACTCGAAGTCGTCGATGCCGGGCACATCCGACATTCGGTCGATCAACCGATCGAGCCCACTATGCTCCGATTCCAGTTGCAGAATGCGGTCGCGCAGTGTGTCCGCGTTGATGACGTGATGTTGATCCCGCATGCTCGCCTCCTCTCGTCGATGGTGCGGGCTACGTGTGCAGCCCGCTACCTGAGGTTGCTGTCCGGCTTAAAACGCACTACGGCGGCTACGGCCCTGTCACGCACGCTCAGGGCCCATTCAGCACGCTTACTGCTGTTGTTGTTGCTGCTGCTTTTGCTGCTCTTCCTGTTGCTGCTGTTTCAACGCGTCCTGACGCTTCTGCTCGGCTTTCTCGGCCGCCTGTTTCTGACGCGCCTCCACGTCGGCCTTGTGCTGCGCCGCGTCCGCCTGCTTCTTCTCGAAGCTCTGCTGCTTCTGCACGCGCTCCTGCGCCTTCTGCGCGCCTTGCGCACGCGCCTCGTCGAGCTTGCGCTGGAAGTCGCCCTGCTTTTGATCGTACGCCTGCTGGTTGGCGGCAGCCTGCGACGGGCTGATGCCGCGCTGCGCCTGATCCAGCGCATGCTGACGCTGCTTCTCCTGATAGGCCTGCGCATTCGCGCTGCGCTGCGGCGCTTCGGCGGCGCGCTGCGCCTGATCGAGCTGATGCTGACGCTGCTTGTCTTCGTAAGCCTGGGCGTTGCGCGCGTCGTCGGCGGCACGCTGCGGCGCGCTCGCTTCGTCCTGCGCGCGCTTGATCGCGGCCTGCTCGTCACGCACACGGGCGCGCTGCGTGCGCTGTTCGCCGTCGAGCGCGAGCTGTTCCTTGCGAATGTCGGCCTGCACCGAGCGCATGCTGTCGCGCGCCTTGTTCAGGCAATAGTTGACGAAGAACTTGCTATAGCAGTCGTGTTCCGCAATGCCGTAGCGGTAGTTGTTCTCCTCGGTGCGCTGATCCAGGACTTTTTGCCGTGCGTCGAAATCGCTTTCCGGCGCTGCCGCGTTGCCGGCGTTGTCCATGCCCTCGGCGTTCGTGGCGCCCTGCGCCTTCGTCGCGCTCATAGCCTGTTCGCCCGATGCGGCGGCCGGCGCCAAGGCGCCTGCGGGCCGCGCGGCGCTGCTGCTCGCCGGCGTCACGGATTGCGCCACGGCCGGCGCAGACATGGCCAGCGCGGCGGCCAGCACACACGACGCGCACGACGCGAAAAACATCCCATTGGAGAGGAACGTGGACCTGAACACGGAGCGCGGCGCCGACACGAGCGAGGTGCGCGGCGAACGAGACAAACCCGGCGACAAAAACGGCGGCAATTGTGACAGGCGAGAGACCAAGCGGGAGCCCAGGCGGTTGAGGGACAAGGAGATCGGCAACGTCGTAGAGGGTCAACGGAACATGCCCGAAATTCTATCACCCTGCGGTTGAGCCCTTTTGCATTTATGGCAAAATGCCCCGCTCCAGCAACCTGGTCGCAGCGCGCACGCCCGGCCTGTCCCGACGTGCCCCACGTGCCCTCACGTAGCGTCAGCGCGCGACCCCCGAACTGAGTCCGCAGGAACACCAAGACCTTATGACGGAAACCGTAGCACTCAAGATCGTACAGCGCATCGCCGCCGAACTGTCCGTCCAGCCGCGCCAGGTCGCGGCCGCGGTGCAACTTCTCGACGAAGGAGCGACTGTTCCGTTCATCGCCCGCTACCGTAAGGAAGTGACCGACAATCTCGACGACACGCAACTGCGCAACCTCGAGGAACGCCTGCTGTATCTGCGCGAGCTGGAAGACCGCCGCGCCGCGATCATCGTCAGCATCGACGAACAGGGCAAGCTCACCGACGAGCTGCGCGCCGCGATCGAAGGCGCCGACAGCAAACAGGTGCTGGAAGACCTGTATCTCCCGTACAAGCCGAAGCGCCGCACGCGCGCGCAGATCGCCCGCGAAGCCGGCCTGCAGCCGCTTGCAGACGCGCTCCTGGCCAATCCCCTGCTCGACCCGCAAACCGAAGCCGCCGCCTACGTGGACGCCGAGAAAGGCGTCGCCGACGTGAAGGCCGCGCTCGACGGCGCGCGCGACATTCTCTCGGAACAGTTCGGCGAAACGGCCGAGTTGCTGGGCAAGCTGCGCGATTACCTGTTCAACCAGGGCGTGGTGTCGTCGAAAGTGGTGGAAGGCAAGGAAAACGCCGAGGAAGAAAAATTCCGCGATTACTACGACTACGCGGAAACCATCCGCACCGTGCCGTCGCATCGCGCGCTGGCGCTGTTCCGCGGCCGCAACGCGGGCGTGCTGATGGTCAAGCTGGGCCTCGGCGAAGAACTCGACGCGCAGGTGCCGCATCCGGGCGAAGCGCTGATTGCGCGCCACTTCGGCATCGCCAACCAGAATCGTCCGGCCGACAAATGGCTTTCCGACGTGTGCCGCTGGTGCTGGCGCGTGAAGGTGCAGCCGCACATCGAAAACGAGCTGCTGACCAATCTGCGCGACGAAGCCGAGCATGAAGCGATCCGTGTGTTCGCGCGCAATCTGAAAGACTTGCTGCTCGCCGCGCCGGCCGGGCCGAAGGCCGTGATCGGCCTCGATCCGGGCATGCGCACCGGTGTGAAAGTCGCGGTGGTCGATCGGACCGGCAAGGTGCTCGCCACCGACGTGATCTATCCGCACGAGCCGCGCCGCGACTGGGACGGCTCGATCGCGAAACTCGCGCGCATCTGCGCGCAGACGCAGGCTGAACTGATCAGCATCGGCAACGGCACGGCGTCGCGCGAAACGGACAAGCTCGCGAGCGAACTGATCGCGCGTCATCCGGAATTCAAGCTGCAGAAAATTGTCGTGTCCGAAGCCGGCGCGTCGGTGTACTCCGCCTCCGAACTCGCGGCGAAGGAATTCCCCGACATGGACGTGTCGCTGCGCGGCGCGGTGTCGATTGCGCGCCGTCTGCAGGACCCGCTCGCCGAGTTGGTGAAGATCGAGCCGAAGGCGATCGGCGTCGGCCAGTATCAGCACGACGTGAATCAGCGCGAACTGGCCCGTTCGCTCGATGCGGTGGTCGAAGACTGCGTGAACGCGGTCGGCGTGGACGCGAATACGGCCTCCGTCGCCCTGCTCGCCCGCGTCTCGGGTTTGAACGCCACGCTGGCGCGCAACATCGTCGACTATCGCGATGCGAACGGTCCGTTCCCGTCGCGCGAGCATCTGCGCAAGGTGCCGCGTCTGGGCGACAAGACCTTCGAACAGGCAGCCGGGTTCCTGCGCATCAATAACGGCGAGAATCCGCTCGACCGCTCGTCGGTTCACCCGGAAGCGTATCCGGTCGTCGAACGCATGCTGGCGAAGATCAGCAAGCATGTCGGTGAAGTACTGGGCAATCGCGAGGCATTGCGCGGTCTGTCGCCCGCGGAATTCGTCGACGATCGTTTCGGCCTGCCGACCGTGCGCGACATTCTGCTCGAACTCGAAAAGCCGGGCCGCGATCCGCGTCCCGAGTTCAAGACCGCGACCTTCCGCGAAGGCGTCGAGAAGGTCAGCGATCTGACGCCGGGCATGGTGCTCGAAGGCGTCGTGACAAACGTGGCGGCGTTCGGCGCGTTCATCGATATCGGCGTACATCAGGACGGTCTGGTGCACGTGTCGGCCATGTCGACGAAGTTCATCAAGGACCCGCATGAAGTCGTCAAGGCCGGCCAGATCGTCAAGGTGAAGGTGCTGGAAGTCGACGTGAAGCGTCAGCGTATTGCCTTGACGATGCGGATGGATGACGAGGTCGGCGCGGCAACGGCGCGCAGCGGTGGCGGCGCCCAGCAGGATCGCGGCGGCGCGGGCCGCTCAGGCGGCGGTGGACGCGGCGCGCAGCAACAGCGCTCGCGCGAGCCGGAAGCGGGCGGCGCAATGGCGGCTGCGTTCGCCAAGCTCAAGCAGAAGTAAGTTTGCTGCTTTTAGGGCGCGTGATTCGCTCACGCGCTGGTTGAGCTTGTTGAGCGCGCGCATTGCTCGATCGATCAAGCTCCAAACAAAAAGCCCACGCATTCGCGTGGGCTTTTTTGTTTGCGCCCTGCATGGGGGCGCTTGAAAATCAGCGGCAGCCGTCAGATCTCGATCTTCGTCCCCAACTCCACCACCCGATTAGCCGGAATACTAAAGAAGTCCGTCGGCTTCGCGGCATTCTGATGCATCCATGCGAACACACGTTCGCGCCACACCGACATGCCCGGCAGTTGCGTCGGCACCACCGTTTCGCGCGCGAGGAAGAACGACGTGTCCATCATCTCGAAGGTCATGTCGCGCGTGCGGCCGACTTCGAGCAGGACCGCCTTCACGTCCGGCGTTTCGTTGAAACCGTAGGCCGCCTTGACGAGATACAGGCCGCCGTCGATATCCTTGACCGTCACACGCTCCGAGTCGTTCACGTACGGAATATCGCGCGTCACGAAGGTCAGGAAGATGGTGCGCTCGTGCAGCACCTTGTTGTGCTTCAGGTTGTGCAGCAGGCTCACCGGCACGAGCGAATCGCTGCCGGTCAGATAGATCGCCGTGCCCGACACGCGATGTGGCGGATGCGCGAGCAATCCCTGCAGGAACGGCATGAGCGGGATACCGTCGGCGGCCGTGCGCTCCTTCACGATCATGCGGCCCTTGAACCAGGTCATCAGCAGGAAGAACAGCAACGCGCCGATGCCGAGCGGCAACCACCCGCCTTCTTCGACCTTCAGCAGGTTGGCGCCGAAAAATCCTAGATCGACCGTCATGAACACGCCGATGATCAGCGCCACCAGCAGCTTGTTCCAGTTCCACACGTTCACCATCACGACGCAGGCGAGAATCGTGGTGATCACCATGGTGGCCGTCACCGCGATACCGTATGCGGCCGCGAGATTATCCGAACTCTTGAAGGCAATCACGATGCATAGAATGATGAACAGCAGCATCCAGTTCACCACCGGCACATAGATCTGGCCGATCGCCAGCTCCGATGTGTGCAGGATCTTCATGCGTGGCACATAGCCGAGCTGGATTGCCTGGCTCGTCAGCGAATAGGCGCCGGAAATCACGGCCTGCGAGGCGATCACGGTCGCGACGGTCGAGAGCACGACCAGCGGCAACAAGGCCCAGTCCGGTGCGAGCAGGAAGAACGGATTTTCGATGGCCTTCGGATCGTGCATCAGCAGCGCGCCCTGGCCGAAGTAGTTCAGCACCAGCGAAGGCATCACGAGGAAATACCACGCCATGCGGATCGGCTTGGCACCGAAGTGGCCCATGTCGGCGTACAGCGCTTCCGCGCCGGTCAGCACCAGTACGACCGAGCCTAGCACCACGTAGGCCTGCAGCACGTGCGCGGCCATGAAGGTGTAAGCGTAATACGGGTTCAGCGCACGGATCACATTCGGCGACTGCAGGATATGCCACAGGCCGAGCACCGCGAGCACCGCGAACCACAGCACCATGATCGGACCGAACAGACGGCCGACCATCGCCGTGCCGTGCCGTTGAATCCAGAACAGCAGCACTAGGATCACCATCGTGAGCGGCAGCACCAGATGCGACAGATGGGGCGCTGCGATCTCCAGACCCTCGACCGCCGAGATCACCGAAATGGCCGGCGTGATCACCGCGTCGCCGTAGAACATACAGGCGCCGAAGATGCCGAGCATCACCAGCAAGCCGGCCATTTTCGACTTCTCGTCGAGCGAGCGCAGCGCCAGCGCCATCAACGCGAGCACACCGCCCTCGCCGTTGTTGTCCGCGCGCATCACGAACAACACATATTTGATACCGACCACGATCACGATCGCCCAGAACAGCAGCGAGATCACACCCAGGATTGATTGATCGGTCAGCGGAATGCCGTGAGACGGGCTAAAGGCTTCTTTCAGCGAGTACAACGGGCTCGTGCCGATATCGCCGAACACCACTCCGATCGCAGCGAGAGCGAGGGAAGGCAGAGGCTGTTTGTGCACGTGATTGTTATCTGTCATAAACGCGAGGAAATCCGTTCCCTGAGCGGAAAAACGACCGCCATTCTAAACTGCCAGCATGGCGCCGCTCGGCTTGTTGTGGATACACCACGTGATCGTCCGCGCAGTGTAGCACTGCGATATGAGCGCGTCTGCTGCACGAGCCGCATTGCCGGCATCGTCAATGCGCGGTTTGCGATGCGGGCGCGCACGGCCCACACATAAAAAAACGGAGCCCGATGGGCTCCGTTTTGCGAGACTACGCGGGGTACGGCGCAGGGTACGACGCAACACGTTCAGCGCCGTCTTGCGCATCACTCCCCCGACGACTCCTGCGCTTGCTGCATGCCGCGCTTGATCCACGCACCGAGGTTATGCGGACGCACCGTGTCCCATTCCTCGAACGGTTGATGGATCCACGGATTAGTGGGCAGATACTGCACGTGGTAATCGGGCTTCACCTTCGAGCAGCCCTTGTACCAGAGCACCGCCGAACGCACCGCGGTGATCGCCGGATAACGCTCTTTCAGATGCTGCTGAACACGCGCGAGCGTCACGCCCGAATCGACCAGATCGTCGACCAGCAACACGTTGCCGTGCAACTCGCCACGCGTCATTGTGATGTATTGCGCTATGTCGAGCTCGCCCTGCTCCGTGCCGGCTGCTTCACGATACGAACTCGTGGCAAGAATCGCCAACGGCAGATCGTAAATGCGCGAGAGCTGATCGCCGACGCGCAGACCGCCGCGCGCGAGGCACAGGATCTTGTCGAACTTCCAGCCGGACTCGTGCACCTGCAACGCCAGCAATTCGATCAGCCGGTGATACTCGTCCCAGCCGACCCACAGGTTCTTGTCATCGTTGCGCGGATCTTTCATCGCAATCATGGGCACACCTTGCACCATGGCTTAAACCTTGAACGGATGACGAAGCAGAATCGTTTCGTCGCGATCCGGACCAGTCGACACCATGTCGATCGGAATGCCAGCGACTTCCTGCACACGCGACAGATAAGCGCGCGCATTCGCGGGCAGCTTGTCCCATTCCTTGATGCCGACGGTGCTTTCCTTCCAGCCCGCGAAGGTTTCGTACACCGGCTCGCAGCGCGCGACTTCCGACGAGCCGCGCGGCAGCAGGTCGACGTGTTTGCCGTCGACCGTGTAGCCGACGCACAGCTTCACTTCGTCGAGACCGTCGAGCACGTCGAGCTTGGTCATGCACAGACCCGACACGCCGTTGATCTGGATCGAGCGGCGCAGCGCGGCGACGTCGAGCCAGCCGGTGCGGCGCGGACGGCCGGTGACCGAGCCGAATTCTTTGCCGACGGTCGCCAGTTCGAGGCCGATCGCTTCCTGACGGGCGGCGTTATCCGCGTCGTACAGTTCGCTCGGGAACGGGCCCGAACCGACGCGCGTGCAGTACGCCTTGGTGATGCCGAGAATGTAGTTCAGCTTTTGCGGACCGACGCCCGCGCCCGCCGTGGCCGCACCCGCCACGCAGTTGCTCGACGTGACGTACGGATACGTGCCGTGGTCGATGTCGAGCAGCGTGCCTTGCGCGCCTTCGAACAGCAGGTTGCTGCCGGCCGCGTTCGCGTCGTACAGACGGCGCGACACGTCGGTGACCATTGGCTTCAGACGGTCGGCATAGCTGAGCATCGTGTCGAGCGTTTGCTGGAAGTCGACAGCGGCGACGCCCAGGTATTGCGTCAACACGAAGTTGTGATAGTCGAGGTTTTCACGCAGACGTTCGGCGAAGATCTCCGGCTCGAACAGGTCCTGCACGCGCAAACCGCGGCGCGCCACCTTGTCTTCGTAAGCCGGGCCGATGCCGCGGCCGGTGGTGCCGATCTTGCCCGCGCCACGGCGCGCTTCGCGGCCCTGGTCGATGGCGATGTGATACGGCAGGATCAGGGTGGTGGCTTCGGAAATGAAGAGGCGATTCTGGACATCGACCCCGGCGGCTTCGAGCTCGCCGATTTCCTTGAACAGCGCTTCCGGCGACAACACGACGCCATTGCCGATGTAGCACGCGACGCCGGGATGCATGATGCCCGACGGAATCAGACGCAAGATGGTTTTCTTGCCGCCGATGATGAGCGTGTGACCGGCATTGTGACCGCCCTGGAAGCGAACGACGCCTTGAGCGTGGTCCGTCAGCCAGTCGACGATCTTGCCCTTGCCCTCATCACCCCACTGGGTTCCCACGACGACGACGTTACGCCCGGGGTTCACATTCACTGCGCTGGCAGACATGTTGTTTCGTAAGCTGGTTAAAAACGTATTCTACCTATGTTCGCGGAACCTTCCGAATTTTTCCGTTTCCGCTCAACGGTATGCACGTTATGTTGGGTATTGCGAAAGTAGCGCGGCCGGTGGCCGCGCAGCGTTTTAACCGCACGTTCGACGCCGTCCGACGTGCCCTGGCGATCGCCCTCGGGCGGGTCCGCGGAACGCGCTCAGGCGCGCGGTTCGACGACCCAATTTCCGTTGCGCTCGACCAACACGCGGTCGAACGCGAATTCGTCCAGATCGTGTTCGTGGCCGGGCAGCGCCTGAATCACCACTTCGCCGGCATCGCGCAACGCGGCGACGCTCACGCGCAGTGCTTCGTCGTGCTGCCAAGGCGCGAGAATCGCGCTGCTGCGCGCTTCGACCGGCGAAATCCGCGCCACTTCGCGCAGATCGAGCGAAAAGCCGGTGGCCGCCCGCGCACGGCCGTACGCTTGGCCCACGTGGTCGTACCGGCCGCCGCGCGCCACCGCGTTCGGCACGCCGTCCACATACGCCGAGAACATCACGCCGCTGTGGTAAGCATAGCCGCGCAGATCGGCGAGATCGATCATCACTTCGGCGCCGTCGACCTGGCTCGCGAGGAACGCGAGGTCGTCGAGCGCGCGGGCGATGGCCGGCGCGTTCGGCAAGCGCGCACGCGCTTCCTCGAGCACCGAGGCGTCGCCGTACAGCGTGGGCAGTGCGCGCAAGGCGTCGCGGATCACCGGCGTGAGGTTGGCCGTCAGTTCGACGAGGCGCGGCACGTCCTTGCCCGCCAGCGCGTCGTAGAGCGACTGCCCGAGTTCGGCCGCGGCCGGCTCGGCTTCGATCAAGGCGGCGAGCACGCCCGCGTGGCACAGATCGAGGCGCACTTTCGCGAGACCGGCCAGACGCAGCGCGTCGAGCATCAGTTGCTGGATTTCCAGGTCCGCTTCGAGGCCGGCGTGTCCGTAAATTTCCGCGCCGATCTGGATCTGCTCGCGCGTGGCGTGCAGGCCGCGCGGACGCGTATGCGCCACGTTGCCCGCATAGCAAAGACGCGTCACCCCTTGGCGATTCAGCAGATGCGCGTCGATGCGCGCGACCTGCGGCGTGATGTCCGCGCGCAGACCGAGCGTGCGCCCGGACAATTGATCGACCAGTTTGAAGGTCCGCAGATTCAGATCGTGTCCACCGCCCGTCAGAAGCGACTCGATGTACTCGAGCAGCGGCGGCATGACCATCTCGTAGCCGTACGAGCGGAAACGGTCCAGCAAATGCCGCCGCAATTCTTCGATCTTGCGGGCTTCCGACGGCAGCACGTCGGCGATATTCTCGGGAAGTAACCAGGTCGACATCGATACAGTCCTACGACGTTGAACACGGCGGCTGGGTGCGCCGGTAAGTGAGTGTGAATGGCGGGCGGCGGCTCGATTTTGGCGGCCATCGCGGGCGTCCGGATTGCCTGCAACGACCGCATCCGGCTTTCGGGCGCAGGGCGATGCACTACGCGGCGTTCAGGCCGCGGCAGACGAAGGCGGCTGGTTGCTTGCGGCCGCGGGGCAATGACCCGCGCCGCCGCCAGGCCGCGACGCCATCGACAAAACAGGCCCCATCAAGTCACGATAAACAGCAGGACCAGCCCGAGCACCATCACGATCAGGCCGCCCACGCGAATCTGATGCGGCGGCCGTTCCGCTATCTTACGGAACGTGTCGCGCCAGGCGCTCGGAAAAACGAAGGGAAACATTCCCTCGATAATCAGCATCAACGCGATCGCGAGCAGTAACGAGCCGGCTATATCCATGCGAATTAAAGGGCCGCGATGCGGGTGCCGCGGCGTTCCGGTTATCAGGGTTTGCGCGGGACCGCGGGAGCGTCCGGGGCGGCGCCGCCGGTCGGGCTACGCATGAAGCGAAAGAACTCGTTGCTCGGGTCGACCACGATCACGTCGCCCGGCTTGAAGGTGTTCTTGTATGCCTGCATGCTTTGATAGAACTGGTAGAACTGCGGGTCGCTGCCGTAAGCGTCGGCGGCGATTTGCGCTGCCTTCGCATCGCCCTCGCCCTTGATGGTCTGCGCCTGGCGATAACCGTCCGCGAGAATCGCCTGTTGCCGGCCGACCGCGCCTTCCTTGATCTTGTCGGCTTCGGCGGTGCCCTTCGTGCGTTCATCCGCTGCGACCTGCTGGCGCGCGGCGATCATGCGCTTGTAGACGGAGTCGGCCATCGACGCGGGGAAATCGACGCGCGTCAACTGCACATCGACCACCGACACGCCGAGCGATGCCGCGGCCTTGTCCATTGCGGCGCGCGCTTCGTCGGCGACGGCCTGCTGCCTCGCGAGCGCGTCGGACAGCGTGACTTTCGCGAATGCATCGCCGAGCGCGCTGCGCGACAGCAACGCGAGCCGGTCCGGCAGGCTCTGCGCATCGCCGCGGGTTTCGGCGAGCAGCTTGAGCGGATCGGTCACGCGGTATTTGAGGACCGGGTTGGCCAGCAGATCGATCTTGTCGGACGTCA
This sequence comes from Paraburkholderia sp. RL18-101-BIB-B, assembly GCF_046026985.1. Taxonomy (NCBI): domain Bacteria; kingdom Pseudomonadati; phylum Pseudomonadota; class Betaproteobacteria; order Burkholderiales; family Burkholderiaceae; genus Paraburkholderia; species Paraburkholderia sp. RL18-101-BIB-B. Next base: position 104,286 of record NZ_JARESV010000007.1, read on the forward strand.
CGTAACGGTCTTCGTCCGGTGCGTCGAGCGACTGGATGCGGTTATCGACCAGCGTGACGGTTTGCAACGGCGGCGGCAATTTCACATGCAGGCCGGGGCCGAGCAGGCTCGGCGCCTCGTCGCCATGCGAGGACAGCACCGCCATGTGACGCTGATCGACGACGAACACCATCGACGAAGCAGCGAACAGCACGATGACGACAGCCACGACGAGCGCAATGATCTTGTTCATGATGTGCGCTCCTTATTGAACGTCGTCTTCGCGCATACGGCTGCGGAAGGAGTCGCGTGAACGCAGCGCGTCGCTGCTGGCTGCGGCCTGGCTGGCCGGTGCGGCAGCCGCGGCAGGTGCCGAGGCCGCAGGGCCGGTTGCAGAGGCAGACGGTGTAGCCAACGGCGATGCGGCACTTCTCGCCGCTTGCGGCGCGGCAGCGGCAGCGGCCGCGGCGCCGGCAGTGCCGCCCGATGCGGCAGCAGCGTCGGCGACCCGCTGGCGGGTCTGCTCGACCAGTTTGTCGAGCGGCAGATACAGCACGTTGTTGCTGCTCTTGCTGTCCACATACACCTTGGTCGTATTCGAATAGATCTGCTGCATGGTTTCCAGGTACAAGCGCTCGCGAATCACAGCCGGCGCTTTCGAGTACTGCGCGTAGACCTGCTTGAAGCGCTCGGCGTCGCCTTGTGCCTGGGCCACTGTCTTGTCGCTGTAGGTTTTCGCTTCGTCGATCTGGCGCGCCACGTCGGCCTGCGCGCGTGGCAGAAGATCCGCGGCGTAGGCTTCGGCATCGCGCTTGGCGCGCTCGTTTTCCTGACGGACTTTGGCGGCGTCGTCGAAGGCGGCTTGCACCCGGTCGGGCACCTGCACGCCCTGGATCGTCACGCCGGTCACGGCGAGTCCGGACTGGTATTCATCCAGGGATTGCTGGATCGCCGCCATCAGCTGCTGGCGAATTGTTTCGCGATCCTGATAGAGGATGTCATTGGTGCTGCGCGCGCCGACGATGCTGCGCACCGCCGCCTGGCCAGCCTGCATCACGCCCTGATCGGGATCGACGCTGCGAAACAGGTAGTCGGTCGGCTTGCGCACCTGGTATTGCACGGCGAAGCGCACGTCGACGATATCCGCGTCGTGCGTAAGCATCGACGCGTCTTTCACATTCGCGAGACGCACCACGTTATTGCGGCCGATCTCGACCTGGCGGATCTGGCCGATATTGACGAGCTCATGCGCTTCGAACGGATACGGCAGACGCCAATGCACGCCCTGCCCCGCCGTGTAGCGATACTTGCCGAACTGCATCACGACGCCGGCCTGACCGTCCTGCACGACGAACACACCGCTGCCGAGATAAATGGCCAGCAGCACGCCGATCACGATGCCCACGCCAATGCGCGCGCCGCGACCGTTGTCCGGACGGCCACCGCCGGCACCGCCGCCCTTGCGGCCGAACACGCGGCTCAACCGGCGGTTGAAATCGCGCCACATCTCATCGAGATCGGGCGGGCCTTCACCGTCCTTGGTCGGCGGACGCTTGGGCTCGTTTGGACGTTGCCGGTCGCCATTGCCTTCTCCCCGGCCCCAGCGCGGATCGTTCAGTGACAGCATGGCGCGCATGCGCAGCCAGATACTCCGCTCGTTGTAATCGTTCACCTGTGTTCGTTCACCAGAGTAGACAGCGGGTCAGTGCAATTGGAACGGGTCAATGCCCGAATTCTGAGACCTTATGGTCGTCGCGTGGTGCTGCCGCCCGGTCTTCTTCCGAGAGATCGACCAGCGTTTCGGAAAGAGGTTCGGCAGTTGCGATTTCAGCGATGGCAGCGCGCAGTGTGTCCAGCCCTTGCCCCGTGCGCGCGCTCAAAAAGACGCGCGAAATATTACCATACTCGTCCCTCTCAACCGCGTCCCCACGGGCCGCCAACTCCGGCACCGCGTCGATCTTGTTGAATACCAGCACCTGCCGGATCGTGTCTGCACCGATTGCGTGCAACACCTCGTTCACCTGATCGATCTGGTCGAGCCGCACCGCGCTCGATGCATCGACCACGTGCAGCAGCAGATCGGCGTGAATGGTTTCCTCGAGCGTGGCGCGAAACGCCGCCACCAGTTGGTGAGGCAGTTCGCGGATGAAACCGACCGTATCCGACACCACCACCTGCCCCGCTTCGTCGCCGAGATAGACGCGCCGCGAGGTGGTGTCCAGCGTCGCGAACAACTGGTCGGCGGCGTACGCCTGGGCCTTGGTGAGCGCGTTGAAGAGCGTGGATTTGCCCGCGTTCGTATAGCCGACGAGCGATACGGACATGGTCTGATTGCGGCTGCGCGCGCGGCGCTGCGTGCCGTGCTGACGGCGCAATTTCTCGAGCCGCGTCTTGAGCGCCTTGATGCGCTCGCCGATCAAACGGCGGTCGGTTTCGAGCTGCGTTTCGCCAGGGCCGCGCAAACCGATACCGCCTTTTTGCCGTTCCAGGTGGGTCCATGCGCGGATCAGTCGCGTCGACAGATACTGCAGCTGCGCGAGTTCCACCTGCAGCTTGCCTTCATGGCTGCGGGCGCGCTGCGCAAAGATGTCGAGGATCAGACTCGTGCGATCGATCACGCGCCGATTAAGCGCCTGCTCCAGATTGCGCTGCTGCGCAGGCGCCAGAGCGTGATTGAAAATGACGAGTTCGATGTCGTTCGCCTCACACGCAAGGCGCAGTTCTTCGGCCTTGCCGCTGCCGACGAACATCTTGGCATCGGGGCTGGACCGGCGCCCGGTGAGGGTGACTAAGGGATTCGCGCCCGCGCTTTGCGCGAGCAGGCTGAGTTCTTCTAGGCTGGCTTCGAAATCGATCTTACCGAAGTCGATGCCGACAAGCGCTGCATTGATCAAATTGGAGGGTATCAAAATGAGGCGGCCGGGAGTAATCGCCAACGGGCGACGTTACGCCGGCCGCGACGGGGGTTAGGACTGTTCAGAATCCGGGTGGAAATTCACCGGACGGGCTGGCACGACTGTCGAGATTGCGTGCTTGTAGACCATCTGGGTGACCGTATTCCGGAGCAACACGACGTACTGGTCGAACGATTCAATGTTCCCTTGAAGCTTGATGCCGTTGACCAGGTAGATCGACACCGGCACATGCTCTTTACGCAGTGCGTTCAAAAACGGGTCTTGTAACAATTGCCCTTTGTTGCTCATAGCAAACTCCGTATTTTTTTGCAGGTTGACTTAATTGACGAGGAAGAAAAAGAGATCCACCGTCAACCGCTACACTATAGCCGATTTTCATTTTTGCGCGAGAGACCTGGCCAGGCGGCCAAAGCCAGCACACACGCGGGTTTCAGCCTGAATCTAGCCTTTGTCCGCGTAAGGGTTCGTCGACGATCTGAACTCTATGCGCAATGGAGTCCCAGTCAGCTTGAAAGTTTCCCGGAAGCGGTTTTCCAGGTACCGTTTGTATGTTTCGGTGATCGCGTCGAGCGCGTTGCCGTGAATCACGATGATCGGCGGGTTCTGGCCGCCCTGGTGCGCGTAACGCAGTTTCGGGCGCACCGGACCACGGCGGCGCGGCTGCTGGAATTCCACGGCATCGATCAATGCGCGCGTGAGCTTCGGCGTCGGCAGCTTGGCCATGGCGGCTGCGTAGGCGTCGTCGACGGAGCGCATCAACGGGCCGATCCCTGTTTTTTCCGCGGCGGAAATGAAATGGAATTTGGCGAAGTCGAGAAATTTTAGTTTGCGCTCGAGGTCCGCCTTGGTGCGCTCGCGCACATGCGGATCGAGACCGTCCCACTTGTTCACGCCCACCACCAGCGCGCGGCCCTGTTCCACCACGAAGCCGGCAATGTGCGCGTCCTGCTCCGAAATGTCCTGGCGCGCGTCGAGCAGCAGGATCACGACGTTGGCGTCGGAGATCGACTGCAGCGTCTTCACCACCGAGAATTTCTCGATCGCTTCGAACACTTTGCCGCGGCGGCGCAGACCGGCGGTGTCAATCAGCGTGTACGGCTTGCCACCGCGTTCGAAATCGACGTAGATCGAATCGCGCGTGGTGCCCGGCATGTCGAACGCGATCACGCGCTCTTCGCCCACCAGCGCGTTGATCAAAGTCGACTTGCCGACATTCGGACGGCCGACGATCGCGATCTTCACGCCGCGCGTGGCTTTCTCGTCGTCGTTTTCTTCAGGCTGACCGGCGTAGGCGACTTCGAGCGCCTCGTTGATCATTTCGGTGACACCGTCGCCGTGCGCCGCGGAAATCGCGCGCGGGTCGCCCAAGCCGAGTTCGTAGAAGTCGGCGGCGACGGTGGTGTACTTCATGCCCTCCGCCTTGTTGACGACGAGGAAAATCGGCCGGCCGACCTTGCGCAGATAGTCGGCGATCGATTTGTCCTGCGGCGCGAGGCCATTGCGGCCGTCGACGATGAACACGACGATGTCCGATTCCTCGACCGCCTGGCGGGTTTGACGCGCCATTTCGTGCAGGATGCCGTCTTTCGCGACCGGTTCGAAACCGCCGGTGTCGACGACCAGATACGGCCGCTCGCCGGTGCGCCCTTCGCCGTAATGGCGATCGCGCGTGAGACCGGGCAGGTCGGCAACCAGCGCGTCACGCGAGCGCGTGAGCCGGTTGAACAGCGTGGATTTCCCCACATTGGGGCGCCCAACAAGGGCAATAACGGGTTTCATCAGATGTTGTTCACGGTGAAACGCGGGATCGAAATCGACCGCCCGCGTAGCGACGCCATGCGGCCGCTACACGGCAGCGTTTGACGAAAATTATCACGAATTCGGCCAGCCCCGGATGTGCTGTCAATATGCGCACCCGGGCGGACGGGGGTTTGGCTGTATGGGCGGCGCCATGGGGCCGCCAGGTTCAGTCTTTACTGCTCGACGGCTCGCACGCCAGTTCGAATACGATTCTTTGCGGTACGTGCGGGGATGCCGCCGAAGGTGGTGCCGCAAGCAACCACCGATGGCCACGTGGGCCCGTGCGCCATGTCTGATCCGACTTGCCGGACCAGCCAGTCCGGCGAATTCTTCTGCTCACTCTGCCCTGCAACTACAACTCAAACGGAAAACTCGACAAAAACGCGTGCGGCCGGCGAAGCCGGCCTGCACGCCAGACGGCGATTGCCTCGCGCGATCAGCGCGGGCGGTAGCCGTACAGATCGCCGTCGTGCGTCAGCACCACCAGCGTTTCGCCGGCGAGCACCGGCGCCGCGGTAATCGGGCTGCCGTCGGTCTTCACGCGCGCGACGAGCGTACCGTCGTCGCGGGACAGGAAGTGCACGTAACCCTGATAGTCACCCAGTACCGCGGCGTGACCCAGAATGAACGGCACGCTCAGGTCGCGGTTCTTCAGCTTGTCGTTCTTCCACAGCGGCGCGCCGCTGCTAACGTCGAACGCCGATACCACCGACCAGTCGTCCGCCGCGACCACGGCGCTGTCATCCTGCGCCAGACCGCTCGTGCTGGAGAACGCCTTTTCCCACACAGCGCGGCCCGAGTTCGCGTCGAAACACCCAATCTGGCCCTGGAACGTCACAGCGCAGGTTTCCGAGCCGACCAGCGTGGGCGGACCGGTCACGTCGTTGATACGCTCCACTTCCGTCACGCCCTTCGGATAGGACACCGGCGTTTGCCAGTAGTTGTCGCCCGTTTGCAGGTTGATCGCCGCGAACGCGCCGCCCGGGAAACCGGCCAGCACCGCCGCGTCGCCCGCGAACGTCATACCCGACGACACGCGCAGATTGAGCGGCACCGCGCGATTGCGGTAGTTCCACTTCTGCTCGCCGGTTTGCGCGTTGAACGCGACGATCTGACCGTCGACCGTACGCACCACCACGAGGCCGTTGCCGACGAGCGGCGGCGAAATGATCTCGCCCGGCGCCTTGGCGGTCCACAGTTGCTTGCCGTCCGCGCCGAGCACGTAGACGTCGCCCTTCAGGCCGCCGACCGCCGTGAGCGTGCCGTCGCTGCCGACACCTGCCGAGAGGTCGTCGTGCAGCTTGACGCGCCAAACGTCCTGACCGGTCTGCGCGTCGATCTTCGCAACCGAACCGTTTGCGCCAGCCGCGTACACCGCATTGCCGACCGCAACCGGCGAGAACAGGTAACGCCCTGCCTTACCGACGCTCGCCTTCCAGGCCTGCTGCACGTCGAGCACGGGTTTGAACTCGGTGAGCGGCGTCGGCACGCGGCGCTCGTCTTTCGTGGATGAGCAAGCCGCCATGGTGAGCACGGTCATCGCACAGGCAACGGGCACAGCGTAACGTTTCAGCAGATTCATCGGTGGACGAAGCATTCAGGAAATTAATTAAAGGAGACCGGTTGGTCGTCGCATGCGGCGCTGATTGTGGCGCTCATATGCGGCGATCAGCCGCCCAGCGCGTCCAGCTTGAACTGAATCAACTGGCGTGCCGAACTATCGTTTTTCGACAACGAGTCGAGGGCCAGCTTGTAGGCCGCGCGCGCATCGTCGCGCTTGCCTTGAGCGGCGAGCAGATCGCCGCGGCCGTTCGCCACGATGCCTTTGAACGCGTCGGACTGCGGTTCGGCGAGCAGCGCGAGGCCCTGGTCGTAAGCCTTGTCGTCGAGCAGCAGCGAAGCGAGGCGCAGCTTGGCGATCTGCTTGAACTCGTCATCTTTCGCGTGATCGATGGTCCATTGCAGTTGCGCCTTCGCGGCAGCTTCGTCGCCGGCGGCGTACAGCGCCTTCGCGGCGCCCAGCGCGGTCATCTGCGCATACGCGGTGCGGCTGAACTTGTCTTCCATGTCGGTGGCGACGCGCGTAATCTTCGCCTTGTCGCCCGATGCCACGGCTTGCTGCACCTGGTCATACAGCACGGCGGCTTCCGCCGCCTCGCGCCGCTGCCAGAAATTCCAGCCGTTCCAGCCGGCCGCGGCCACCAGCGCCACCAACACGATCCATGTGGTTGCATTGCCCCACTGCGCCCACCATGCCTTCAGACCTTCAATCGATTCTTGTTCGTCGTGGTAACTCATTGCCCGGCGATTTCCTCTTTCTTGCTACGTGTGCGTGTCGAACCCGATTGGGAACCAACCGGCTCGACGACATCGCGATCAGTCGTCGCCGTCTTCGGCGGTTGCAACCATCGCATTGATTAGAAATTCGGTCAAGTCTTCGGCCGGCACGTTTTGTTGCTCGTTTTTACCGCCGTTAGCATTTGTATCGCGCAGCGGTTTCACGCCGACCGTGCCGTTCGCGATCTCGTCTTCGCCGAGCACCACGGCGAAGGCCGCGCCGCTTGCGTCGGCACGTTTCATCTGCGATTTGAAGCTGGCCGACTGACCGTCGGCACTGCAATGCAGGATCACGTCGAGGCCGGTGTCGCGCAGACGCTCGGCGATGATGAAGGCCTGCTCGCGCGCCGCGTCGCCCTGATGGACCACGTACACGTCGCAACCTTCATCTTCCGGCACGAGCTGCTCTTCTTTCAGCAATTCGAGAATCCGCTCGACGCCCATGGCCCAACCGCATGCCGCAGTGGGCTTGCCGCCGAGTTGCTCGATCAGCGGATCGTAACGGCCGCCGGCCGCGACGGTGCCCTGCGCGCCGAGCTTGTCGGTCACCCATTCGAACACGGTCAGATTGTAATAATCGAGACCGCGCACGAGACGCGGATTGATCGTGAACGGAATGTTGTTCGCCTTCAGAATGCGCTGCAAACCTTCGAAGTGCGCGCGCGATTCTTCGCCGAGAAAATCGATCAGCTTAGGCGCGTTCTGCGCGACTTCCTGCATGGCCGGATTCTTCGTATCGAGCACACGCAGCGGGTTCGTGTAGAGACGACGCTTCGCTTCTTCGTCGAGCACGTCCATGTGCTTTTCGAGGTGCGCGATCAATTCCACGCGGTGCGCCGCGCGTTCTTCCGCGAGGCCCAGCGAGTTGATTTCGAGCTTGATGCCCATCAGGCCGAGGTCGTCCCACAGACGCTGGCACATCATGATGATTTCAGCGTCGGCGTCCGGACCGGCAAAGCCGAGCGCTTCCACGCCGACCTGATGAAACTGGCGATAGCGGCCGCGCTGCGGACGCTCATGGCGGAACATCGGGCCGATGTACCACAGGCGCTTCGGGCCGTCGTACAGCATGTTGTGTTCGATCGCCGCGCGCACCACCGCTGCCGTATTTTCCGGGCGCATGGTTAGATTTTCACCGTTCAGCGCGTCGGTAAAGCTGTACATCTCTTTCTCGACGATGTCGGTCACTTCACCGATACCGCGCTTGAACAGCTGCGTATGCTCGATGATCGGCGTACGAATATTCTGGTATCCGTACGAACGCAGCATCGACTTGACAGTCGTTTCGAAAAATTCCCACAGCCCGGCTTCCTGCGGAAGGATGTCGTTCATACCCTTCACGCCGGAGAGCTTTTCGAGCTTTTTCTTCTGTTCAGTCATCTGTCTTCGATAGCCGATGTTTAGTTGAGCGCTTCGGCGCGGCCATAGCGGCGCTCGACGTAGTCACTCACGATTTGCTGGAATTCTTGCGCGATGTTTTCGCCACGCAGCGTCTTCACTTTCTCGCCGTCGATGAACACCGGCGCGGCCGGGTTCTCGCCCGAACCCGGCAGGCTGATACCGATATTCGCCTGCTTCGATTCGCCCGGACCGTTGACGATGCAACCCATCACCGCGACGTGCATCTTCTCGACACCAGGATATTGATCGCGCCACACCGGCATCTGCGTGCGCAGATAGGTCTGGATTTGCGACGCCAGTTCCTGGAACAACGTGCTGGTGGTACGGCCGCAACCCGGACACGCGATCACCATCGGCGTGAACGAGCGCAGACCCATGGTCTGCAGGATTTCCTGACCGACGATCACTTCGCCGGTGCGCGACGCGCCCGGTTCCGGCGTGAGCGAGATGCGGATCGTGTCGCCGATGCCTTGCTGCAGCAACACGGACAACGCCGCCGTCGATGCCACGATGCCCTTCGAGCCCATGCCCGCCTCGGTCAAGCCGAGATGCAGCGCGAAGTCGCAACGGCGCGCGAGTTCACGGTACACGGCGATCAGATCCTGGACGCCGCTGACCTTGCACGACAGGATGATCTGATTGCGCGACAGACCGAGTTCGACCGCCCGCTCCGCCGAGCCGATCGCCGACTGAATGAGCGCTTCGTACATCACGCTTTGCGCTTCCCACGGCGTGGAACGCGCGGCGTTCTCGTCCATCATCTTCGCGAGCAGGTCCTGATCGAGACTGCCCCAGTTGACGCCGATACGCACTGGCTTGTCGTACTTCACCGCGGCTTCGATCATCTGCGCGAACTGCGTGTCGCGCTTCGCGCCGTGGCCCACGTTGCCCGGATTGATCCGGTATTTGGACAGCGACTCCGCGCACGCGGGGTAATCGCGCAACAGCAGATGGCCGTTGTAATGGAAGTCCCCGACCAGCGGCACCGACACACCCATGCGATCGAGCTGCTCGCGCACGGCCGGCACGGCCGCAGCCGCTTCCGGCGTGTTCACCGTGATACGCACCAGTTCCGAGCCGGCTTGCGCCAGTTCCTTGATCTGGATCGCGGTGCCGATGGCGTCCGCGGTATCCGTGTTGGTCATCGACTGGATGCGCACGGGTGCGTCGCCACCGATGGTGACGAGCTGGCCGCCCCAACGGACGTCGACCGCGTGCGACTTGCGCCGCGCGGCCTGCCCGCCGAACACCGGCTCGTTGGAAACGATCTTGCTACTGGATTGGGATTGAGCTTCGGATTGCATCGAAAAACCCATTTACGCCGCATGCGCCACACAAAAGACGTAGCGCCTGAATTGAAAAAGCGCCGCGGACCGGTTGGCCGCGGCGCATACCGTATCTGTCAAGGCAGCGCGAAGCGCGCCACGTTGCCTTTGGCCGCCGCGTATTTTGCGGGATCGACCGGCTGGCCATCGAGCGTCAGCGAGTCGAGACCGGCCCTGTTGCCGACCGTGACCTTGAACGGCGCTTCGCCCGTTACTTCCTTGGTGTCGCCCGCGTGCACGAGGCCGGAAAACACTTCCTTGCCATCTTTGCCACGCACGCTGAACCAGCTGTCCTGTTTTACGCTCAACGCAACAATCGACTGACCCGCGGCCGGCGCCACCGTTGCCGCCGACGTCCCCGCGACCACCGTCGGCGCACTCGCTCCCAGCGTGGCGGCAGCCTTAGGCGCGGCCGCCATTGCCGTGACTGCCGCCGCCGACGAAGGCGCCGCGCCGGTGGCGAGCGGTGCGGGCATCGGCGTAGCCGACGCTGCGTTGTCTGCTGCTGCCTGCGTGTCCGGCGCCGAAGCAGCCTCTTCCGCGGTGGCTTCCGAACCTGCCGATTGACCCTGCGCCACCGCGCCCGATGCGCCGGTCGCGCCGCCAGCGGCACTGCTCGCGCTCGCTTTCAATCGTGCAAGCCACGCCGACGAATCGCCGCCATTGGTGTGCCACATGCCGAGCGCAATCACGGCGACGATCACCGCCGCCACGCCCCACAACCATGAGCGGCTCTTCTGCCCACTGCCGCCCAGCGAGAGCGATACCTTGCCGCGCGGCAAATCTCTACCCGACGATGCCGGCATCGACAGATCCGGCGCCGGCACACCCTTTTCGCGGCGCAATGCCGCCGTGAACGGCGTGGGATCGGCGCCGAGCATCTTCGCGTAGCTGCGCACCACGCCCAACGCGAAGGTCGTGTCCGGCAAGTGGCTGATGTCGCCCGATTCGAGCGCGCGCAGCTTGATGGCGGACACCTTCAGACGCGCTGACACGTCGTCGATCGTCCAACCTTTCGATTCACGCAATTGGGTCAAGCGCGCGCCAGCCGCCGCCAACGAGTCCATGCCCGGCTGCACAACAGGCTGCACCGCCGCCCGTGCGACTGGCGCCGGATGGCCTTCGTTCGTGTCTGTGTCCTGCGGCTGCGGGTGCTGCGGCTCACTCATCCCAAATCCTTTCGCGTCGATTCTTTTTCACTTGTGCAACCCGGACGGGCTCAAGCCTCACGTCCGAATCGCAGACCGTTTATAACAAAATGTGCGGCCTTGTGCGCCGCTTCCGATCGCTTCTGCAAACTTTCTTTTCAATCGACACCGGCACAGCAGGTTGTCGCACGTTCGCGGAGCTTTCTCCGAACGCCGGCACCCTGCCATCCCCGCACGATTACACGGCGCGAACCTCGATGATCTTCGCTGCCTTCCCGGTGCGCTCAGCGAGCCGTGTGCGGTCTTTCACCGCGCCGGCCAACTGACCGCAGGCAGCGTCGATATCATCGCCGCGTGTCTTACGAACCGTGGTGACGACGCCCGCGTCCATCAACACTTGTGCAAACCGTTTGATCTGTTCCGGCTTCGAGCGGATGAGGCCCGATTCGGGGAACGGATTGAACGGAATCAGGTTGAACTTGCACGGCACGTCGCGCGTGACAGCGAGCAATTCGCGCGCTTGCGCTTCGCTGTCGTTCACGCCGTCGAGCATGCAATATTCAAACGTAATGAAGTCGCGCGGCGCGACCTTCAGATAGCGCTGGCAAGCCGCCATCAGTTCGCGCAGCGGGTACTTCTTGTTCAGCGGCACCAGCATGTCGCGCAGCGGATCGCTGGGCGCATGCAAGGAGACCGCGAGCGCCACCGGCAGATCGGCGCCGAGCCGGTCCATCATGGGCACGACGCCCGAGGTGGACAGCGTGACACGGCGGCGCGACAGGCCATAGGCGTTGTCGTCGAGCATCAGGCGCATGGCCGGCACGACCGCGTCGTAATTGAGCAGCGGCTCGCCCATGCCCATCATCACGACGTTCGTGACGACCCGCTCACCCTTGCCGTCGCCACCCGTGGCGCGGCCGCCGTCCACGCCGCGCGATGCGCGCAGCGCGAACTCAGCCATGCGCAGCTGGCCGATGATTTCGCCGGTGGTGAGATTGCGGGAGAAACCCTGTTTGCCGGTCGAACAGAAACGGCAGTTGACCGCGCACCCGGCCTGCGACGACACGCACAGCGTGCCGCGCGTTTCTTCGGGAATGTAGACGGTTTCAACCGCGTTGCTGTTGCCGACGTCGATCAGCCACTTGCGTGTGCCGTCGGTCGAAATATGGTCGCTGACGATGCCCGGCATCGAGATCGCGGCGCGCCCCTTTAGCTTTTCGCGCAAGGACTTCGCGAGATCGGTCATGCCGTCGAAGTCGGCAGCGTTGTATTGGTGAATCCAGCGCTGCAATTGCTTAGCGCGAAACGGCTTCTCGCCCAGGCTGTCGCAGTAGGCGACCAGCCCTTGGGCGTCGAGGTCGAGAAGGTTGACGGTGGGACTGCTCGTCATATCGAATCCTGCCATTTCAGTGCGAGACTACGTTCATGCAACAAGCTGCATGAACGCAATGCCGTTCGCGCCCATTCCTGCTGCTTTTACCTTACTACTTTGCCGGGCGATTCGTGCGACAAATCCAGTCGGCTGCACGAATCGCGTGAGGCAAGCCCTGCTTAACGCGAGTAGACGTTCACTTGCGGGAAGAAGAACGCGATTTCGACGGCAGCCGTTTCAGCCGCGTCGGAACCGTGCACTGCGTTCGCGTCGATGCTGTCGGCGAAGTCGGCGCGGATCGTGCCCTTTTCCGCCTTCTTCGGGTCCGTTGCACCCATCAGATCACGGTGCTTCAGGATGGCGTTTTCGCCTTCGAGCGCTTGCACGACGACCGGGCCCGAGATCATGAAATCGACCAGGTCCTTGAAGAACGGACGTGCTGCGTGCACGGCGTAGAACTTCTCCGCGTCGGCGCGCGACAGGTGAACCATGCGCGAAGCCACGATCTTCAAGCCAGCGTTTTCGAAACGGCTGTAGATCTGGCCGATCACGTTCTTGGCCACTGCGTCCGGCTTGATAATCGACAGGGTGCGTTCGATCGCCATAAAAACTCCAAAAAATTAAGAGGTTACAGATTCAAATGAATCCGCTATTGTAGCATGTTCCCGTGTATGATTGCGATTGAACCCTTACAACATTGAAAGACTCCAAGCAGGAGTTTCCGAATACTGGTAGCGTAGGCGGTGTCGGTATTTTCCGGGCATTGAAACTCCCTGCCCGCGCGCCAATCTTAGGGATGAGAGCGCCGCGGCCGGCGACAGACATTCCCACCGGCGCAGCCCGACTCGCCACAACCCGCTTCACAACCATACGCATCACGCTTCTGAGGTAAGGAGAGACCATGAACGAACATCCGTATAGCTTTGGCCGCAATGGCGCGGTCAGCACGGTCGAAACGCGTAACCGCGTGCTACGGAACACCTACTGGCTGCTCGCGCTGTCCATGATTCCGACAGTGCTTGGCGCGTGGGTGGGCCTCACCACCGGTTTCTCGCTGTTCGCCGCCACGAGTCCGGCCATGAGCATGCTGGCGTTCTTCGCGATCGCCTTCGGCTTCATGTTCGCCATCCAGAAGACCAAAGACAGCGCGGCCGGCGTGTTCGTGCTGCTCGGCTTCACGTTCTTCATGGGCCTGATGCTGTCGCGCATCCTGAGCTTCGTGCTCGGTTTTTCGAACGGCCCGTCGCTGATCATGTTCGCCTTCGGTGGCACTGGTGTGATCTTCGCGTCGATGGCAACCATCGCCACGGTCAGCAAGCGTGATTTCTCGGGCCTCGGCAAGTGGCTGTTCATGGGCGTGATCGTGCTGCTGCTCGCATCGGTGGCGAACGTGTTCCTGCATCTGCCGGCGCTCATGTTGACGGTGTCGGTCATGGCCATCGTGATTTTCTCGGCCTACATGCTGTTCGACGTTCAGCGCGTCGTGAACGGCGGTGAAACGAATTACATCACCGCCACGCTCGCGATCTACCTGGACCTGTACAACGTGTTCGTCAACCTGCTGGCGCTGCTCGGTATCTTCGGCGGCAACCGCAACTAAGCTTGCTTCGGGGGCGCGGCGTTCGAAACGTCTCGCCCTGAAAGAAAAAGCCCATAACGAGCGATCGTTATGGGCTTTTTTCATGCGCCGCGGCGTCAGAAGCGCCGGAAATCGAGCATCAGACGCGGATCACACGCTCAGCCACGCAAACCCCTCATCCTGCGACGCCACCACCACTTCCGTCGGCGCCGCGCCCAGCACACCGGCCATGGCGGCTTGCGCCAGCTCTGGCAGATTGTTCTGCTGGCTCAGATGCGCGGCAACCAGATGGCGCAACCGCGATCGATCAAGCGAGGCCAGAATTTCAGCCGCCGCGTCGTTGTTCAGATGCCCATGATTGCCGCCGATGCGCGCCTTCAGCGACTGCGGATAGCGGCTGCCCGCCAGCATCCGCACATCGTGATTGCATTCGAGCACCAGCGCGTCGCAGCCGCTCAGCACCGAACTGATATGCGGCGTGGACGTGCCGACATCCGTCAGCACGCCGAGCCGGCTCGCGCCGTTCGAGAGCACGTACTGCAGCGGCTCGCGGGCGTCGTGCGGAACGGTGTAAGGGAGAATGCTGAGGTCGCCGATCGCCACCGCTTCGTCGCCCCACAGCACCTGCAGGTCGACATCGGCTTCGTCGGCGCCCACCGCGCGGGCGGTACCCCAGCTCATGTACAACGGAATCGACCACTTGCGCGCCAGCGTCAGCGCGCTGCCAATGTGGTCGCTATGTTCATGCGTGATCAGAATCGCGTCGAGACCTTCGACGCTCGCGCCGAGCCGCGTCAGACGCCGCTCGACTTCCTTGGCCGAAAAACCGCAGTCGAGCAGCACACGCGTGGTGGTCGCGCCGCTTTGCGCTTCCACCAGCAAGGCATTGCCTTCACTGCCGCTACCGAGACTCGCGAACCTCACGGTCCGTTTAGTTCAGTTGCGCGTGCAGCAGCGTCACGATGCGCTGCGCGTCGGACGAATTGTCGACCTGCCCGTTCGCAGTCAGCACCGCCACCTGGGTCACCGTGTCGCCCTTCGAGCGCACGTTGACGAGGAATTCCTGACCCGGCTTCTTCGACGAATTGCCGCTGTAGAACAGCTTGCCGAGCAGCCCTTCCTTCTTCAGTTCCTGCATCGAGTCCGCGTAGCGCACGTAGTAGATACCCTTCGCGCGGTCGCGGTTGTCGACGGTGAAGTTCGTGCGGTCGAGCGCCAGGCCCACGCGCAGCCATGCACGATCGAACGACTCCTGCAGGTCGAGCGTGGATGCGCCCGCGCTCTGATCGATCGTGGTCGGCGCGACGGCCGTGCGCGCGTCAGTCAGCAGCTGCTTCGATTGCGCTTCGGTCAGGCCGAACTTCTGCATCAGCTTGGTGAGGAACAGCGCCTCGAGCGCCGGATCGCGCGGGCGCTCTTCCCAACGCGACGACGTTTTGTCCTGCCCGGTCAACACTTCCTCCATGGCGCTGTGCGTAATGGAGATGTCGGTCGTGTCGCCCGGCGCACGCGACACGAGGGTGCGGAAGCTGTCACGCGTGCCCGACGAATACGCGAAGTCGATGACCTTGCCGACCGTGCGGCGGAACCAGTCGTCCGGAATGTTGGCGCGGTTTTCCGCCCAGTCGGTCGTCATGATGCCGGTGGCCGGCGCGTCGGTCTTCAGCACGAAGCCGTTCTCCTGCCAGAACTCCTGCAACTGCGGCCAGAGTTGGTCAGGCGAGCGGCCGTCGACGACCAGCCAGCGGCGATCGCCGTCGCGTTCAATATGCATGCCGAGCGGATCCTGCGCGTTCGGCTGGCCTTCGGTCGAATTGCCGGCGGCCGTGACCGCGCGCGTCTGCGCGCCGCCCAGCGCCAGATTGGCCGGAGGAGCGACGTAGCGCTCGTCGGTCTTGGTGGTGCTCAAATCGTTCGGAACGGCAAGCGGCGGCGCGCTGGCCGCGCCCTTGTAGTTGACGCGGTCGGAAGCAAACCAGTCGTTCAGCGTGTCACAGCCGGCGAGCGTCGTGAGGGCAAGCGCCAGCGCCGCCATGCGGGTTGCGTGGAGGGAAAGTGCGGAACGTTTCATGAGGTCCTTCGTGATGCTGGAACGCGGTGCCTTGGTTCTGTGTGCCGGGAACGTGGGCTGGATCGACGTCGGTTAAGGGAGTGCCGGTGGCAGGCTTTCGTTGGCGCTGGTGGGTGCCGCGGACGATATCCGCCTAGCCCAGCAGGCCCGCTTCGCGCAGCGCGCCGCGCACCACTTCGTGGTATTGCGCGTCGAGCGGCGTGAGCGGCAGGCGGATTCCGCCCTGCACACGACCCAGTTGCTGCAGTGCCCATTTGGCCGGAATCGGATTCGATTCGATGAACAGGTTCTTATGCAACGACAGGAGTTTCAGATGAATCTCACGCGCGGTCTTCGCGTCTGCGGCCAGGGCGGCCTTGCAGAGCTCGCTCATCGCGCGCGGCGCGACGTTGGCGGTGACCGAAATGTTGCCGTGGCCGCCGAGCAGCATCAGCGCGATCGCGGTGGGATCGTCACCGCTGTAGATGCCGAAGTGCGCCGGCGCGGATTTGATCAGATGCGCGGCGCGATCGATATTGCCGGTCGCTTCCTTCACACCGATGATGCCCGGCACCTGTGCGCAGCGCAGAATCGTTTCGTTGCTCATGTCCGCAACGGTGCGGCCCGGCACGTTGTACAGAATCACCGGCAGATCGACGGTTTCGGCGATCTTCGCGAAGTGGCGGTAGATGCCTTCCTGCGTCGGCTTGTTGTAGTACGGCACGACCTGGAGCGTGGCGTCGGCGCCGACTTCCTTGGCCTGCTGGGTGAGTTCGATGGCTTCGGTCGTGGAATTGCCGCCCGAGCCGGCGATCACCGGAATCCGGCCCGCCGTGTGCTCGACCGCGGTCTTAACCATCAGCACGTGTTCTTCGACCGACAGCGTGGCCGACTCGCCGCTCGTGCCGACCACGACGAGAGCGTTCGTGCCCTCCGCGACGTGCCAGTCGATCAGTTTGCGAAACGCCGGCAGATCGAGGCTGCCGTCTTCGAGCATCGGGGTAATGATGGCAGGAATGCTGCCGCGAATCTGAACGCTGTCGTTGCTGCTGTGGTTGCCGTTAGTCATGAAACGCCATGAATTTGATCAGGTAAACCGCGATTGTAGCGGATTAGCCAGCCAACTCGTAACAAGGCGGAGATGCCGCCTGCGCGGGGTCGTCTGAGCGCTCCGCCTCCAGAATTGCGCAGATCCGCTGGACGTAGGCCGGGCGCGGCTGCGCGAGAAAACCGTCCTGAAAAGCGACCACCCGGAGCTGGCCGCGCACGCGCTCGAGAAGCTCGCCGGGCGCCAGCAGAAACGCCGGATTAGAGGGTTTGCCGACGCTTTCGTTTCCTTGCGCGAAGGTCTCGTAAACCAGTACGCCGCCGGGCGCGAGCGCGCGCAACAACTGCGGAAAGAGTGGACGGTGCAGGTAGTTCGTCACCACGACGGCGGCGAATTTCGCGTCAGCGGGCAACGGCCACGCGGCGCCTTCCAGGTCGGCTTCGAGCGGGGTGACGAGCGGCTCGTCGCGCAGCGCGTCGAGCGCCGCCGCGTCGCGGTCGATGGCGGTCACCGGATGCCCCAGCGACGCAAAGAACCGCGCATGCCGCCCCGCCCCGGACGCGACATCGAGCACCGCGCCGCCCGCCGCGACCAGATGCGCCCAGTCGCGCACCCAGGGCGACGGCTCGCCCACTCCATGCATGGCGGTAGCGGGAGTGCTCATCACTTCGGCGCGGCTCAGTTGTACGACAGGCCCATGGCTTCGCGTACTTCGCGCATGGTTTCCGTGGCGAACCTGCGGGCCTTGTCGCAGCCGTCGGCGACGATCGCGCGCAACAGCGACGGATCGTCCATATACTTCTGCGCGCGCTCGAGCATGGGCTGCTGCTCGCGCAGAATGCCTTCGATCACCGGCTGCTTGCACTCGAGGCAACCTATGCCGGCCGTCCGGCAGCCCTTCTGCACCCACTCGTGGGTGGCTTCGTCCGTGTAGACCTGGTGAAGCTGCCACACCGGGCATTTGTCGGGATCGCCCGGATCGGTGCGGCGCACGCGGGCCGGATCGGTCGGCATGGTGCGCACTTTCTTCGTGATGGTCTCCGCGTCTTCACGCAGGCCGATCGTGTTGCCGTACGACTTCGACATTTTCTGGCCGTCGAGGCCCGGCATGCGCGACGCCTCCGTCAACATGGCTTGCGGCTCGACCAGAATGATCTTGCGCGAACCTTCGAGGTAGCCGAACAGGCGCTCGCGGTCGTTCATCGACAGGCTTTGCGATTCCTGCAACATGGCGCGCGCCTGTTCGAGCGCTTCGTCGTCGCCTTCCTGCTGGTAGGCGTTGCGAAGTTCGTGATAGAGCTTGGCGCGCTTGCCGCCGAGCTTTTTCGCGGCGTCGTTGGCCTTCTCTTCGAAGCCCGGTTCGCGGCCGTACAGGTAGTTGAAACGGCGCGCGATTTCACGCGTCATTTCGACGTGCGGCACCTGGTCTTCACCAACCGGCACGAGCGAGCCGCGATACAGCAGAATGTCCGCCGCCATCAGCACCGGATAGCCGAGAAAGCCGTAAGTGGACAGATCCTTGTCCTTCAGCTTCTCCTGCTGCTCCTTGTAGGTCGGCACGCGTTCGAGCCAGCCGAGCGGCGTGCTCATGCCAAGCAGCAGCGCCAGCTCGGCGTGCTCGGGCACCTTGCTCTGAATGAACAGCGTGGCCTGTGCCGGATCGATCCCGGAGGCCAGCCAGTCGATCAGCACGTCCCAGACGTTCTTTTCGATCACTTCGGGCGTTTCGTAGTGCGTCGTCAGCGCGTGCCAGTCGACCACACAAAAGAAACACGGGTACTCGGACTGCAGCCGCACCCAGTTTTTCAGCACGCCGTGATAGTGGCCGAGGTGCAACGACCCGGTGGGCCGCATGCCGGAGAAGATACGGTCTGGGAACATGGTTATCTAGAAAAGCGAAACAAGGGGAGTCAGAATGGCGGTGATCGCGCTGTAGCCGATCGTGACCAGCGGGTTCAACCAGTATCGCGTCAGCGTACCCGTCATGACCAGCGCCATCACGATGAAAAACCCGTACGGTTCGAGGCGCGACAGCGTGATGGACTGCCGCGGCGGCAACAGCGCCATCAGCACACGGCCGCCGTCGAGCGGCGGCAGCGGAAACAGGTTGAGCACGCCGAGCACGAGATTCACGCCGACGCCCGCTCCCGCCATGCGCGTGAAGAACGGCTCGTCCACGTTCGACACCGCGAGTGCGACACCAAACAGACCCCAGATCACCGCCTGCACGAAGTTGCAGCCCGGACCCGCCGCTGCGACCCACAAACTGCCCCAGCGCGGATTGCGCAGATTACCGAAGGCGACTGGCACCGGCTTGGCGTAGCCGAACATGAACGCACCGCTGGTGGCGAAGTACAGCAGCAAGGGAATCGCAATCGTGCCGAGCGGGTCGATGTGCCGCATCGGATTGACGGAGACGCGGCCGAGCACGTAGGCGGTATTGTCGCCGAGCCAGCGCGCGACGTAGCCATGGGCGGCTTCGTGCAGCGTGATGGCGAAAATCACCGGCAGCGCGTAAACCGCAATGGTCTGTATCAGGGAAGAATCCATAACTCGTTATTGTAACAACGCGATTGCGTGCGTCTGTCCGCTTTCACTCATGCCGTCTCTTCGAGGCCGAACGGCGCGAGAGAACCGCGCCCCGGCCGCACCAGCACCGGCTCCGCGCCGGTCAGATCGATCACCGTGGACGGCTCGCACACACACGGACCGCTGTCGATCACCAGATCCAGTTGCTTCTCCAAACGCTCGCGGATTTCTTCCGGGTCGTTCAGCGGCTGGGTTTCGCCCGGCATGATCAGCGTCGAGCCGAGCAACGGCTGGCCGAGTTCTTCGAGAATCGCCAGCGTGATCGCGTGATCCGGCACGCGCAGGCCGATGGTCTTGCGCGACGGATGCGACAGACGCCGCGGCACTTCCTTGGTGGCCTGCAGGACGAACACGTAGGGGCCCGGCGTCACCGATTTGATCAGCCGGTATTGCCGGTTGTCCACCATCGCGAAGTTCGCGAGCTCCGACAGGTCGCGCACCAGCAACGACAGCAACTGCTTCTCGTCGAGTCCGCGAATACGTCGCAGACGCTCGACCGCGTCCTTGTCGTCCAGATGGCAGGCGAGCGCGTAGCTCGAATCCGTCGGCAACGCGACCACGCCGCCATCGTTGATGATCTGTACGGCCTGTTTGACGAGGCGCGGCTGCGGGTTATCAGGATGAAGCCGAAAGTATTGAGACATGGCGACTAACGTTGGCTCACGGATGAAAGCGGACAGACGGCAAATTGAACTGCGGCTGAACACCGGTCGGAAGATCGGACGAAAAGCACGCGCGGCGCACGGCCCGCTTTCGCGCATGACGTGCCGCGACGGCACGGCGCGATCACAGCCAGCGTTCCCAGACGGGCTTCAGATCGGAGGGCAGCGGCGGCAGCGTGCCGAGATCGACGCGGCCTTCGCCGGGTGCGTGGAAGTCTGACCCGCGCGAAGCCTCGAAACCGAACCGGCGCGCGACATCGGCGTATTCGCGGTATTGATCGGGCGTGTGGCTGCCCGTCACTACCTCGATCGCCTTGCCGCCGAGATCGATGAATTCGGCGAAAAACGCGTCGAATTCAACCGGCGAGTAAGCATAGCGACCCGGATGCGCAATGATCGCTTCGCCGCCGGCAGCCTGGATCCAGCCGACCGCGTCGGCCAGTTTGGCCCAGCGGTGCGGCACGTAGCCCGGTTTGCCGTCGCCGAGATAGCGGGTGAACACGTCCTGGGTGGAACTGGCGTAGCCGCTGTCCACCATGAAACGCGCGAAATGCGTGCGCGAAATCATGTCCGGGTTCGACACGTATTTGAGCGCGCCCTGATAGGCGTCGGGAATGCCGAGCGTAGCCAGTTGTTCGCCGATCGCCTCCGCCCGCGCGGCGCGGCCGTTGCGGGTGCGCGCGAGACCGTCGATCAGGATCGAACTGGTCGGATCGATGCCCAGCCCGACGATGTGCACCGTGCGCGACGCCCACGTCACCGAGATCTCGACGCCGCTCAGATAGTCCATGCCGAGCGCCTCGGCGGTGCTTCTGGCTTCGTGCTGGCCGCCCAGTTCATCGTGATCGGTGAGCGCCCACAGCGTCACGCCGCCCGCGTGCGCGCGGCGCGCGACGTCGGCCGGCGCGAACTGGCCGTCGGAAACGGTGGAGTGACAGTGGAGGTCGGCGTTCATCGTTGTCTTGAAAAGGTTCTGCACTCATTTTACTGCAACGCAGTAAGCGGACGCAGAGCTATCTCACAACGGACGTCCCGAAGGTAGCCCCTCGGGAACCCTCAAACTTTTTTAAGCGCTACGCGCAGAATCCCTCGATCAGCGCGGCCACCTGCTCCGGCTGGTCGTGGTGCACCATGTGCCCCGCTTCGTCGATGATCTTCTCGCGCCAGTCGGGGAACGCCTGAAAGCGCGCCTTGAATTCGTCGAGAGGAATCTCGCCGGCGATCCGCGCGAGCGTCGGCGAATTGGCGGCCTCCACGTGCAGGACCTTCGCGCTCACCTTGCGCCACGTCGCCATCACTTCGTCGAGACGGTACAGCGCCGGGCCGCGCAGCTTGTGCGCGGGATCGGCGAGCAGCATGTAGCGCCCTTCGCCGTCCGGCTTCGACCAGTGCTGCGCGAGAAATTGCGCGCGCTTCGGGTCGAGCCGCGGATTGGTCTTGATCAGGCGCGCGGCGACGTCGTCGAGCGACGCGTAGCGCTTCAATTGCGGCGGATCACGCAATTCATCGAGCCAGGTGCGCAGGCGCTTGGGCGCTTGTGCCGAGTGCGACGGCGCGAGTCCGAAACCTTCCAGGTCGACCACCCGCCGCACCCGCTCCGGCCGCACGCCCGCATACACGCACGCGATGTTCGCGCCCATGCTGTGGCCAACCAGATTCACTTCGCCGGTCGGCGCGTAGTGGTCGAGCAAGGCGTCGAGGTCGGCCACGTAGTCCTGAATCCAGTAGTTGCCGCCGCCGCGTTCCGCCACCGGCCAGTCCGACAGGCCGAAGCCGCGCATGTCGGGCGCCAGCACCTGCCAGTCGCCGCCCAGCGCGTCGACGACGAACTGGAACGAGGCGGCCACGTCCATCCAGCCGTGCAGCATGAAGAGCATCGGGGCGTCGGGGTTGCCCCAGCGCCGCACATGCAAGCGGATGCCGCGCACCGCGACGAATTCAGACTGCGAAGTGTTCATGAACGGCACGCCAAAAAAGAATGATCGTTCGATTATAACGAGATAGCCCGCCGATGCGCGGGGTCGGATGGTGAAGGAAGTCTCAGTCGCCGGCGGACGGCGGCTGCGCTTCCGGCGCATCGAGGCCCGCCAGGGCTGCCAGAGCGGCCAGTTCGGCTTCGTCGAAACCGGCGTCGCGGCGCGCCTCGAAATTGAACGGCCCACGTAATTTCGGTGCGTGATACTGGTCGGCGAGGCGCGTGTAAGTCTCGTGAGGGTCGAGGCCGCTGCCGTCGCACAGATGGCGGAACCAGCGATTGCCGATCAGCACGTGGCCGATTTCGTCGCGCAGGATCACGTCGAGAATCGCTGCCGACGCCTGATCGCCAGCCTGCAGCAGGCGCGCGCGGATCGGCGGTGAGGCGTCGAGGCCGCGGGCTTCGAGCGTGCGCGGCACCAGCGCCATGCGCGCCAGCACGTCGCCACGCGTGCGCTCGCACATGTCCCACAGACCGTCGTGGGCCGGAAAATCGCCGTAGACGTGGCCGTATTCGGCGAGGCGCGCGGTCAGCAGCGAGAAGTGATAGGCCTCTTCGGAGGCAACTTTGAGCCAGTCGGTATAGAACGCGGCGGGCATGCCGCCGAAGCGCCAGACCGCGTCGAGCGCGAGATTGATGGCGTTGAATTCGATGTGCGCGAGTGCGTGCAGCAGGATTGCGCGCCCTTGCGGCGCTTGCATGCTGCGCCGCTTCAAACCGCGCGGATCGACCAGTTCGGGGCGCGCGGGACGGCCCGGCAGTCCAGCCGGTTCGTCGAGTTCGAGGTCCACGGCGCATGCCATGCTGCCGTCGAGCACCGCGGCATAGAGCGCGCGGGCCGCGGCGGCCTTGGCGGCCGGATCGGCTTCGCGCAACGCGGCGAGCGCTGCGGTGCGCGCGCAAGGGGCCTCGCGCCCGGTTTCAGTGGCCGGCGAATGAGGCGAAACGGACGAAACAGCGGACATCATGGCAAGCGGATCGGCAAGGGAAGCTATGAAGGAAGCCAACAACGGCATGGCTAAGGAAATGGCAAAGCCGGCGGCAACCGACGCTTTGGCATACTGCCGTCAAAGCACGCGCCGCAACCGCGCGGCCGGCAGCCTGACCAACGAAGCGGCGAACGCTCCTGCGGCCAGACCAAGCGGCCCAACCACACAACCGTTTACAATACTCGATTCGACCATCCAACGCGCCCGATGCGTCGGCGAGGCGCGACAACCCGGCGTGGCAAGACGTTTCGGGCGGTTCGGCGCAATGTCCGGCGCGCGCAGTGACCGATCAAGAGGAGACACCGTGACCATTTACAAGCTTGGCGAAGCCGCCCCGACCATCCATGAAAGCGTCTTCGTCGCCGATTCGGCGAGCATCATCGGCAACGTGACGCTCGGGGAGAACGCCAGCGTCTGGTTCGGCGCGACGATTCGCGGCGACAACGAGCCGATCACCATCGGCGCCGGCAGCAACGTGCAGGAAAACGCCGTGCTGCACACCGACCCCGGTTTTCCGCTGACGATCGAGCCCAATGTGACGGTCGGCCACCAGGTCATGCTGCACGGCTGCACGATCAAGGAAGGCTCGTTGATCGGAATTCAGGCGGTGGTCTTGAATGGAGCGGTAATCGGCCGCAACTGTCTGGTCGGAGCGGGCGCCGTCGTCACCGAGGGCAAGGTATTTCCCGACAATTCGCTGATTCTCGGCGCGCCCGCCAAGGTGGTGCGCGAACTGACCGAGACGGATATCGCCAACATGCAGCGCGGCGCGGCAACCTATGCCGAGCGCCGCGACTATTACAAGGCGCAGCTCGTGCGCATCGGCTAACCAGCCGGAGCGCGCGGCGCGCACGGCGCGGCATCACGCTGCGTCATTCGACCGAGGAAAAGTTGTGAGCGACCAGTTGCAAAAATTCATGTTCAGCGCGGCGCCGGTGCGCGGCGAGATCGTTTCCCTGCGCAATACCTGGCAGGAAGTGCTGACGCGCCGCGATTATCCGGCGCCGGTGCGGACGGTTCTGGGCGAAATGATGGCCGCGTGCGCGCTGCTGTCGGCGAATCTCAAGTTCGACGGCACGCTCATCATGCAGATTTTCGGCGATGGCCCGGTCAAGATGCTGGTGGTGCAGTGCAGCTCCGATCTGTCGATGCGCGCGACCGCCAAGCTGTCCGGCGAAGCGGCCAACGTGATCGGCGAGACGACCAGCATGGTCGAGCTGCTGAACGCGAGCGGCCACGGCCGTTGCGTGATCACGCTCGATCCGGCCAACAAGCAGCCCGGTCAGCAGCCCTATCAAAGTATCGTGCCGTTGTCGGGCGTGGACGGCCCGCTCAACTCGATGGCCGAGGTGCTCGAGCACTACATGCATCACTCGGAGCAGCTGGACACGCGCCTGTGGCTCGCGGCGAACACCGAGCGCGCAGTCGGCATGTTGCTGCAAAAATTGCCGGGCGACGGCGGCATCGTCCCCCATCCGGGCGATCTGGACGCGGACACGTGGGAGCGCGTCTGCACGTTGGGCGGCACGCTGTCGCAAGACGAGCTGCTGAAGGAAGAACCGGAAACGGTGTTCCGCCGTCTGTTCTGGCAGGAAAACGTCCAGCATTTCGAACCGGCCACGGCGCGTTTCGAGTGCACGTGTTCGCGCGAAAAAGTCGGCGGCATGCTGAAGATGCTGGGCCGCGAGGAAGTCGACGGCGTGCTCGAAGAGCGAGGCCATGTCGAGATTCATTGCGAGTTCTGCAACCAGCGTTATGAGTTCGATCCGGTCGACGTCGCGCAACTTTTTGTCGCCGAGGCGCTCTCACAAGGTGTGACGCCCGCGGCTGACCAGCGGCACTGAACGGCTCGTTGGCGCGCGGATTCCATGCGCGCCGAGCGGCGGTTTGTCACGCCTGTATTACGGCAGTAAAAATACCGCGCCGCCCGCTGCCTTTTCAGGGCCCGGGCGGCGCAGTATCTTTGATCATTGGGTTGGATCATTGGTTAGGCATCCGACCGATGGAGATCGGACATGAACTACCCTACTTCGCCGATACCGCTGCTGCGCCGTGCGCGCACGGTCGCTGTGCTGGCTGTCCTCGCCGGTAGTGGCGCGCTTGCGGGCTGCGTGATGGACCCGCCGGGCCCGTCGCCGATTTACAGCCGGCTGCCCGCCGATCAGTCGGGCATGGCCGCCACCGCCCAACCGCTGACGCCTGAAGAACGCCAGCGCTATGACGCGATCGACCATCAAGTGATGGCCGAGCAGAATCAGGCGATGGCCGCGGAAAATGCGGCACAGGCGTGGTCGCGTTACTACGCGCCGCCTGTCAGCGTGTACGGCAGCTATTACGGCGGTGGATGGGGACACGGCTGGGGTACAGGTGTCGGCATCGGTTACGGGCCGTACTGGGGCTGGTAAGCGGCGGCTAGCTCACGCACGCGGCGAGAATCCAGGTTCGACGGGCGGCGGCGAGCCCAAAGAAAAAGGCGCGGTTCTCACCGTGCCTTTTTTGCATCCTTCGTACTGATCCGTTGTTGCGCTACGGCGAAGCTCAATGCGCAGGCTTCTTGTCTTTCTCAGCAGCCGCTTTACCACCGTGCTTGCGATCCGGCTTCGCGCGCGACTCCGGATTCGGTACCACATGCAGCGGCGCGGTCGACATCTCACCACGCGTGGACGTCGTAACCGAAGGCGTGTTCGCCGCCGGCAACGGCGCATTTGGCGAAACGAACTGCACGAACACTTCGCTGTCCTTCACCATGCCCATTTCATAACGCGCCCGCTCTTCGACCGCGGCCGTGCCGTTCTGCAAATCCTGCACTTCGCCCTGAATGCGTTCGTTGCGCAGTTTCGAATCAGCATTTTTTTGCACTTGCTGCGCCAGTTGCTGCTGCAACTCGTGCACGCGCAACCAACCGCCGTGCCCCCACCAGAGCGGGTACTGGATCAGCGCCAGTAGAACGATCAGGACAGCAGTGACAAGCCGCATGAAGTAAGCACAATAAATACACGCCGCCCTGCGCTATACGCAGGGCGGCGGGGTCAATCAAAAACGAAGGATAACCGGCTCATCGGTCAGCGCTTGCAAACCAGCCATTAGCGCAGATTGTAGAACGCCGACTTGCCCGGGTAGCTGGCGATATCACCGAGGTCTTCTTCGATGCGCAGCAACTGGTTGTACTTCGAGATGCGGTCCGAACGCGACAGCGAGCCCGTCTTGATCTGACCGGCATTCAGGCCGACCGCGATATCCGCGATCGTCGAATCTTCGGTTTCGCCCGAACGGTGCGAGATCACGGCCGTGTAGCCGGCGCGCTTGGCCATTTCGATCGCCGCGAAGGTTTCCGTCAGCGTGCCGATCTGGTTGATCTTGATCAGGATCGAGTTGGCGATGCCCTTCTCGATGCCTTCCTTCAGGATGCGCGTGTTGGTGACGAACAGGTCGTCGCCCACCAGTTGCACCTTCTTGCCGAGCTTGTCGGTCAGAATCTTCCAGCCGGCCCAGTCGCTTTCGTGCATGCCGTCTTCGATCGACACGATCGGGAACTTGTCGGCCAGGTTCGCGAGGTAGTCCGCGAATTCCGTCGACGACAGTTGCAGGCCTTCGCCGGCCAGTTGGTACTTGCCGTCGTGGTAGAACTCGCTGGCTGCGCAGTCGAGCGCGAGCAGCACGTCTTCACCGGCGCGGTAGCCGGCTTTCTCGATGGCTTGCAGGATGGTCGACAGGCATTCGTCGTTGCTGCCGAAGTTCGGCGCGAAGCCGCCTTCGTCGCCGACGGCCGTGCTCATGCCGCGGTCCGACAGGATCTTCTTCAGCGCGTGGAACACTTCGGCGCCGCAGCGCAGTGCTTCGCGGAAGGTCGGCTGGCTGACCGGCACGATCATAAACTCCTGGATGTCCAGGCTGTTGTTGGCGTGCGCGCCGCCGTTGACGATGTTCATCATCGGCACCGGCAGTTGCATCGCGCCCGAGCCGCCGAAGTAGCGGTACAGCGGCAGGCCGGCTTCTTCAGCGGCAGCCTTCGCGACGGCCATCGACACGGCCAGCATCGCGTTCGCGCCGAGGCGCGACTTGTTGTCGGTGCCGTCGAGTTCCAGCAGGGTCTTGTCGAGGAAAGCCTGTTCGGAAGCGTCGAGGCCCATGATCGCTTCGGAGATTTCGGTGTTGATGTGCTCGACGGCCTTCAGTACGCCCTTGCCGCCGTAACGGCCGGCTTCGCCATCGCGCAGTTCGATCGCTTCACGCGAACCCGTCGATGCGCCCGACGGCACCGCTGCGCGGCCCATCGTGCCAGACTCGAGCAGCACGTCGCATTCGACGGTGGGGTTGCCTCGCGAATCGAGAATCTCTCGACCGATGATATCTACGATAGCACTCATGGTTTCCTCAAGAAATGACGTTGAATTCTTTACTGTGACACTGTACCTGGCACAGCCGGTCTCCCCGGCAAACTACCTGCGCGCCGATACGTTCGACGACCATTGCGTGCATTCGCCGCGTGCTCACGACCAGGTCCATTATGCAAAGCTCTCGTGACACGCGGTGAACGCCTGAATCAGTTGAAATCGCTTTCGAGGAACGGCGTGCGCTTGACGGCCTGATCGAGCGTAACCAGCGTCTCGAGCAGATCGGCCATGCGATGCAGCGGCACGGCGTTCGGACCGTCCGACTTGGCTTCGGCCGGATTCGGGTGCGTCTCCATGAAGAGCCCCGATACGCCCACCGCCACCGCCGCACGCGCCAGCACCGGCACGAATTCACGCTGACCGCCCGAGCTCGTGCCCTGCCCGCCCGGCAACTGCACCGAGTGCGTGGCGTCGAACACGACCGGCGCGTTGGTTTCGCGCATGATCGCGAGCGAACGCATGTCCGACACGAGGTTGTTATAACCGAACGACACGCCGCGCTCGCACGCCATGAAGCGGTCTTCCGACAGACCGGCTTCACGCGCGGCATCGCGCGCCTTGTCGATCACGTTCTTCATGTCGTGCGGTGCGAGAAACTGGCCTTTCTTGATGTTGACCGGTTTGCCCGAACGCGCGCACGCGTGAATGAAGTCCGTTTGACGGCACAGGAAAGCCGGCGTTTGCAACACGTCGACCACCGAGGCGACCTGCTCGATCTCATGCTCGGCGTGAACGTCGGTCAGCACCGGCAGACCGAGCTGGCGCTTCACTTCCGACAGGATGCGCAAGCCTTCGTCCATGCCCAGACCGCGGAACGACTTGCCGCTGCTGCGATTGGCTTTGTCGTACGACGATTTGTAGATGAACGGAATGTTCAGCTTCGCGCAGATTTCCTTCAGCCGGCCGGCTGTGTCGATCGTCATCTGTTCGGATTCGACGACACAGGTGCCTGCGATCAGGAAAAACGGCTTGTCGAGCCCAATTTCGAAATCGCCCAGTTTCATGCTTTCTCCCCGACTGCGACCGGCGTGCGCGCCTCGTGATGCGCGAGCGCCGCTTCGACGAACGACTTGAACAGCGGATGGCCGTCACGCGGCGTGGACGTGAATTCCGGGTGGAACTGCACGCCGACGAACCACGGGTGCATGCTGCGCGGCAATTCCATCATTTCCGGCAGATCTTCACTCGGGGTACGGGCGCTGATGATAAGGCCGCCGGCTTCGAGCTGGGGCACGAAGCGGTTATTGACTTCATAACGGTGGCGATGGCGTTCGTTCACGTCCTTGCCATAAATCTCTTCGGCCATGGTGCCGGGCTTGATCGGGCAACGTTGCGAACCGAGGCGCATCGTGCCGCCCAGATCCGACTCTTCCGTGCGCTTCTCGACGCGGCCTTCGCGGTCGTACCATTCGGTGATCAGCGCGACCACACGGTTCGGCGTTTCCTGATCGAACTCGGTGCTGTTCGCATCTTTCAGACCGACCACGTCGCGCGCGAATTCGATCACGGCGAGCTGCATGCCGAGGCAGATGCCGAGATACGGCACTTTCGCTTCGCGTGCATAGCGGATCGCCGCAATCTTGCCTTCGGTGCCGCGACGGCCGAAGCCGCCCGGCACGAGCACGGCGTCCAGATGCTTGAGGCTCTCGACGCCTTGCGTCTCGACTTCTTCCGAATCGATGTATTCGATGTTGACCTTGGTCGACGTATGCATCGACGCATGGCGCAGCGCTTCGATCAGCGACTTGTACGACTCGGTCAGATCGACATACTTGCCGACCATGCCGATCGTGACTTCGTGCTTCGGATGCTCCAGCTTCTCGACGAGATCGGACCACATGGACAGATCGGCGGCCTTCGGCGCGAGCTTGAGCTCTTCGCAGATGATCGCGTCCAGACCCTGATCGTGCAGCATCTGCGGAATCTTGTAGATGCTGTCCGCGTCCCACACGGAGATCACGGCGTCTTCCGGCACGTTCGAGAACATGGAGATCTTGGCGCGCTCGTCGTCCGGAATGCGGCGGTCGGCGCGGCACAGCAGCACGTGCGGCGAAATACCGATTTCGCGCAGCTTCTGCACGCTGTGCTGCGTGGGCTTGGTCTTCAGTTCGCCGGCCGTGGCGACCCATGGCACCAGCGTGAGGTGCACGAAGCACGCGCTGTTGCGCCCCATGCGCAGGCTCATCTGACGCGCGGCCTCGAGGAACGGCAGCGATTCGATGTCGCCCACGGTGCCGCCCACTTCGACGATCGCGACGTCCGGCTCACCACACGTCGCGGAAGCCGCGCCGCGTTCGATGAACGCCTGGATTTCATTCGTGATGTGCGGGATGACCTGCACCGTCTTGCCGAGATAATCGCCGCGGCGTTCCTTGCGGATCACCGATTCGTAAATCTGGCCCGTGGTGAAGTTATTGGCCTTGCGCATCTTCGTGCTGATGAAGCGCTCGTAGTGGCCGAGGTCGAGGTCCGTCTCCGCTCCGTCTTCCGTCACGAACACTTCGCCGTGTTGAAACGGGCTCATCGTGCCGGGGTCGACATTGATGTAGGGATCGAGCTTGAGGAGGGTGACTTTAAGACCGCGCGATTCGAGGATCGCGGCGAGGGAAGCGGCGGCAATACCCTTGCCGAGGGAAGATACTACGCCGCCGGTGACGAAAACATATTTGGTCATCGCTGGATGCTCGCGGGAAAAACGGATTATACCGTAAAGCAGGGCCCCAACCCCAGCAAAATCCGAGCGAGGTCGGCACGTGCGTATGCCGCGGCGGCGGCCGTTGCCGTGCTTCGATCATGCACCGTTTTCTGCGGCCGTCAGCCGCGCTGCTCCAGTTCATGCAGCATGCTTTGCACGGCGCGTGCGGTTTCGACCGGTTTTTCCATCGGGTAAAGATGACTGCCCTCGATCCATTCCACATGGCCGCCGGTCGCGCGGCGGGTAGCGTCGAGACCGGCCTGGCGGATTTCCTTCGAACGCGTGCCGGCGATGAAGCCCACCGGCACCGGCGCGCCCCGCGCGAGCCGCGAGCCGAGCGTGTGCGGCAAGCTCTTATAGATCTGATATTCGGTGCGGCGGTCGAAGGCCAGCGAGCGCGAGCCGTCGGGTGAAGTCTGCGGAATGCCGAAGTCGATGTAGTCGGAGAGCATGCGCTCATCCCAGCGCGCGAACGCCGGCTTCGAATGGAAATGGCGCCACGCTTCGTCGCGGCTCGCCCATTGAGTCCGCCGCGTGCGAGTGGCCGCCGCGGGCGAGAGCCGCTCGTCGAGGCCGGTCCATTGCGACACGCGCAGCATGCTGCTGCGCCAGCCGGCGATCACCGGCGAATCGAGCATCACCACGCCCCTCACCCACTGCGGCTTCTTGAGCGCGGCCATCAACGACAGATAGCCGCCGAGCGAATGCCCCACCAGCCACACCGGATGCTCGTACGTCCTCCGAATGTCGTCGAGCAACTGTTCGACCAGATGCGGCCAGTCCTGCGTCACCGGAAAGCGCGCGTCGTGGCCGATCCGCTCGATGTAACGCAGTTCGTAGTCGTCGGAGAGTTCGGCGAAGATCGTCCGGTAGGTCGACGCCGGAAAGCCATTCGCGTGCGAAAAGTGAATGATGTTTTTCAACTGCGCTATCTCCGTTCTGTTTTTTTGCGTGCGAGTTGTCGTGCGCACCTGCGTGCAGTCACCACGCCCGGCAGCGTTTCTTCTATCTGTGCGGCCGGCGATTCATCGACACCCGTCAGCGATCCATCCAGTAGCGTCGCCGCGTGTCGCGATAGCGCTCGAGCGTGAGCATGGCGCTCTTGCCGGCGACGTCGGCATTCGCCTCAGTCTGTGGGCTCACCTCGACGCGTACCGCACCGTCCGCATCGCTGCGCCCGAGTTCGATCTGCCGCGCCTTGTAGCGCTCGAACACACCCGCATTCGGATGATGAAAACGGTTGCGATAGCCTACCTGAAATAGCGCGATGAGCGGGTCGATAGAGTCGAGGAACGGCTCGGTCGACGAAGTCTTGCTGCCGTGATGCGGCACGACCAGCACCTGAGCACGCAACGCCCCGCGATCACGCGCGAGCAGAACGCGTTCGACGGGCGCTTCGATATCCGCCGTCAGCAAGGCCGTCATGCGTGACGATTCTGCTTGAATGCGGCTAAGCGACGGGCTCGCGGCGGCGGGCAACGTGCTGACCCGCAACACGCAGCAATGCGAGTTCGGCTTGCCTTGCAGCGGACCGGCGTCCGGCCAGAGCATCGCGAACTCCACGCCGTCCCACTGCCAGCGCTGGCCCGCCGCGCACGGCAGCGTGTCGGCGCGGTGCTGCCTCGCGTTCGACCACAGCGCATTCGACGGCGCCAATGCCGCCACCATTTGATGCACCTCGATCGCGTCCAGCACGGCGGGCGCGCCGCCCGAATGATCGGAGTCGGCGTGACTGATGATCAGCGTGTCGAGCGCCGTCACGCCATGCGCCTGTAGAAACGGCACGACCACCCGCTCGCCGGCGTGAGTCGACTCCGGACCCGGCCCGGTATCGAACAGCAAGGTGTGATGCGCCGTTTCGACCAGCACCGAGGTGCCCTGACCGACGTCCAGCGCCGTCAGACGGAAACTGCCGTGCGGCGGCCCGGACGGCGCCGGCATCAGAAGCGGCAGCCATGTCAGCGGCGCGGCCCAGCGCAGCGGCCAGCCACGCGGCGCCAGACACCAGAGCACGCCCACCGCCGCCGCGGCCAGCGTCCACGCATCCGGTTGCGGCAGACGCCAGAGCGCCCAGGCGGGACCGGACAGCCTCTGCAAGCCCGCTGCCAGTAGCTCGAGCAAAGCGTGCGCGACATGCCATGCGTAGGCGTCAAGCGGCGCGGGCAATGCGACGCCGGCCAGCACGGCCGGCGTCACCAGCATGCTTACCCACGGAATCGCGAAGGCATTCGCGAGCGGGCCGATCAGCGGAATCTGCGCGAACCAGTAGACAGTCAACGGCGCGAGCGCGACCGTTACGGCGAATTGCACGTGCGCGGCGCTGCGCAGCCGCTCGCCGGTACTTCGCATGCGGCGGCGCACGCGATCACGCAACCTCGACCATCGGCTCGATGCCTCGCCGCCCGCGCCCGTTTCGTCGCGATGCTGTCGATGATCCTGCACACGGGGCCGCCCCGACATGGCGAACAGAATCGCCGCCACCGCGCAGAACGACAACCAGAATCCCGCCGACGCGACCGCCCAAGGATCGATCAGCAGCACGAGCCCCAAGGCCCACGCGAGCACCGCCGAGCGCGCCACATTGCGCCCGCTGATAAAAGCGAGCGCGACGACCCCCGCCATCCACAGCGCGCGCTGCGCCGGCACATTGAAGCCGGCCAACGCAGCATGCAGCGCGGCGAACACCGCGCCGCCCGTGACCGCGACGACTTGCGCGGGCAGCCGCAACGGCCAGTTGCGGCCGACAAATCCGGAGCGCCGCCAGAACGCGCCCGCCAGCCAGCCCGCGAGGCCCGCGACGAAACCGATGTGCAGCCCCGAAATCGCAACCAGATGACTCGTGCCCGTGCCTCGCATCAGCAACCAGTCCGCAGTGCTGACTTCGTCCTGCGCGCCGATGGCGAGCGCCACGACGATCCCGCGGTGCGGCGCGTTGGCTAGCACCGCATCGATCCGTTCGCGCAGTGCGGCGCGCCAGCGGTCCACCGTCACGCCAACGCCGCGCGCATAGCCGCGCAATCGCACGGCATGAGCCGGCGCACTGACATAGCCGGTGGCCCGCACGTTGCGCGCGAGCAGACTCGCCTCGGCATCGCGCACGCCGAAGTTGGCATTGCCATGCGGACGTTTGAGGCGCACCGTCAGCCGCCAGCGTGAGCCGGGTTCGAGCAAAGGCGGCGGCGCATCTTCAGCGATCCACGAGAGTTGGATCACATGTGGGAAAGCGTCGATGGGTGCTTCGGCCGATTCAACGTGGAATAGAAAACGCGCGCCGTTTTCATCGCGTGACGGCAGGCCTTTGATACTGCCGACCACCTCGATATCGCGCCCTTCCCACGCGTTCGGCAAGCTCACCGCGAGACGCATTTCCGCGCGAACGGCTGCATAGCCGAAGCCCACACATAACGCCGCGCACGACACCGCGCTCCAGCCGGCGAATGAACGCACACGCTGGCTGACGCGGATCCGGTCGGTTAGTGCAGTGAGAATTGCCGCGCGTGCATACGTGATGCTCGTGGCCGCAGCCGTCGACTTCGCGGCAGCCGTAGCGCCAGCAGCGGCCGCAGTCGCAAGCATCGCTCCAGCGACCGCGTCATCCCGACCAACGCGAGCACTTCCGCACTCGCCCAAACCCCACACCGCCACCACGACCGCGGCACAAGCAACCACCACCAACCCGCACAACGCCATCCAATCCGGCAGCACCGCCTGCCGTTGCAGCCCGATCACGCCCAACGCAAATCCACACCACCATGCCCGCATCCGCCCTCCGCCAGCAATCGCCGGACGACGCAACGCTCGCCGCGCGGGCGTCAGCGAGCCCGCCAGGCGTGGGTATCGCCCGGCGCGAACCACTCAAACCATCGAGTTCAATTATGCAGAGGAAAGTGCGAGCCGCGGCAGCGCGGCGAGCGCGTTAGCTGTTGTGCCTAGGGCGGCCTCGTCGGCGGCCATGCCGCGCAGTTGCGCGAGGCTCGCGCCGATCGCCGGAATCTGCTCCGGCGTATTGCGCTGTTTGTAAATCCACGAAGGCGCGATGTCCGGCGCGTCCGTTTCCACAACCAGCGCGTCGAACGGCAACTGCTCGGCGAGACGGCGGATTTGCCGCGCCCGCTCGAAAGTCAGATTGCCGCCGAAGCCGAGATGCATGCCCTGGTCGATATACGCCTGAGCCTGCTGAAAACTGCCGTTGAATGCATGCGCGATGCCGCGATGAATCTGATGCCGCCGCAGTCCCTTGATCACCTGATCCTGTGATTTGCGCACATGGCAGATCACCGGCAGATCGAACTCACGCGCGAGCTGCAACTGGCCGTTGTAGAAGAATTGCTGACGTGCGTCGTCGAGACCCTCGACAAAATAATCGAGGCCGATCTCGCCGATACCGACAAACAGCGGGTCGTCGAGACTCGCCTCGATTTCCATGCGCAACAGATCGAGGTCACTCTCCTGCGCGCCCGGCGTGAACAACGGATGAATACCGAGCGCATACGCGCCACCGTCGACCCGGTGCGCCAGTTCACGCACCGCCGCGAAATTCTGCCGGCCGATCGCCGGAATCACGATCCGTCCCACGCCCGCGCGGCGCGCCGCCGCCGTGACTTCCGCGCGGTCGGCGTCAAATTCCGAAGCGTCGAGATGACAGTGCGTATCGATCCACATGACGTGCCTCGTTATCGGCGCAAGCGGCGCAGCACCGGCTCGCGACGTCCGGCCATTTAAACCGGCACCGGCGGCTCTTCGTGCAGCACGCCGTCGCGCAGCCGCATGATGCGGTCGCAACGCCCCGCGAGTTCCGGATCGTGCGTGACGATCACGAAGCTCGTATCGAGCGTTTGCGACAGTTCGAGCATCAGGTTGAACACGGTGTCGGCGGTGCCGCCGTCGAGATTGCCGGTCGGTTCGTCGGCCAGCACGCAGGCGGGCTTCGTCACCAGTGCGCGCGCAATCGCGACGCGCTGGCGTTCGCCGCCCGACAACTCGCCCGGACGATGCTTCGCGCGATGGCCCATGCCGACGCGCTCCAGCACCGCGAGCGCTTCGCGGCGCGATGCTTCGGTCGTCATGCGGCGAATCCGCAGCGGCATCGCAACGTTGTCGAGCGCGGTGAACTCCGGCAGCAAATGGTGGAACTGATACACGAAACCCAGCGCGCGATTGCGCAGGTCGTTGCGTTCGCGCTCCGAGAGCTTGGTAAAGGGCTTGCCCATCACCGAAACATGGCCGGCGCTCGGATCGTCGAGGCCGCCGAGCACGTGCAGCAGCGTGCTCTTGCCGGAACCCGACGCGCCGACGATCGCCAGCTTCTCGCCGCGCCGCACGCTCAGTTCCGTGTTGTTGAGCACCGTCACGTTCAGACCGCCCTGCACGAACGACTTGGAAATGCCGGTTGCTTCCAGCACGTAGGGATGCGGCACGGTGTCGGAAGAAGCCATGGATAGGTTTGCGGAACGGTCATTCATAGCGCAGTGCCTCCGCCGGACGGACTTTCGCACCACGCCAGCTCGGGTACAACGTGGCCAGCGCCGACATCGCGAAGGCGATGATGCCGATTCGCGCGACGTCGGCCGGAACCAGTTCGGACGGCAGTTCGCTGATGAAATACACCGACGGCGGCAGGAACTGCACACCGATCAGATGTTCGATCATCGGCACGAGCCATGGAATGCTCCACGCGATCAGGCAGCCGAGCGCGACGCCGGTCGCCGTGCCGATAAAGCCGATCGTCACGCCCTGCACGACGAAAATCTTCATGATCGAGCCGGGCTGCGCGCCGAGCGTGCGCAGAATCGCGATGTCGGCCTGCTTGTTGGTCACCGTCATGACGAGCGACGACACCAGATTGAACGCCGCCACCGCGATGATCAGCGTGAGGATGATGAACATCATGCGTTTTTCGATCTGCACCGCGGAGAACCAGGTCTTGTTCTGCTGCGTCCAGTCGCGAATGTATAAATCGCCCGACAGTGTGCGCGCAAGCTGATGCGCGACTTCCGGCGCGCGCTGCATGTCGGTCAGGCGCAGCCGCACGCCGGTCGGCGCGGGCAGCCGGAATAGCGCCTGCGCGTCCTTGATGTTGATCAGTGCGAGCGTGCTGTCGTATTCGTAGTGTCCCGACTCGAAGATGCCCACCACCGTGAACTGTTTTAGCCGAGGCAGCATGCCGGCTGGCGTGATGGTGCCTTCGGGCGCGACCAGCGTGATCTTGTCGTCGACCTGCACGCCGAGATTGGTGGCGAGGTCGGCGCCCAGCACGATGCCGAAGTCGCCCGGCTTCAGCGCGTTCAGACTGCCGCCTTTCATCTCCTTACCGATATCGGACACCTCCGGCTCCAGCGACGGCTCGACGCCGCGCAGCGCCACCCCGCTCACCGCGTCCTGGCGCGTGAGCAGCGCCTGCGCTTCGACATACGGCGCCGCACCGATCACTTCCTTGTTCTGGCGCGCTTCCTTGGCGGTCAGCTCCCAGTTGGGCATCGACCCGGTCGGCGAAAAAATTTCGACGTGCGCGAGCACCGACAGCATGCGGTCGCGCACCTCTTTCTGAAAACCGTTCATCACGGACAACACGACGATCAGCGCCGCGACGCCGAGCGCGATGCCCGACATCGACACGAGCGCAATGAAGGAAATGAAGCCGTTACCGGTCGTGCGTTTGCCGGCGCGGGTGTAGCGCCAGCCAATCTGCCATTCGTAGGGAAATTTCAAGCGAATCCTTGTCTGCGTTCTTCGGCTTTGTGCCGCGCACGATGGCGTGAAGCGCCTGCCGTGCGGCCCGAGCGTCGTGATCATTGGTGTCGTTGCGACGCGGATGGTTCCGGTACGGCGTGCCGTAGCGTAGCAATGCGCGCGCCACCGCGGTCCGCGGCTGTCCGGGAGGCGGCCGTTGCTGTCGCCAACATCGCTGCCACCACTAATCAAGCGCGAAGTTTGCCATACAATGCCGCCCGCTCGCGCAAACGCAGTGTGGACGGGACCTCGAACAGAAACGCCGGCCGCCTGCGGTCAGCTCGGCTCGGCGGCGGCCGTCCTGAACCGGCGCCGCGTCGCCGTGCGCCGCGTTCGGGCACGGCCCCGGTTCCGCCTAACGCAGGTTGTAACGGCCGCGCAGCTCGTTGATGATGCCCGCGGCGGCGCTGTTGGCGGCGTCGCGCACGTCGGCGTCCTTGCGGTCGCGGTGCAGATGGCTGATGTCCCAGTTGCAGCCGCTCTCGTCGTCCACGGTCTCGTGGAAGCCGGTCGGAATCCAGCCGGCCGTGGCCGGGTTCGCATCGAGCGCCTTGACGACCAGCGCTAGCAATTCCTGCTCGGTTTTGAGTTCACGCGACATGCCGGTCTCCCTCGTCATGTGCGCGGTGCCGCCGCGCGCGGCTGTTGCTCCGGCGGCCGGCCGGCGGCGAACCCGGAGGTCCGCTGCCGCCACGCTTCGTCGAGCGGATGCTGATGGTCGGAATACTCGCACTCTTTGCCCTACAATGCGCAGCATCATGCTCGCCAACCGTCTCCATCTTCTCCTGCCCTTCGCGCTGCCCGCCGCAGCGGACGCCTCCACCGCCCTTCACGCCATCCGCAGTCCGGCCCTCGACCGGCTGATCGCGCGCGCGACGCTGGTGGAACGCGTGATCGGCGAAGACTTTCAGCGCACGCTGCCGCACGAGCGCTGGGTGGCACGCCAATTTGGCGCGCTGCCGAGCGGCGCGGCGGCCGCCGACGAAGCGCCGCTCGCGCCGTACATGCTGCGCGCCGACGGCGGCGAACCCGGCAACGCCACATGGGCCTGCGTGCAGCCGGTGCACGTGCGCATCGCGCACGATCATCTGGTGTTGATCGATCCGGCCTCCCTCGATCTGTCCGACGAGGAAGCCGGCGCGCTGCTCGCGGTCGCGCGACCGCTGATCGAGGAACTCGGCGTGCGTATCGAAGCGCCGCGGCCCGCGCGCTGGTATCTGTCGGGCGACGGCTTCGGCACGCTGGCCGGCGCGTCGCCGTTGCGCGCGAGCGGGCGCAACATCGAAATCTGGCTGCCGCACGAGGCCCATTCCGGCGAGCGTTCGCGCGCGTGGATGAAGCTGCAGAACGAAGTGCAGATGGCGTGGTTCGAGCATCCGGTCAACGAAGCGCGCGAGGCGCGCGGCCTGCCGGCCGTCAACTCGATCTGGTTTCACGCGCAGGGCGCGGCGCAACCGGTGCGCAGTCCGTTCGCGCGGGTGCTGTCCGACGCGGCCGCCACGCGCGGCCTTGCGATGACCGCCGGAGTCGCGAACGGTGCGCCGCCGGGCTCGTTCGGCGCGCTGGCGTCGCTCGCGGACAAGGCGAACGGCGCCACGCACGCGGGCGCGAGCATCACGCTGGTCGAACTCGATCCGTTCTCCGCGCCCTACATCCAGCAGGACTGGGCGCGCTGGAACGGCGCCTTCGCCGCCATGCAAACAGACTGGTTCGAACCCGCGCTCGCCGCGCTGCAATCCGGCGATCTCGCTGAACTCGGCCTGACCTTGTGCGGCGACACCGGCTCGGTGACGCTCTCGGTTACGCGCGGCGACCTGCGCAAATTCTGGCGGCGGCGCGTGCTCGCCTCGCTCTTCATCGAATAATTGATCGAATGACTCACGGCCTTTCCGAATGACTCGAATCGTTACGCGCGCCTGCTCTCCTGTCGACGCCGAAGTCCTCACCCGCCACGGCCTGCATCCGGTGCTCGCGCGCCTCTACGCATCGCGCGGCGTGTGCATGCCCGACGAAATCGAAACCGGCCTCGCGCGGCTCGTGCCGCCGGTCACGCTCAAGGGCTGCGAAGACGCCGCCGCCTTGCTCGCCGACGCGATCCAGAACCAACGCCGCATGCTGGTGGTCGCCGACTACGATTGCGACGGCGCCACTGCCTGCGCGGTCGCGGTGCGCGGCCTGCGCATGTTCGGCGGCCGGATCGAATATCTGGTGCCGAACCGCTTCGAGTACGGCTACGGCCTGACGCCCGAGATCGTCGCGCTGGCTGCGCGCAGCGCGTCGGGCAAACCGGATCTGCTGATCACGGTGGATAACGGCATCGCCAGCGTCGACGGTGTGGAAGCGGCCAATGCGCTCGGCATCGACGTGCTGGTCACCGATCACCACCTGCCCGGCGACGAACTGCCGGCCGCCCGCGCGATCGTCAATCCGAACCAGCCGGGCTGCACGTTCCCGAGCAAGTGCATCGCGGGCGTCGGCGTGATGTTTTATGTGCTGCTGGCATTGCGCGCGGAATTGCGCCGCCGCGGCGCCTTCAACGACGCGTTTCCCGAACCGCGCCTCGACGGCCTGCTCGATCTGGTCGCGCTCGGCACGGTCGCGGACGTCGTCAAGCTTGACGGCAATAACCGCGTGCTGGTCGCGCAAGGCTTGCAGCGCATCCGCAAAGGCAAGATGCAGCCGGGCATCGCCGCGCTCTTTCGCGCCGCCGCGCGCGACGCTCGCAGCGCGTCGGGTTTCGACCTCGGCTTCGCGCTCGGGCCACGCCTGAACGCGGCGGGCCGCCTGTCGGACATGTCGCTCGGAATCGAATGCCTGACGACCGACGACATCGGCCGCGCGTGGGATCTCGCGCAGCAACTCGACACGATGAACCGCGAACGCCGCGAAATCGAAGCCGGCATGCAGCAGCAGGCGCTCGAAGACCTCTCGGCGATCGACCCTGACGGCGCGACTACCATCACGCTGTTCAATCCCAGCTGGCACCAAGGCGTGATCGGCATTGTCGCGGGGCGGCTGAAGGAGAAGTTCCACCGGCCCTCGTTCACCTTCGCGCTCGCCGACGACAGCGGCCAGACCGTCAAAGGCTCGGGCCGCTCGATCGCGGGTTTCCATCTGCGCGACGCGCTCGATCTGATCTCGAAGCGCGAGCCCGGCCTGATCGTCAAATTCGGCGGCCACGCGATGGCCGCCGGCCTCACGCTCGCCGCCGCCGACGTAGCGCGCTTCACCGCCGCGTTCGAAGCGGTCGGCCGCGAATGGCTGTCCGAGGACGCGCTCTCGCGCACGGTGGAAACCGACGGCGAGTTGGAGGACGCGTATTTCACGCCGCAATTCGTCGAAATGCTCGACGCCGCCGTGTGGGGCCAGGGCTTCCCAGCGCCAGTGTTTTCGGGTGAATTCGACATCGCCTCGCAGGCGCTCGTGAAGGACAAGCACCTGAAGCTGCAACTCGTGCGCGGGCGCCAGCGCTTCAACGCGATCTGGTTCAATCACACCGACACGCTGCCCGCTCGCACCACCGTCGCCTATCGTCTCGCGAGCGACACATGGAACGGTGTATCGCGCGTGCAGCTGATCGTCGAGCACGCCGCGAACTGAGGCGATGCACTGAAGCGGTGAGTCGAAGCCGCCCGGTGCGCCAGGCTGCGGGGCACCGAAAACCTCGAAAAATCTCCGCAAAATCAACCGCAAACACGCGCCGGATCGCTGAACAGCCTCCGGCGCGGCACGCCGATCGGCTATAATTTCCCCTTTTTACGAAGCTATAAAAGATCGACATGGAAGCGGAACGTCTCAACGCGATCGAAGCCTCACTGGCGGACCTGCGCACTCGCGCGGGCGCGCTACGGGGGTATCTTTGACTACGACGACAAAGCACTGCGTCTAATCGAAGTCAACCGGGAACTCGAAGACCCGGACGTCTGGAACGACTCGAAGCACGCCCAGGCCCTCGGCCGGGAGAAGAAGCTGCTCGACGACACCGTCGGCAAACTCACGTCGCTCGATAACGACCTGCGCGACGCGCAGGACCTGTTCGACATGGCCCGCGAAGAAGACGACGAGGAAACACTCCTCGCCTGCGAATCCGACGCGCAAGGCATCGAACAGCGTGTCGCCGACATGGAATTCCGCCGCATGTTCGCGAACCCGGCCGATCCGAACAACGCCTTCCTGGACATTCAGGCCGGCGCCGGCGGCACCGAGGCGTGCGACTGGGCCTCCATGCTGCTGCGCCAGTATCTGCGCTACTGCGAACGCAAAGGCTTCAAGACCGAAGTGCTGGAACAGACCGACGGCGACGTCGCGGGCATCAAGAACGCCACGATCAAGATCGAAGGCGAATACGCGTACGGCTTTTTGCGCACCGAAACCGGCGTGCATCGCCTCGTGCGCAAGTCGCCGTTCGACTCGTCGGGCGGCCGTCATACGTCGTTTTCGTCGGTGTTCGTGTACCCGGAAATCGACGACTCGATCGAAGTCGACATCAACCCGGCCGATCTGCGTATCGACACGTACCGCGCGTCCGGCGCGGGCGGTCAGCACATCAACAAGACCGACTCCGCGGTGCGTATCACGCACATGCCGTCGGGCATCGTCGTGCAGTGCCAGAACGACCGTTCGCAGCACCGTAACCGCGCCGAAGCGATGGCCATGCTGAAATCGCGCCTGTACGAGGCGGAAATCCGCAAGCGTCAGGCCGAGCAGGACAAGCTCGAAGCCGGCAAGACCGATGTGGGCTGGGGTCATCAGATCCGCTCGTACGTGCTGGACAACAGCCGTATCAAGGATCTGCGCACCAACGTCGAAATCAGCAATACCAAGAGCGTGCTCGACGGCGACCTCGATCCGTTCATCAGCGCCAGCCTGAAACAAGGCGTCTAAGCGCAACCGGCGCGGCCTGCCCTTGCAACGCCGCGCCGTATCTTTTTACCGCCTGAGGTTTTTACTGACTGGCCACCCGCAAGCGAGCCATTTCCGTGCGGGCCACCGAATACCAAATCATCATGACCGAACCGACCCAGCCGAATGCGGCCCAGCCGAATGTGGCCCAGCCAAATGTGGCGCCCGAGGTGGACGACAACAAAATCATGGCCGAGCGCCGCGAAAAGCTGCGCGAGCTGCGTGAGCAAGGTGTCGCCTATCCGAACGATTTCCGTCCCACGCATCACGCCGAAGATCTGCAGTCGCAGTACGAGCACGCCGACAAGGAAGCGCTCGAAGCGAATCCGCTCGAAGTCGCGATCGCCGGCCGCATGATGCTCAAGCGCGTGATGGGCAAGGCGAGCTTTGCGACCGTGCGCGACGGTTCGGGTCAGATCCAGTTCTTCATTACGCCCGCCGACGTCGGCCAGGAAACGTACGACGCCTTCAAGAGGTGGGACATGGGCGACATCGTCGCGGCGCGTGGCGTGCTGTTCCGCACCAACAAGGGCGAGCTCTCGGTACGTTGCACGGAACTGCGCCTGCTGTCGAAATCGCTGCGTCCGCTGCCGGACAAGTTCCACGGTCTCTCCGACCAGGAAATGAAGTATCGCCAACGCTATGTCGATCTGATCGTCACGCCGGAAACGCGTAAGACTTTCGTTGCGCGCACGAAGGCGATTTCGTCGATCCGCAAGTTCATGGCCGACGCCGACTTCATGGAAGTCGAAACGCCCATGCTGCACCCGATTCCGGGCGGCGCGGCGGCCAAGCCGTTCACCACGCACCACAACGCGCTCGACATGCAGATGTTCCTGCGTATCGCGCCGGAGCTGTATCTGAAGCGCCTCGTGGTCGGCGGCTTCGAGCGTGTGTTCGAGATCAACCGTAACTTCCGCAATGAGGGCGTGTCCGTGCGCCACAATCCGGAATTCACGATGATCGAGTTCTACGCCGCGTACACCGATTACAAGTGGTTGATGGACTTCACCGAGCAGTTGATCCGCCAGGCCGCAATCGACTCGCTTGGCACCGCGACAATCACGTATCAGGGCCGTGAACTCGATCTGGCGAAGCCGTTCCATCGCCTGACGATCACGCAGGCAATCCAGAAGTACGCGCCGCAATACACGAACGAGCAACTCGCCGACAGCGCTTTCCTGCGCACGGAGTTGAAGAAGTTCGGCGTGGACGCGTCGCAGCCGCAGTTCCTGAACGCGGGCGTCGGTTCGCTGCAACTGGCGCTGTTCGAAGAGACCGCCGAGTCGCAACTGTGGGAGCCGACCTACATCATCGACTACCCGATCGAGGTGTCGCCGCTGGCGCGCGCGTCGGACAAGGTCGACGGCATCACCGAGCGTTTCGAGCTGTTCATCACCGGCCGTGAAATCGCCAACGGCTTCTCGGAGCTGAACGATCCGGAAGACCAGGCGGCCCGCTTCAAGAAGCAGGTCGACCAGAAAGACGCCGGCGACGAGGAAGCGATGTTCTACGACGCGGACTACATTCGCGCGCTTGAATACGGCATGCCGCCGGCCGGCGGTTGCGGCATCGGCATCGACCGTCTGGTGATGATGCTGACCGACAGCCCGAGCATCCGCGACGTGATTCTGTTCCCGCATCTGCGCCGCGAAGACTGAGCGTTGCGTGGTTCGCATCCTGGAGAACGCCCGGCTCGATGCCGGGCGTTTTTCTTGCTGCTTCCTTTGAAAGCACACCTGGCGGCCGTCGGACGGTTTGTAACCATCGGTAAAAGCTGCGCGCCATGCGAGGATTCCGCCGTCCGTGTTCATCGCGCGAGCGCTTGCCGGAAGCGGCGCCCCGCCGCGCCGCGCGGGCTTTGATAGGACGCCATCGCGGCGATTACCCGGAAATCGTTACAAATTGAAACCCTCACCGAATCGATTTACCAGACACTTTGTCTTACCAAAAGTCGACTCCTGTTGAAGACGGAGGCCAAAATGGACAATCCGAACACGCAACCCACCACGCAATCCGCGCAGCCTGCGCAACAACGCCGGATTCACCCGCTCGTCGCGACCGCTGCCGGCGCGGTGATCATCGCAAGCCTCGTCGCCACCGCGGCGGTCACGGGCCTGTTCCCGAAGGCATCCAGCAACGGCGCGCAAAACGATCAGACGCAATCGGCGCAAGTCGCCACGCAAGCTAACCAGCAGGGCGTGGTCGATTCGGCGACGCCCGCCAACCCGACGGCGCAACAGGCAGCACAGCAGCAGGCCGCGCAGCAACAGGCTGCCCAGCAGCAAGCCGCGCAACAGCCGCAGCCTGCGCCCGCTCCGGCGCCTGCGCCCACGCAGCAGCAGCAATACGCGCAGCAGCAACAGGCCCAGCCGGCGCCCAACTATGCCCAGCAGCAGCAGCAGCAGCCGGCGCAACCAGCCTACTGCTCGACATGTGGCGTAGTCGAGGCCATCTCGGCGGTGCGTCAGGAAGGTCATGGCACTGGTATCGGCGCGGTCGGCGGCGCGGTGGCCGGTGGCGTGGTCGGCAACCAGTTCGGTAGCGGCGGCGGCCGTACCGCGATGACCGTTCTCGGCGCGCTCGGCGGCGGCCTTGCCGGCAACTCGGTCGAGAAACATATCCGCAGCACCACGTCGTATTCGGTACGGGTGCGGATGGAAAGCGGCAAGACGCGTTACTT
Organism: Paraburkholderia sp. RL18-101-BIB-B; assembly: GCF_046026985.1. Lineage (NCBI taxonomy): Bacteria > Pseudomonadati > Pseudomonadota > Betaproteobacteria > Burkholderiales > Burkholderiaceae > Paraburkholderia > Paraburkholderia sp. RL18-101-BIB-B. The sequence continues at coordinate 148,858 of NZ_JARESV010000007.1, forward strand.
CACCTACCATGAAGCGCCGCCGTTCCAGCAAGGTCAGCGAGTTCGGGTTCAGAACGGCACGCTTGTAGCAAGCTAGGGCGTAACCAGGCGGAATTTGCGCCAGACGCAAAAAAGGCGACTCCATTGGAGTCGCCTTTTTCTTTGCCGCAGCCGGCAGCGGCGTGGAGCACATCGCTGACTGGCTTCGGGAAACTCAGTGACGCTCAATAATCCGCGTCTTCAATCCATGCAGCCTGAATCGCCTCGAGGATCTTTTCGTTCGACCGGTTAGGATCGTCGTCGAATCCTTCCAGCTCGGTGACCCAACGGTGCAAGTCGGTGAAGCGCACCTGTTGCGGATCGATGTCCTGGTGCTTGTCAGTCAGGGCCATCGCGATGTCTTGCGTATCGGTCCACTTCATGGCTGCATCCTCCTGTTAGTGGTTTTCCTTCGCGTGATTGATCGAGTAGCGAGGGATTTCGACAACCAGATCCTGCTCCGCCGGCACCATGGCCTGGCACGACAGACGCGAGGCCGGTTCGAGCCCCCACGCCTTGTCCAACAGATCGTCCTCGTCTTCCTCCGATGGCGTCAAGGCGGCGAAACCCTCACGCACGATCACGTGGCAGGTCGTGCACGCGCACGACTTCTCGCACGCGTGCTCGATTTCAATGCCGTGTTCGAGCAGGCTGTCGCAGATGCTCTTGCCGGGCACGGCATCGATCACCGCGCCTTCCGGGCACAGTTCGACGTGAGGCAGCACAACGATTTGAGGCATACATTTTCCGTTTGGGTCTGAGGCACGGCGGCCGCAAACAGGCTCCGTACCATTTTACTGGCGCCGCGCGGACTTTTTAAGTCCACGCGGCGCGATTCGATTCTTAGCGGCGGACCGACCGGGCGGCCCGCCCTGCCGCAACCGCAGCGCTCAGATCTCGTCGAGCTTGCGGCCGGCGAGCGCGCGGCGAATGCCCTTGTTCATGCGGCGGGCGGCGAATTCGTCAGTGCCTTCGGCGAGGGTTTTGGTGGCGGCTTCGATCGTATCGACATCCTCGCTTTGCGCGACGTTGCGTAATGCATCGAGCAGCGTGTCGAGCTCGGCGCGCTCGCTGTCGTCGAGCAGTTCGGCGTCGGCGGCGAGCGCGGCGTCGGTGGCCTCCACGAGTCGCCGCGCTTCGACTTGCGCTTCGCGCAGCGCGCGAGCGCGCATGTCGACTTCAGCGGTCGAGAAGCTGTCTTCGAGCATTCGGGCGATATCGTCGTCGGCGAGACCGTAGGACGGCTTGACCACCACCGACGCTTCCACGCCCGAGCCCTGCTCGCGCGCGAACACGGACAGCAGACCGTCGGCGTCCACCTGGTAGGTCACGCGAATGCGCGCCGCGCCGGCAGCCATCGGCGGAATGCCGCGCAACTCGAAGCGCGCGAGCGAGCGGCAGTCGCTGACGAGCTCGCGCTCGCCTTGCACGACGTGGATCGCCATGGCCGTCTGGCCATCCTTGAAAGTCGTGAAATCCTGTGCGCGCGCGACCGGAATCGTCGAATTGCGCGGGATGATTTTCTCGGTCAAACCACCCATCGTCTCCACGCCGAGCGAGAGCGGAATCACGTCGAGTAAAAGCCACTCGTCGCCGTCCGCACCGCGATTGCCCGCGAGCAGATCGGCCTGGATCGCCGCGCCGAGCGCGACCACCTGATCCGGGTCGAGATTGATCAGCGGCGGTTGGCCGAAGAGCGATTCGACCGCGCGGCGGATCACCGGCATGCGCGTCGCGCCGCCGACCAGCACCACGCCCTTGATTTCCTTCGTCGTGACTTTGGCGTCGCGCAGCGCCTTCTTGGTCGGGCCGAGTGTGCGCTGAACCAGCGCCTGCGTGATGGCCTCGAAAGTGGCTTCGTCGATCGTCAGATCGATCTGAGCGCCGTTCGAGAGCGTGGTCTGTAGCTTCGCACTCGACGCGTCCGACAACGCCTCCTTGGCCACGCGCACGCTGTCCAGCAGCAAGCGCACGTCTTCCGGTGCGAGGGTTTGCGGCGCGATGCCGGCTTGCTCCAGCACATGGCGATACAGCGCGTGGTCGAAATCGTCGCCGCCGAGCGCGGAGTCGCCGCCCGCCGCGAGCACTTCGAACACGCCCTTGGTGAGCTTGAGAATCGACAGATCGAAGGTGCCGCCGCCGAGGTCGTACACGGCGTACAGCCCCTCGGAACCGTTGTCGAGGCCGTAGGCAATCGCGGCCGCGGTCGGTTCGTTCAGGAGGCGCAGCACATTCAGCCCGGCCAGACGCGCGGCGTCTTTGGTCGCCTGACGCTGGGCTTCGTCGAAGTAAGCGGGCACCGTGATCACCGCGCCGACCAGTTCGTCGCCGAGCGAGTCTTCGGCGCGCTGGCGCAGCGTCGCGAGAATTTCGGCCGACACTTCGACCGGGCTCTTCACGCCGTCGATGGTGCGGATCTGCACCATGCCGGGTGCATCGATGAAATCGTACGGCGCGTTTTCGGCACCTTCCACTTCCGCCTTGCCTCGGCCCATGAAGCGCTTGACCGAGACGATCGTATTGCGCGGATCGCTCGCGGCCTCAGCCTTGGCCGTGCGGCCGATACGGCGGCCGCCCTTTTCCAGGTAGCGCACCACCGACGGCAGCAGCACATGGCCGTCTTCGTCGGGCAGCACATCGGGCACGCCGCTGCGCACGGCGGCAACGAGGGAATTGGTGGTGCCGAGATCGATACCGACCGCCAGACGCCGCTGGTGGGGCGCCGGCGCCATGCCGGGTTCGGAGATTTGCAGTAGGGCCATCTGGATCTTCTCGGAGCCGCTCGGCCCCGTCCTGAATTTTCGCGTTGCTGGTTGTAATGCTACGGCTATTCTCGCGGTTGCCGCTGCGCTCGCGCGCGGCGCAACACGCACGGCGCGTTCGGGCTCGCTAGTTCTCGAGCCGCTCGATCTGCGTGCCGATTTCCGACGCCACCCGCTCGATGAACATCAACTGCCGCACCGCCTCGCCCGCGGCCTGATTCACGCCGCTGTCGAGCAAGGCGCCGAGCTTGTCGAAACGCACGCGCTCTTCGTCGCGCAGTTCGGTCAGCAAGGCGTCGAGCGCATCGACGTTCTTCGCCGCGGCCGCGTCCTCGATGCCTTCACGCCATTCCATCTGCTGCATCAGGAACGCCGGCTCCATCGCCGTATTGTTCTCCGCGCCGACGTCGATGCCGCGCAGATGCAGCAGATAAGTGGCGCGCTTCAACGGATCGCGCAGCGTCTGATACGCCTCGTTGGTGCGCGTCGCCCATTGCATCGCGATGCGCTTTTGCGCGTCGCCGGCCGCCGCGAAGCGGTCTGGATGCACTTGCGCCTGCACCGTGCGGTAGGCGTGATCGAGCGCTGATGCGTCGAGCGCGAATTGCGCCGGCAGATCGAACAGGTCGAAGTGGCTGTCGTTCAGCGAGGCCATCGGATAAAAGGAGTCCGTTCAGGAAAGCGCACCGGAGTGCAGTCTAAAAACGCGGCTCGGCAGAGCCTAGCGGCACAGGCGAATTCGCGGATTAAACTAAAAAGGCGGCCCGCGCCGCCTTTGATCCGCTGCACGCGGAATGTCCGGATTTACACGCGGAACGATTCGCCGCAACCGCATTCGTCCTTCACGTTCGGGTTGTTGAACTTGAAGCCTTCGTTCAGCCCTTCACGTGCGAAGTCGAGTTCGGTGCCGTCGATATAGGCGAGGCTCTTCGGGTCGACAATGAGCTTCACGCCGTTGCATTCGAAGACTTCGTCTTCGGGCGCGAGTTCGTCCACGTACTCGAGCTTGTAAGCCAAGCCGGAGCAACCGGTGGTGCGCACGCCGACGCGCAAGCCGACGCCTTTACCGCGACGGTTCAGATACTTCTGGACGTGCTGTGCTGCCTTTTCGGTCAACGTAATTGCCATAGCGTTTCTCATTGCGCAGTGCGTGCCGGTCATTCTTCTGCCTGCTCACGCGCTGCTACCCTGCCTGCATCAAATATCGCCCGGACCGGACGGCCCGCTGCAAACTCGCGCCGCCGCCCGTTTCGATTCACCTGAGACCGCGCTGAAACCGCGCCGCAATCACCGCTTAAGCGTGTTGCTTGTCGCCTTCGACGACGGCTTCACCGTGGCGTTGCTTGTAGTCGGCGACCGCTGCCTTGATCGCGTCTTCCGCGAGGATCGAGCAGTGGATCTTCACCGGCGGCAGCGCCAGTTCTTCGGCGATCTGCGTGTTCTTGATCGACATGGCTTGATCGAGCGTCTTGCCTTTCACCCATTCGGTGACGAGCGAGCTCGACGCAATCGCCGAACCGCAGCCATACGTCTTGAACTTCGCGTCTTCGATGATGCCGTCCGCGCCCACGCGGATCTGCAGCTTCATCACGTCGCCGCATGCCGGCGCGCCGACCATACCGGTACCGACCGCATCGTCGTCCTTCGCGAAGGAACCGACGTTGCGCGGGTTTTCGTAATGGTCCAGAACCTTGTCGCTATAAGCCATGATTACACTCCTTGATCCGTTTCAACCTGCAATTGCAATTCGATGAATTCGATATCGTCCCAAACCCGGCGCGTCAGTGCGCTGCCCACTGGATGGTCGAAATATCGATCCCGTCCTTGTGCATTTCCCACAGCGGCGACAAATCGCGCAGCTTCGAAATCTTGGTCTTCAGCAGGTTGATCACGTAATCGACGTCCTGCTCGGTCGTGAAGCGGCCTACCGTGAAGCGGATCGAGCTGTGCGCCAGCTCGTCGTTACGGCCCAACGCGCGCAACACATACGACGGTTCCAGCGAAGCCGACGTACAGGCCGAGCCCGACGACACCGCCACGTCCTTCACCGCCATGATCAGCGACTCGCCTTCGACGAAATTGAAGCTGATGTTCAGGTTGTGCGGCACACGCTTTTCCATGTCGCCGTTCACATACACTTCTTCCATTTCCGACAGGCCGCGCAGCAGACGGTCGCGCAGCATGCGGATGCGTTCGTTTTCCGTCGCCATTTCTTCACGTGCGAGACGGAACGCTTCGCCCATGCCGACGATCTGGTGCGTGGCCAGCGTGCCCGAACGCATGCCGCGCTCGTGACCGCCGCCGTGCATCTGCGCTTCGATACGGATACGCGGCTTGCGGCGCACGTACAGCGCGCCGATGCCCTTCGGGCCATACGTCTTGTGCGCCGAGAACGACATCAGGTCGACCTTCAGCTTTTGCAGATCGATCGTGATCTTGCCGGTGGCTTGCGCCGCGTCGACGTGGAAAATGATGCCCTTTTCACGAGTGATCTCGCCGATCGCCTCGATATCCTGGATCACGCCGATCTCGTTGTTCACCGACATGACCGACACCAGAATCGTGTCCGGACGCAGCGCGGCCTTGAGCTTTTCCAGGTCGATCAAGCCGTCGTCCTTGACGTCCAGATACGTGACTTCGAAGCCTTCGCGCTCGAGTTCGCGGCAGGTGTCGAGCACGGCCTTGTGCTCGGTCTTCACCGTGATGATGTGCTTGCCCTTGCTCTTGTAGAAGTGCGCGGCGCCCTTGATGGCCAGGTTGTCCGACTCCGTGGCACCCGAGGTCCAGATGATTTCGCGCGGATCGGCGTTCACCAGCGCGGCGACATTCTCACGCGCTTCTTCGACTGCGCGCTCCGCCGCCCAGCCATACGAGTGGCTGCGCGATGCGGGGTTGCCGAACTGCTCGCGCAGATACGGAATCATCTTGTCCACCACGCGCGGATCGATCGGCGTCGTCGCGCTGTAGTCCATGTAGATGGGCAGATGGAGAGTGTCGTTGTTCATCAATTGCTCCGGGGACGTCATGTGCTCTGGCTTCTGGGTTTCTTATCAGGCTGCGGTGACTGCTCGATACCGCGCCTAGGAACCGGCCATGTTGAAAACGGAATTGGGCCCTTTCGGCGCCACGCGGACGGGTTCGACCGCCGGCGCTTCGTTGCGCCTGTCGCGCAGCACGGCCGGCGCGCCTTCGCGCGAACGCTGCTGGTCCACCAGATCTTTCAGGGAGACCGAATCGAGGTACTCGACCATTTTCTGGTTCAGCGTGGACCACAGTTCATGCGTCATGCAGTGGCCGTCGTGCTGTTTGGTACCCTCGCAGGAGCCCTTGCCGCCGCATTGGGTGGCATCGAGCGGCTCGTCGACGGCGATGATGATGTCGGCCACGGTCACGTCTTCGGCGCGGCGGGCCAGATTGTAACCGCCGCCCGGTCCGCGCACGGACTCGACGATTTCATGACGACGCAGCTTGCCAAACAGCTGCTCGAGGTACGACAGGGAGATGTGTTGGCGCTGGCTGATACCCGCAAGCGTCACCGGGCCCTGCTCCTGGCGCAGTGCCAGGTCAATCATCGCCGTGACGGCGAAACGGCCTTTCGTGGTGAGTCTCATATGGTGTGGGAACCGCAATTCTCGACAAGTTTTGTCAAGTATAAATACATGAGCGATTTAGTCAAGTATCCCTACCGCGATTTGGGTCATTTGCTTAATTGTTGGATAAGCCCGGCGCTCTCTCTCGCCAAACTCTACACAAGCAATTGGGGACGTAACGCCGTAATCAGGCCACGGCAGGCCGCTTCACACTGATCCAGTACCTGCTCGAAACCTTCCGCGCCGCCGAAATACGGGTCGACGACTTCGCGGGCGCCGCTCCAGCGGGCGTCCGCTTCGGGGACAAACTCCATCAGCAGGCGGATCTTGTCGCGTTGCTGCGGCGGGCAGACCTGGCGCAGCGCGGCGACGTTTTTGTCGTCCATCGCAATGAGCAGGTCGAAGCGCTCAAAATCCGCTACAGCGACTTGGCGGCCGCGCAAGGCGGCGAGTTCATATCCGCGCCGGCCGGCCGCCTGCTGCGCGCGCTCGTCCGGCGGCTCGCCGATGTGCCAGTCACCCGTTCCGGCGGAGTCGATCAGAATGCGCTCCGTGAGCTTCGCCTCGCCGACCAGATGGCGCATCACACCTTCCGCGGTCGGAGAACGGCAGATGTTCCCGAGGCAGACAAAGCAGATGGATACGGTTTTCATCAAGGGGCTTTTTCAGACACGCGACGCGCGTAGGACGACTGTTAACAAACGGTGCCGCGATTATACAAAGCTGGCCGGAATCTCGCCGGAAGCCGGCGCGCTCGCGGCACCGAGGCACCGAGGCACCGAGGCACCGCAATGATGAGGTAACCGATCCGCTCGCGCTTAACCGTGTGCTTACGACGCTTCCGCGATCGGCACCGCCGTAGCGGCGCGCATAGGTTTGGCCGGCAGCGTCGCGGTGTCGTCGATCATGCCGTACGAGACGGCACGTGCAAGTTCAGCCGTGAGTTGAGCGGCCGCGAGCGGAGCCTGCGGGGCGCGCGACGCAGCGTCGCCGCAAATATGCAGATAAGCGGCCGCAGCGAGCGGTACAACGATGGCGAGGGGCCAGTACACCGATATTGTCTTTTTCATGATGTCGTTTCTTCCGATTAGGGGCAGATGAGTTTGCAACCCACTATGCCCAGTGCAAATGCTATAGGAATTCGCAATCGGGAAAAACCCACTGGCGCGAGATAGAGCGTTGCTCCGAATGGAACAGTGAATTCACGTTTTGCGGCGCACGACGTCGACGCTCGTCATGGCACAAGAAAGAAATCCTTACAAACACATACAAAGCTCTTGTGACGGATGACGATAATAGCGGTCTTACAGAAACAAAATCTCGCACTGGTCCATCACCATGAAACGCTTCGCACCCATCGCCTGCCTCGCTGTCGCCACCCTGCTCGGCGGCTGCGCGGTCTATCCGGACGGCACGCCGATGTACAGCAATGGCTACGGCGGCGGTTACAGCGGCTATGACGATTACGACGGCTACGCCACCGGCGTGCCGGTTGTGCCACAAACCAACGTCTACATGGGCTACAGCAACTACTCTGGCCCCGGCTATTACGACGGACCCGGCCGCTATTACGGACCGGGCTACGGCGGCTATCCGAACCGGGGCCGGCCGAACAACGGCAACTATGGAAACAACGGCAACCACGGCGATAACGGCGGTTGGCACGGTCAGCCGAATGGCGGCTCACACGGCGGCCCGCCGCCTCAAGGCGGCGTGGGCGGGCCGCGTGGCCCGAGCGGATCGAATGCGCCCCGGCCGGGGGCTGCCAGCCCGCCGCCTCCGCCACCGCCGTCGCAGCAGGCGGGCAATGGCGGCGGTCGTGGTAATGGCAATAATGGGGGCGCCCCCGTGCGAGGGGCACCGGGCCGACAACCTGGCCAGATGACGGACCACTAAGCGCCGCTGGTCGCATAGTTGCGCGGTTCGCATGCGTATCTGTCAACGCACGCATACCGCGCTCCGTTTTCTGCGGCAACGTCCTGAACGGCAGACGGAGACAGCCGCCAAACGGCACGGCCATGACTTAGATAGCGCGGCGCCGGAATCACCGGCTCGCGCGCAACGCCACCAACCTCTAAAAATACGACGGCGCGCTTCGCCCAGAACGCCCGCTCAGCCGATATGACTGCGCTGCGCCGCGTACAACTCCCTGAACGTTCGACCGACCGGAGCGGGCATATCCCGCGTATTGGTCCAGCCCGCGCCGCCCAACGGCAATTTGGCAATCGACCGATTCCTTCCGCCCATGCGTTCCAGCACGCGCACGGCCAGCTTCGTGAAAAGCGCGTAAGCATCCGGATGCAGCGCGAGAAAACCCCACACGGCAAGTCCGGCGCGCTCTTTCCAGGGCCGCAGATGGCGCTCCACCTGCTTCTCGCGCAGCTTGCGCAACAGATCGGATAGCGGAATGCCCACCGGGCACACGCTGTTGCACTCGCCGCACAAAGTCGCGGCCTGCGGCAAATCCAGCGCCTTGTCGATGCCGACGTAGCTCGGCGTCAACACCGAACCCATCGGGCCGGGATAGACCCAGCCGTACGCGTGGCCGCCCACCTTCTGATACACCGGGCAATGGTTCATGCACGCGCCGCAGCGGATGCACCTCAGCATTTCCTGGAAGTCGCCGCCGATCAGCCCCGTGCGCCCGCCGTCGACGAGCACCACATACATATGCGCAGGACCGTCCTGGTCGCCCTCGCCGCGCGGCCCCGTCAACACGGAAAAATAGTTCGAGGTGGTCTGCCCGGTCGCTGAGCGCGGCAAAAGACGCATCGCCGTGGCCAGATCTTCGAGCGTAGGCAGCACCTTCTCGATGCCCGTCACCGCCACATGCACGCGCGGCATCACGGTGCACATGCCTTCGTTGCCCTCGTTCGTGACCAGCACGACCGAGCCCGTTTCCGCCACCACGAAATTGCCGCCGGTCACGCCCATGTCCGCGGTCATGAAATGCGGGCGCAGCATCTCGCGCGCTTCGCGCGTCATGTCGGTAATTTCGGTCAGGCGCGGCCGGTTGTGAGTCTTCGCGAACAGGTCGGCGATCTCGTCCTTATCCTTGTGGACGACTGGGGCGATGATGTGGCTCGGCGGCTCGTTGTCGTTGATCTGCAGGATGTACTCGCCCAGATCGGTTTCAATGGATTGGACGCCCATTTGCCCGAGCACTTCGTTCAGGCGCATTTCTTCAGTGACCATCGACTTGGTTTTGATGACCTTCTTCACCTCGTGCCGGCGCGCAATGTCGCCGACGAGCCGCGCGGCCTCCTGGGTCGTCTCGGCAAACAGCACCGTCACGCCGCGCCGGGCCGCTTCGCGCTCGAAGGTTTCCAGCCACACGTCGAGATTCTCCAGCGCGCGATTGCGGCGCTCCTTCAGCGCGGCGCGCGTGGCGGGAAAATCAATCGCTGTCATGGCCGTGGCGCGGGCCGACACGAACTTGGTCGACAGCTTGGTGAGGTTCTGCTGCAGACGCTGGTCGGCCAGTTTCTGACCGGCGCGTGCCTTGAATTGCATCGATTGGACTTGCATGGCGGCCTTATGCGTATTCGAGCGAAGCGGGCAAAACAGGCGAAGCGCGACTGAAGTACGAGTCAAGCGCGCGTATCTGAAAACGGTGCGAGTGCGGCAAGCAGGGTTACACGTCGCCGGCCAGCACCTGCGCGATGTGCAGCACGCGCGTGGTGGCGTCGCCGGTACGCCGCAAACGGCCTTCAATATTGAGCATGCAGCCGAGGTCGCCGAGCACCACCGTGCCGGTGCCGCTTGCACTGATATTCGCGCACTTTTCGTCGACGATCGCCGTGGAGATGTCGCCGTACTTGACCGCGAAGGTGCCGCCGAAGCCGCAGCAATGCTCGCAATCCTTCATCTCGTTCACTGTGACGCCGACCTGCGCCAGCAAAGCGCGCGGCTGCGCCTTCACGCCGAGCTCACGCAGCCCGGAGCAGGAATCGTGGTACGTGACCTGACCCGCGAACTCGCCCGGCTGCAATTGCACCTTGGCCACGTTCACGAGGAAATCGGTCAGTTCGAACACCTTGGCGCGCAACCGGCCGAAGCGGTTCATCAGTTCCGGATCATCGGCGAAGAGATCGCCGTAATGCACGCGGATCATGCCGCCGCACGAACCGGACGGGACCACGACGTAATCGAACTGTTCGAACTCGCGCAGGGTTTTCTCGGCCAGATCGCGCGCGATGCGCCGTTCCCCGGAGTTGTACGCGGGTTGACCGCAACAGGTTTGGGCGGGTGGCACCACCACCTCGAATCCGGCGCCTTCGATCAGCTTGATGACCGAAAAACCGATCTCGGGACGCATCAGGTCGATCAGGCAGGTAACGAACAATCCGACTCGCATGAGCCCTCCTTCGGGAAAACGTCCCTGATTATCCGCTGTTTGCCGCACAATACCAACGGCCGGAAGGCATAGGACGAAAGCCGCTGAAATTGGAATTGGCGTTCCAATCGCTTTCCTTCTTTTCACAATACGGGATACAATCAATTTCCGCTGTTTGACGCGTCAACCGATTCCTCCCATGAGCGATACGAACCCGGATCCCAAAACTTCGATCCAGGTGATCGAACGCATGATGCGCTTGCTCGACGCACTCGCTGCGCATAGCGACCCGGTCAGCCTGAAAGAACTCGCCATCCGCACGGAGCTGCATCCGTCCACCGCGCACCGCATCCTCAACGACATGGTGATGTGCCGGCTGGTCGACCGGTCGGATCCCGGCACCTACCGTCTCGGCATGCGCCTGCTCGAACTGGGCAATCTGGTGAAGGCGCGTCTGTCGGTCCGCGACGCGGCGCTCACGCCGATGCGCGAACTGCATCGTCAGACGGGCCAGACGGTGAATCTGTCGGTACGTCAGGGCGACGAGATCGTCTATATCGAACGTGCTTATTCCGAGCGTTCCGGCATGCAGGTGGTGCGCGCCATCGGCGGACGGGCGCCGTTGCATCTGACCTCGGTAGGCAAGCTGTTCCTCGCCGCCGACGAATCCACTCGCGTGAGGGCCTACGCCACGCGCACCGGCTTGTCGGGCCACACGCAGAACAGCATCACCGACCTGACCAAACTGGAGCGGGAGCTCTCGCACGTGCGCCAGCAGGCCTGCGCGCGCGATAACGAAGAGCTGGAACTCGGCGTGCGCTGCATCGCCGCCGGCATTTACGACGACACCGGCAAACTGGTTGCCGGTCTGTCGCTGTCGGCGCCGGCGGATCGCTTGCAGGATTCCTGGCTCGGCCAGCTTAGCCAGACGGCGCTGATGATCTCCGCGTCGCTCGGCTACCGGCCGCAACCCGCGCAGGACCATTCGCATAGCCATCACGCGTAAGCCCGGCGCTGGGCTTACGCTCAAGAAACAAAAAAGCCTCGCAACTGCGAGGCTTTTTGTTTTCACGCGGCCGGTCCGGAAACCGGCCAGCGAACAAACGCTTCAGGTACCCGGACCGCTGGCGTCCGCGCTGGTAATCCGCGCCTCGCCGCCGCCGTTATCCAGCCACGTGCGCAGACGCGTGGCGTCCGCGAACCGCGAGTACTTACCCGACGAGTCGAGCAACACCATGATCATCGGACGGCCGTGAATGGTCGCCTGCATCACGAGGCATTCACCCGCTTCGTTGATAAAGCCGGTCTTTTGCAGACCGATATCCCACGTCGGGTTACGCACCAGCGCATTGGTGCTGTTGTACGCCAGGGAGCGCTTGCCGGTGTACACCTCGTAGCTGTGATCGGTCGAGAACCTGCGGATCACCGGATACTGATACGCCGCGTTGACCATCTTCACGAGGTCGCGCGCGCTCGACACGTTCTGGCTCGTCAAACCCGTGGGGTTTTCAAAGTGCGTGTCGGTCATGCCGAGCTGCTTGGCCTTCGCGTTCATGGCCGCGAGGAACGCCGGACGGCCGCCCGGGAAATAACGCGACAGCGCCGCGGCCGCGCGATTTTCCGATGCCATCAGCGCGATATGCAGCATGTCTTCACGCGAGAGCACCGAGCCCACCGACAGACGCGAGCCGGTGTTCTTTTCGTAGTCTCGGTCTTCGTCCGTGACTTCGATCTGGTCGGTCATCGGCTCTTTCGAGTCGAGCACCACCATCGCGGTCATCAGCTTGGTGATCGACGCGATCGGCACCACGGCGCGCGAGTTCTTGTCGAACAGCGACTCGCCCGAGTTCTGATCGATCACGTAGGCGACGCTCGAGCGCAGCATGAGCGCGTCCGGCGTTTCGTGCAGACCGAAAGCCTGGCCGACGCTCGGCTGACGCGGTTCGTACGCGATGCGGCGCACCACCGAGTGGTGACGGCCGTTCGACGTGTACGTCACGCGCTTGCGCTTGACGCCCGCGCGCGGCGCGTCGTCGTCAGCGGCTACGGTTTTTGCGGCCGCGCCTTTGGTCGCTTTCGAGGCCTTGCCCGACACCTTTTCAGGAGCGGCAGCCGGCTTCTTGGCCGCTTTGGCGTGTTTGGAGGTTTTTGCAGGTGCATCGGGCGTGGCGGCAAAAGCGCTCACGGGCGTGGCGAACGCCGCCGCGATGACCATGGAGGCGGCCACCGACAGAGCGGTGCTGCGGGCCGCGCCGTGGATCACTTTTAGCGACGAAAACATGTCGGTTTTCATGGGTGTTCGGTAGGGAGCGGCGAGAGGTTTCCGCAAGTGTAGTAAAACAACGAAAAATTAGCAATTTGAAGCACTTATACGCGCTCCTTAAACCGGCTTGTAAGCTCCGATCGCAAAAACACGAATAAGTGCCGTGCATCGATCGAAAAAAACGATCGCCGGCACGTTACGCCTCGCCGCTGCCGCCATACGCCGGAATCGAGGTGATTCTTCCAGCATAACGGCAATTTCGAGACAACCTTGATCAGGGGAAATACGGTCAGAGCACGGGCGGTCAAACTGCCAGTGCAACAGCACGCGGCAGCAGTCGCTGCAGCGAGGTTGTTAAACGCCTGCTGCAGACTGCAACGCGCATTCGACCAGCATGAAGCATTAACGTTCCGTGACACTTTCCGGTTTACACCAAATCGACCGCCGAAGACTTTTTTAACAATTGCCGGATGTTAGCGTCCCCACTTAGCCCGCGTTTGTCGGTCAAATTGACCTTACAATTCAGTAATAAATACAGCATGATTAGGCACCGGCGCGGTGCGGCGGTTAAATCGACCTGCGTCATAAGGATGTCATGCCGATCGCATAACACTATGTTTTATCAGTAGTTTCTTAATATTGTGCGACGCACAAAAAGCGCTTGACATTCTTTGTAACCATCCTAAAATGGGAACCATTGCTGCGATGCACAATACATCGCGGTCCGGCGGGACGCACCATGTGTCTCACCATTCACCCAATGCGGTCCGCACAGACAGACCGCGATCCAGGAGCGTAAACCATGACTCTGCTGACCCCTGAGCAATTCGCCGCAGCCCAGAAAGCCAACTTTGAAACGTTGTTCGGCCTGACGACCAAAGCATTCGAAGGCGTCGAAAAGCTGGTTGAGCTGAACCTGCAAGTCGTGAAATCGACGCTCGCGGAAAGCCAGGAAAATGCTCAACGCGCCCTGTCGGTCAAGGACGCGCAAGAATTGCTGGCTCTGCAAGCAAGCCTTGCACAGCCGGTGGCTGAAAAGGCGTTGTCGTACGGTCGCCACGTGTATGAGATCGTTTCGGCAACGCAAGGTGAATTCACCCGCGTCGCGGAAGCGCAATTCGAAGAGCAAAACCGCAAGGTCCAATCGCTCGTCGAAAACGTCGCCAAGAATGCACCGGCTGGTTCGGAAACCGCTGTCGCCGTGATGAAGTCGGCTATCACCGCCGCTAACACCACGTACGAAACGGTTCACAAGGCAACGAAGCAAGCTGTCGAAATCGCTGAAAGCAACTTCAATGCAGCTGCAACGGCCGCATCGAAGGCAGCTTCGCAAGCCGCCGCCCAAGCATCGCGCTCGGCCAAGAAGGCAGTCTAAGCTTCAGTCTCAAGCATCACTCTGCAGGCATCACCCAACGCCGGCACAGCTCGAACGCTGTGCCGGCGTTACCGCAAGCAACAGCGTCGTGTCGTTGCCGCTCACACGGTGTTAATTGGCCGAACGCTCCGATACGTTGAACGGCGTATCGTTTGCCCGGCGAAAGGCCGGGATTTTTTTACCCGACGCTTTTTCGCCGTCGCCTGAGTCGTTCAGCATGTATTGGTGACGCCGTCGTCGCGCGGCAACCGCCCCACTCTGCTGCCCAAAGAAAAAAACGGCGCGCCCTTTGCGGGGCGCGCCGTTTTTATTTGCATCATCGAATCCGCCTGCACGAATGCAGACGGACCGAATCGCCTTACTTCTTTTTCTGCGGCGGCAGGTCGGTACAGACGCCTTCGTACAACTCGGCGGCCATGCCGATCGATTCGCCAAGCGTCGGATGCGGGTGAATCGTCTTGCCGATATCCGTTGCGTCCGCACCCATTTCGACCGCGAGACAGACTTCGCTGATCAGGTCGCCCGCATTCAGACCGACAATCCCGCCGCCGATCACGCGATGCGTTTCCTCGTCGAACAGCAGCTTGGTGAAGCCTTCGTCGCGGCCGTTGGCGATTGCGCGGCCCGAAGCGCCCCACGGGAACACCGCCTTGCCGTACTTGATGCCTTCGGCCTTCAACTGATCTTCCGTCTTGCCGGCCCAGGCCACTTCCGGATCGGTGTAAGCCACCGACGGAATCTGCAGCGCGTCGAAGTATGCCTTTTCGCCGTGTGCGACTTCGGCGGCGACGTGAGCTTCATGCACGGCTTTGTGCGCCAGCATCGGCTGACCGACGATATCGCCGATCGCGAAGATGTGCGGCACGTTGGTGCGCATCTGCTTGTCCACGTCGATGAAGCCGCGATCCGTCACCGCGACGCCTGCCTTGTCCGCTCCGATCTTCTTGCCGTTCGGCGAACGGCCGACGGCAACCAGCACGAGGTCGTAGCGTTGCGCTTCGGCCGGGGCCTTCTCGCCTTCGAACGACACATAGATGCCGTCGTCTTTCGCTTCGGCCGCCGTGGTCTTGGTCTTCAGCATGACGTTGGCGAAACGCTTGCTGTTGTACTTCTCCCAGACCTTGACCAGATCGCGGTCCGCGCCGGCCATCAGGCCGTCGAGCATTTCGACCACGTCGATCTGCGCGCCGAGCGTCGCGTACACCGTGGCCATTTCCAGCCCGATGATGCCGCCGCCGACCACCAGCATGCGTTGCGGAATCTGCCGCAGTTCGAGCGCGCCGGTCGAATCGACCACACGCGGATCTTCGGGAATGAACGGCAGCTTTACCGCTTCCGAGCCCGCGGCGATGATCGCCTGCTTGAACTTGACGACCTTCTTGCCGCCCTCGACCTGCACTTCCATATGATGCGGATCGACGAACGAACCCGTGCCCGTCACGACTTCGACCTTGCGCATCTTCGCCATGCCGGCGAGACCGCCGGTGAGCTTCTTGACGACGCCCGACTTGAAGTCGCGCAGCTTGTCGAGATCGATTTGCGGCTTGCCGAACGTGATGCCGTGCGAGCCGAGCGCTTCGGCTTCGTCGATCACCAGCGCTGTGTGCAACAGCGCCTTCGACGGAATACAGCCGACGTTCAGACACACGCCGCCGAGCGTCGAGTAACGTTCGACCAACACCGTCTTCATACCCAGGTCAGCAGAACGGAACGCCGCCGAATAGCCGCCGGGGCCCGAACCGAGCACGAGCATGTCGCACTCGATATCCGCGTTGCCGGAGAAGCTACCCGCTTGCGGAGCGGGCGCAGCCGCCTTGGCCGGAGCCGCCGCCTGCGGTTTTGCTTCCGCTTGAGCGGGCGCTTTCTCAGGTTCCTTGGCCGGAGCCTTCGGCGCATCTTTCGCGGGAGCCGCGTCCGCCGATGTTTCGACGAGCGCGATCACCGTGCCTTGCGAGACTTTGTCGCCGGCTTTGACGCGGACTTCCTTGACCGTGCCGGCGGTATCGCTCGGCACTTCGATGGAGGCCTTATCGGACTCGAGCGTCATCAGCGCCTGTTCGTTCTCGATGACGTCGCCCGCTTTGATATTGACTTCGATGACATCGACATCCTTGAAGTCACCGATATCCGGCACTTTTACTTCGACGAGACTCATTAGTGTCCCCTTCTCTTATTGATCGTGATGAAGGAAGAACCTCAAAAAAGCAGCCCAAAAGCTGGCAGCGCGGCGAACAGAATCATCCTTTGCAGTCCGCCCAAGGACGCGCCTTTCTTTTGCCTACTTTTCTTTGGAAGACAAAGAAAAGTAGGTGCCGCCCCGCACAGGGGCGACGCTAATAGACCGACAAGAAATCAGGTTCTACAGAGAGACGCGGATCACAAACAAAAAGAAACCCGCGCCCCGCGCAACCACCACATCAAAGAATCACACGCCGGAAATCGGCAAGAAGCGCCCCAAGATACGCATTGAACCGCGCCGCCGCAGCACCATCAATCACACGATGGTCGTACGACAAAGAAAGCGGCAAGATCAGACGCGGCACAAACTGCTTGCCGTCCCAAACCGGCTTCATCGCGCCACGCGACAACCCGAGAATGGCGACTTCAGGCGCATTGATAATCGGCGTGAAGTTCGTGCCACCAATGCCACCCAAAGAAGAAATCGAGAAGCACCCACCTTGCATCTGATCCGGCTTGAGCTTGCCATCGCGCGCAGCCTTCGACAGCTCGGCCATTTCCTTGGCGATCTCGATCAAACCTTTCTTATCCGCATCGCGAATGACAGGAACGACCAGACCGTTCGGCGTATCAGCCGCAAAGCCGATATGGAAGTACTGCTTGAACACCAGGTTATCGCCGTCGAGGCTGGCATTGAACGTCGGGAACTGCTTCAGGGCGGAAACCACGGCCTTGATCACGAAAGCCAGCATGGTGATCTTCACACCGGCCTTTTCGTTTTCCTTGTTCAACTGCACGCGCAGCGCTTCGAGATCGGTGATATCCGCTTCGTCGTTGTTCGTGACGTGCGGAATCATGACCCAGTTGCGATGCAGATTCGCGCCCGAAATTTTCTTGATACGCGACAGCGGTTTCGGATCGATCGGACCGAACTTCGTGAAGTCGACCTTTGGCCACGGCAGCAGATTCAACTCGCCGCCACCCGCGGCAGCCGGTGCAGCAGCGCCAGCCGGCGCGGCACGCTGGCCGGTCATGACGCCCTTGATGAAGGCAGTCACGTCGGCTTGCGTAATGCGGCCCTTCGGACCCGTGCCCTGCACCTGCGTCACGTCGACGCCGAGTTCGCGCGCGAACTTGCGCACGGACGGCGATGCATGGCTCGCATGGCGCGCGCCGCCTTCGCCGGCCGGAATCACCGGTGCCTGAGCGAGCGCCGACGGAGCCGCCGGAGCCGGCGACGGTGCAGCCGGCGCATCGGACGGCTTCTCGACCTCCTGCCTGGGAGCCGGAGCCGGCGCAGCCGCGCCGCCTTCCGCTTCCACGACCACGATCACCGAGCCTTCCGACACGGTATCGCCGACCTTGACCTTCAGTTCCTTGACGATGCCGGCAGCCGAGCTCGGCACGTCCATGGTCGCCTTATCGGATTCGAGCGTCACCAGCGACTGCTCTTTCTCGACGCGATCGCCGACCTTCACCGCGACTTCGATCACGGGAATGTCTTTGTAGTCGCCGATATCCGGCACTTTGACTTCCTGCAGACCACCGCCACCGCTGGCGGCAGGCGCCGGCGCGGCCGCGGGTGCGGCCGAAGGTGCCGGAGCCGGTGCGGCGGCAGGCGCCGGAGCCGGTGCGGCCGCGCCGCCTTCCGCACCTTCCAGCACGACGATCAGCGAACCTTCCGACACGTTGTCGCCGACCTTGACCTTCACTTCCTTGACGACGCCGGCGGCCGAGCTCGGCACGTCCATGGTCGCCTTGTCGGATTCCAGCGTAACGAGCGATTGCTCTTTTTCGACGGTGTCACCCGCCTTCACCAGCACCTCGATCACAGGAATGTCCTTGTAATCGCCGATGTCCGGCACCTTGACTTCGATCGCTTGACTCATTGTTAGTGTCTCCTGGGCCGCGCACGCGGCCTGCCCCTGGCGATCAGGGGCGGGCGCGCACGCCATGGCACACGGGGAATGATGCCTTAGACGGTCATCGGGTTGGGTTTGGCGGGATCAAGGTTGTACTTCTTGAGCGCCTCGGCGACTACCTTGCGTTCGATCGTGCCTTCATCTGCGAGTGCATTCAACGCGGCAACCGTGACCCAGTAGCGGTCGACTTCGAAGAAGTGGCGCAGCTTTTCGCGCGTGTCCGAACGGCCGTAGCCATCCGTGCCCAGCACGACGAACTTCTGCGGCACGAAGGCGCGGATCTGTTCGGTCAGCGCGCGCACATAGTCGGTCGAGGCGATGACCGGACCTTGTGCGTCCTTGAGCAGCTTCTCGACGTGCGAGAGCTTCTTTTCTTCGGTAGGGTGCAGCAGGTTCCAACGCTGCACTTCGTGGCCTTCGCGAGCCAGTTCGGTGAAGCTCGGCACGCTCCACAGATCGGCGGCGACACCCCAGTCGTTCTTCAGCAGATCGGCGGCGGCGATCACTTCGTTGAAGATCGTGCCCGCGCCCATCAGTTGCACGCGCGGCGCCTTCTTGTCCGCTTCGGCCTTGCGGAACGAGTACATGCCCTTGATGATGTCGGCCGCTACAGATTCGCCCTGCGGAATCGCCGGGTGCTCGTAGTTCTCGTTCATCACCGTGACGTAGTAGTACACGTCTTCCTGATCCGCGACCATGCGGCGCAGGCCGTCCTGCATGATGACCGCGAGTTCGTAACCGAACGTCGGATCGTAGCTGATGCAGTTCGGCACCGAAGCCGCCCACAGCAGCGAGTGGCCGTCTTCGTGTTGCAGGCCTTCGCCGTTCAGCGTCGTGCGGCCGGCCGTGCCACCCAGCAGGAAGCCGCGCGAACGCATGTCGCCCGCCGCCCATGCCAGATCGCCGATGCGCTGGAAGCCGAACATCGAGTAGAAGATGTAGAACGGAATCATGATCTCGCCGTGCGTCGAGTAAGACGTCGCGGCTGCGATCCAGTCGGCCATACCACCGGCTTCGTTGATGCCCTCCTGCAGAATCTGACCGGTTTCCGACTCACGGTAGAACATCAACTGGTCGGAATCTTCCGGCACGTACTTCTGGCCTTCCTGATTCCAGATACCGATCTGGCGGAACAAACCTTCCATACCGAAGGTACGCGACTCGTCCGGCACGATCGGCACGATGCGCTTGCCCAGCGCCTTGTCTTTCAGCAGGATGTTCAGGATCCGCACGAACGCCATGGTCGTGGAGATCTCGCGGCCTTCGCCCGTGCCCTTCAACAGCGGCTCGAATGCCGACAGTTCCGGCACCGGCAGCGACTCGGCCTTCTGGCGACGCGCCGGCAGATAGCCGCCGAGGTCCTGACGGCGAGCACGCATGTACTCCAGTTCCTTCGAACCTTCTTCGAACTTGAGGTACGGCACGTTGACGAGGTCTTCGTCGGCGATCGGCAGGCGGAACTGGTCGCGGAATTTCTTCAGCTGATCCACGTGCAGCTTCTTCTGCTGGTGGGTGATGTTCATCGCCTGGCCGGCTTCGCCCATGCCGTAGCCCTTGATCGTCTTCGCGAGAATGACGGTCGGCTGGCCCTGCGAATTCGACGCTTCCTGGAACGCTGCGTAGATCTTGTGCGGATCGTGGCCGCCGCGGTTCAGATTCCAGATTTCCTCGTCGGACCATTCGGCGACCAGCGCCTTCAGTTCCGGCGTGTTGAAGAAGTGTTCGCGCACATACGCGCCCGACTCCGACTTGTACGTCTGGTACTCGCCGTCGACCACATCCATCATGCGGCGCATCAGCGCGCCCGACTTGTCGCGTTGGAACAGCGCGTCCCAGCGGCTACCCCAGATGACCTTGATGACGTTCCAGCCGGCGCCGCGGAATTCGCTTTCCAGTTCCTGGATGATCTTGCCGTTACCGCGCACCGGACCGTCGAGGCGCTGCAGGTTGCAGTTGATCACGAACACGAGGTTGTCGAGCCGTTCGCGGCCGGCCATGCCGATCGCACCGAGCGATTCCGGCTCATCCGTTTCGCCGTCGCCGAGGAAGGCCCAGACCTTGCGGCCGTCGGTCTTCGCAATGCCGCGCGCCTGCATGTACTTCATGAAGCGCGCCTGATAGATCGCCATGATCGGGCCGAGGCCCATCGAGACGGTCGGGAATTGCCAGAAGTCCGGCATCAGCCACGGGTGCGGGTACGACGAGATGCCCTCGCCGCCCACTTCCTGACGGAAGTTGTCGAGCTGGTTCTCGGTCAGACGGCCCAGCAGGAACGCGCGCGAGTAGACGCCCGGCGACGAGTGGCCCTGCACGAACACGAGATCGCCGCCATGTTCGGCCGACGGCGCATGCCAGAAGTGGTTGTAGCCGACGTCGTACAACGTGGCGGCGGAAGCGAACGAGGCGATGTGGCCGCCGACGTTGGTGTCCTTGCCGGCGCGCAGCACCATCGCGATGGCGTTCCAGCGCGTGTACGAGCGGATACGGTGTTCGATGTCCTGATCGCCGGGGATCTTCGCCTGACGCGAAACCGGGATCGTATTGATGTAAGGCGTGTTGGCCGAGAACGGCAAATGTTCGCCATGCACGCGGGCGAATTCAATCTGTTTCTCGATCAGGTAGTGAGCGCGATCTGGGCCCACAGCAGAAATCACGCCATCCAGCGCTTCAAGCCATTCGCCGGTTTCCTGGGGATCGTCGTCTTTTTCAGCAGCGACATATTTCATGACTTCGTCGGGTACAGCGGACATGCTCGTCTCCTGGATGTAGAGGAACGCTCTTTGAACAGACGACGCGGACGAAGCACGGCCGCGGCAGCTTCGGCCGATTGTAATAAGGGTCCCGACGTCCACGCAACAAAATTTTCGAATTACGAGATCGAATCTCATAATGCGAAAAATTGTTGCGGCGCAACCTGATTTGACTGCCGATCGACGGATACGTTGGCTAGTTTGCGCCGATTAATGGTCCTTTCCGCGCTTTTTTGCGCCATTTGCTAGCTTCACGCTGCGCTACAATGCCACGCATGTTGACCGAACGGCTTTTCGCACGCTCGGCGCGCACCGCCGGTTCGCCCGCGGATTCGACGCCGTCCTCCCGCTGGCACCACGGACCGTGGTGGTCCAATTCCTATTTGCTCACGCCGCTCCTGTCGATCCTGGTCTTCCTGGTCGTCATGAGTCTGATTTTGTGGAGCCTGAACCGGCGCGAACAGCAACAGCAGGAAGACACGCTTTACCGTAATGTCGCGTGGGCGCAGCAGCAGATCCGCCTGTCCATGACCGGCGCGCAGGAGCAGATCCAGGCGCTCGCGCGCGATCTGGTCGCCGGCCACGCCGATCCGCATTCGTTCCAGGTGTCCACCACGGACATCATGCAGGGGCATCCCGAGATCCTCTACATGAACTGGTACACGAGCCAGCAGCAGCCGCGCTGGCCCAATACCGCGCTGCCGGTGTTCGGCCAGCGTCTGGCCAAGCCGAACGACACGCAGATGGACGAAGCCGTCAAAGCGGCCTTCGCCGAGGCGCGCAACACGCGCCGCCAGGTGTATTCGCCGCTCATCTACGACGACCTCGGCAACGGCTACATCACGCTGCAAACGCCGGTGTTCCGCGACCGCGACTTCCTCGGCACGATCGCCGCCGTCTTCTCGGTGGAAGGCATCCTCAAGCACGACATTCCGCCTGAGCTGTCCGCCAAGTACAAAATCTCGATCATCGACGTGAACAACCGCGAGTTGACCACCACGTCGACCCGCCCGCGCCTGCCGCGCGACATGTTCTACGATCTGCCGCTCGACCCGCCGGGCCAAGGTGTCTCGGTGCGCGTCTACGCGTTCCCGCAGATGACCAACTTCACCAACAACACGCTGGTATGGCTGGTGGCGGGTCTCTCCTGTTTCGTGTTGTGGAGCCTGTGGAGCCTGTGGAAACACACGCGCCAACGCTTCGAGGCGCAGCAGGCGCTGTACGCCGAAGCGTTCTTCCGTCGCGCGATGGAAAACTCCGTGCTGATCGGCATGCGCGTGCTCGACATGCATGGGCGCATCACCCACGTCAATCCGGCGTTTTGCCGCATGACCGGCTGGGACGAAAGCGATCTGGTCGGCAAGAACGCGCCGTTCGCCTACTGGCCGCGCGACGCTTACCCCGAAATGCAGCGCCAGCTCGACATGACGCTGCGCGGCAAGGCGCCCTCTTCCGGCTTCGAATTACGGGTACGCCGCAAGGATGGCTCGCTGTTCCATGCGCGTCTGTACGTGTCGCCGCTGATCGACAGTTCGGGCCGCCAGACCGGCTGGATGTCGTCGATGACCGACATCACCGAGCCGAAGCGCGCGCGCGAAGAACTCGCCGCCGCGCACGAACGCTTCACCACGGTGCTCGAAAGTCTCGACGCCGCCGTCTCCGTGCTGGCCGCCGACGAAGCCGAACTCCTGTTCGCCAACCGCTATTACCGGCATCTCTTCGGCATTCGCCCGGACGGTCATCTGGAATTGGCGGGCGGCGGGTTCGATAGCGCACAGGCGTCGTCCGATTCGATCGATATGGTGGA
The DNA here is from genome assembly GCF_046026985.1 of Paraburkholderia sp. RL18-101-BIB-B. Classification (NCBI taxonomy): domain Bacteria; kingdom Pseudomonadati; phylum Pseudomonadota; class Betaproteobacteria; order Burkholderiales; family Burkholderiaceae; genus Paraburkholderia; species Paraburkholderia sp. RL18-101-BIB-B. The sequence goes on from NZ_JARESV010000007.1 coordinate 171,859, forward strand.
TACCTACGCCGGCCTACCCGCCGCCGCGTTGACCGAAAGCACCGCCGATGCGCAGGAAATCTACGTGCAGAGTATCCAGAAGTGGTTCGAAGTGCGCCGCCAGTACATTCAGTGGGTGGACGGCCACCTCGCGCAGATGCAGATCGCAACCGACATCACAACTCGCAAGCAGGCCCAGGAACTATCGCGCCAGCAAGACGAGAAGCTGCAGTTCACCAGCCGTCTGATGACGATGGGCGAAATGGCCTCGTCGCTCGCGCACGAACTGAACCAACCGCTCGCCGCGATCAATAACTATTGCTCCGGAACCGTCGCACTGGTTAAATCCGGTCGGACGACACCTGACAATCTGCTGCCAGTGCTTGAAAAGACCGCCCAGCAGGCGGTGCGCGCGGGCATGATCATCAAGCGCATCCGCGAGTTCGTGAAGCGCAGCGAGCCGAAGCGGCAAGCCACGCGCGTGGCCGATATCGTCGCCGACGCCGTGGGTCTGGCCGAAATCGAGGCGCGCAAGCGCCGCATTCGCATCGTCACGGATCTGCGCTCGCGCCTGCCGGTGATCTACGTCGACCCGGTGCTGATCGAGCAGGTGCTGGTCAACCTGCTGAAGAACGCCGCCGAAGCGATGGCCGAAGCCCGTCCGAATGCGGTCGATCCGGTGATCCGCGTGGTCGTGCGGCTGGAGAGCGGGTTTGTCTGCATCAGCGTCGTCGACCAGGGACCCGGCGTCGACGAAGCGACAGCCGAGCGGCTGTTCGAACCGTTTTACAGCACCAAGTCCGATGGTATGGGCATGGGGCTGAACATTTGCCGTTCGATTATCGAATCGCACCGCGGCCGTCTGTGGGTGGTCAACAACGTCGAATCTGACGGCCACATCACAGGCGCCACGTTCCATTGCAGTCTGCCTATTGGAGAGCCTGATGGCCCGAGCAACGGCGGGACACAGGCGCCGACACCACAAACCGTTACGGGAGAGCTATGAACAGCCCAGTCACCACACAGGAAACTGTCTTTGTCGTCGATGACGACGAGGCCGTGCGAGATTCGCTGCGCTGGCTGCTGGAGGCGAACGGCTACCGCGTGCAATGCTTCTCCAGCGCCGAGCAGTTCATCGACGCATGGCAGCCGCATCAGCATCCGGGCCAGATCGCGTGCCTGATTCTCGATGTGCGGATGTCCGGCATGAGCGGGCTCGAGTTGCAGGAACGCCTGATCGCCGACAACGCATCGCTGCCGATCATTTTCGTGACGGGCCACGGCGATGTGCCGATGGCCGTGTCCACGATGAAAAAAGGCGCGATGGACTTCATCGAAAAGCCGTTCGACGAAGCCGAGTTGCGCAAGCTGGTCGAGCGCATGCTCGACAAGGCGCGCAGCGAAAGCACCAGCGTGCAGCAGCAGCGCGCCGCGGCAGAACGTCTCGGCAAGCTGACCGCGCGTGAGCATCAGGTGCTCGAGCGCATCATCGCCGGCCGCCTGAACAAGCAGATCGCCGACGACCTCGGCATCAGCATCAAGACGGTCGAAGCGCACCGCGCGAACATCATGGAAAAGCTCAACGTCAACACGGTCGCCGATCTGCTGCGACTGGCGCTGTCGAACAAGCCGCAACCGGCGCAATAAGCCTCGCACGGCGGCGCTTACCCCGAAGGAGGGCCCTTTGGGGTAAGCGCCGCCACACCAGAAGTGACTGCGTGCCAACGGCCGGACTATAGAAGAGTCCGGCCTGTTTCGTCCTCTTTTTCCCTCCTCATTTCCCTCCCCTCTATCGCACGGCAATCACGACGAAGCGCGTGATTTCGACGCACCCCGCGCGTGCAAAATAATATGCATTGCTCAGCAATTACTTACGCTAATCCGCAACAGGTTCTTTCCTCAGACAAGATTGACGGATTCGGACGCGCCCCTTAATTTACGCAGAACTCCTTAGCAGACAGCGCCGATGCGACGATCGACGCGGGAGTGACTTGCTGCGAAACGCCGCATGCGGCATCGCCTGGTGATGCGAAACAATTGGAGCGGTTCGAGCGCCTTTACGCGGCATCGTGCCGTGCCGATCGAGCCGTCCGACCACCCACCGGACACCGGCCCGACTCGCCATTTCCTCGCCGTATTCCATCGCGGCGAAGCGACGCAGCCCGTGCTGCGCACCGACATCTCGTCGTATAAACCCCACCGGGAGGAATTCATCGTGAAACGATCCGGAGCACACCGCTCGCGTGTGATGCTTGTTTGCGCCGTTCTTGCGGGAGCGCCGCTATTCGTCGGACTTGCCGCGCCGGACTTCGTCCATGCGCAAGGCACCGCGAAAATGTCGAATCAGCAACTCGATTCGCTGGCCGCGCCGATTGCCCTTTATCCGGACGCCCTGCTCGCCCAGGTGCTGATGGCCTCGACGTTTCCGCAAGACGTGCAGGCGGCGGCCATATGGTCCAGAGTCAACTCGACGCTGCAAGGCGACAGCGCCGTCAAGGCTGTCGCGTCCGAGCCGTGGGATCCGAGCGTGCAGTCGCTCGTTGCCTTCCCGCAGGTGCTCGCCACCATGGCCTCGAAAGCGGATTGGGTGACGCAACTCGGTAGCGCGTTTCTCGCCCAGCCCAACGACGTGATGGACTCCGTGCAGCGTCTGCGCAGGCAGGCACAGGCGGCGGGCAATCTGAAGACGACGTCGCAGCAAACGGTCGTGGTCGAACAGAGCACGATTCAGATCGTGCCCGCCAATCCGCAAGTGGTGTACGTGCCGACCTACAACCCGACCGTGGTCTACGGCGTGTGGCCTTATCCCGCGTATCCGCCGGTGTATGTACCGCCGCCGCCTGGTTATGTGATCGGCACCAGTTTCGTCGCGGGCCTCGCGTTCGGCACCGGCGTCGCGGTGGCGAACGCGCTGTGGGGCGGCTTCGACTGGAATTCGCATGACGTCAACATCAACGTGAACCGGTACAACACTATCAATGTGAACAACCGGATCAACGTGAATGGCAGCACGACGAACTGGAACCGCAACACCAACGTCAATCGCAACGTCGGCAACACGAATGTCAATCGCGGCTTGAACAATAACGGCGGCGGCGGCGCGCAGCGCGATGTGTATCGCGGCCGCGACGACGCCCGCGCCCGGGCGCAGCAGACGCTGCAAAACCGCACTGGCCAGAATCTGGGTGGCAGCGCGAGCCAGCGTGTGCAAGGCATTCATCACGGCGGCACGGCGAACCCCAAGTTGCAGAACCGCGCGCAGAACGTCAATCGCGACAACGCGCTGCGCGGTGCCGGCGACGGCAAAGCCGCGCGGCAGGACACGCAACGCGGCCAGGCAAGCCGTGATGCGCTCGCCGGACGCGGTGGTCAGCAGCATGCGGGCGGCACGACCGGCGCAAATGCCAGCGGCCTGCAGCGCACAAGCGAAGGTCTCGTCGCCAATGGCGGCGGCCAGCAACACATGAGCGGAAGTCCCGGCGCGAACAGCGGCGGTGTCCAGCGTAACGGCGGTACCGCCGGTGTGGGCGGCGGCTTGGGCGGTGGCGGTGGCGGCCCAGGCAGCGGCGGTGCAGGCGAACATCACTTCGGCCGCAACCGTTGAACAAAAAAGGAGAAGTCTGATGATGCGTCCATTCTCTCGGGGCAGGCTGCGTGCCCAGGTCCTGATACTTGCTATCGCGCTCGGCAGCACCGGCGCACTGCTGCTGGCGCCGGCGCTGCTAATCAGCGCGATCCCCGCTCATGCCCAGGCGATCTATCCCAGCGCGGACGACGCCGCCAATGCCTTCGTCGAAGCCCTCGCCCGCAACGACGACGATGCCCTCAAGCGCGTGCTCGGCGGCGATTTTCATCGCTTCATTCCAACCGAAGGCATCGGCGAGGATGACATCTATCAGTTCCTCGGCGAATGGTCGAAAAACCATCAGATCGTCGAGGACCCCGTCATGGACAAGGGGCGCGCCACCGCGCATCTGACGGTCGGCTACAGTGGCTGGACCCTGCCGATTCCGCTCGTGCAGTCGGGCAACGGCTGGCGTTTCGATCCGCCGGCGGGACGCGACGAGATGCTGACACGGCGCATCGGCCGCAATGAACACGCCGCGATCCTGACCTCGCTCGCCTACCTCGATGCGCAGTACGACTATCGCAACCTGACCCAGCACTATGCACAGCGCTTCGTCAGTACGCCGGGACAGCACGACGGCCTGTACTGGACGACGGCGCCCGGCGAAGCGGAAAGCCCGCTTGGGCCGCTCGCTGCCACGATGCCCGATGGCACGCAGCCTGAAGAGGCGTATCACGGCTATTACTTCCGCATTCTCACGGCACAAGGGGCTCACGCGAAGGGTGGCACGAGGAACTACGTCGACAACGGCGTGCTGAGCAAAGGGTTCGGACTGATCGCATCGCCGGCCGACTATGGCAAGACCGGCGTGATGAGCTTCATCGTCAATCAGGACGGACAGGTGTATCAGAAGAATCTCGGGCCGCGAACCGCACGCGCGGCGGCGGCGATCTCATCGTTCGAACCGGGCTCGGGTTGGCAGCCGGTCCAGCCATAGCAAGTCGCGTTTGACAGCTTTGCCTCCGCCCGCCGCACCAGGCGGCAGGCGCGGCCCCGAACACGCGTCTGGCGGCGCACCCGCTGCCGCCACCGTTCCAACCGGGCATCCGTCCCACCATGTGAGGCACGCGCGGCCGACATCCGTAGCGCTGCCGCACAGCCTGGAATCCGTACGCGGCGCACCTGGCAGGGCCGGTATAATGTCGCACTTTGCAGCGCTGCTTAACCCCGATTCGCGCCGCGCGCTTTTCACGTGCCGACCCATTCCCGTTGAAAAGCGCCATCGCGCGCGGCACGCACAAGCGTCTGCGCCCTGCCCCGCTTTCCAAACTGCCCATCTCGACCGACCATGACTGCCAAACTGATCGACGGCCTAGCCCTCTCCAAGACCCTGCGCGCCGACGTCGCCGCGCGCGCCGCCGCCCTCACCGCTCGCGGCCATCAGCCGGGCCTCGCGGTGGTGCTGGTCGGCGACAATCCGGCCAGCGAAGTCTACGTGCGTAATAAAGTGAAGGCGTGTAACGACAACGGCCTCGGCTCGTCGTTCGACCGTTATCCGGCCGACCTGCCGGAAGCCGAGCTGCTCTCACGCATCGACGAACTGAACCGCGACCCGCGCATTCACGGCATTCTGGTGCAACTGCCGCTGCCGCCGCATATCGACAGCCACAAGGTGATCGAAGCGATCGCGCCGGAAAAAGACGTCGACGGCTTTCACGTTGCCAACGCCGGCGCGCTAATGACGGGCCGGCCGCTGTTCCGCCCGTGCACGCCGTACGGCGTCATGAAAATGCTCGCCGCTTACGAGATTCCGCTGCAAGGCGCGAACGCGGTGGTGATCGGCCGCTCGAACATCGTCGGCAAGCCGATGGCGCTGCTGCTGCTCGAAGCGGGCGCGACCGTCACGATCTGCCACAGCAAGACGCGCGACCTGGCCGCTCATACGCGCAACGCCGACGTGGTGGTCGCCGCCACCGGCTTGCGCAACATCCTCACGGCGCAGATGGTGAAACCGGGCGCGGCGGTGATCGACGTCGGCATGAATCGCGACGAAGCCGGCAAGCTGTGCGGCGACGTGGATTTTGCGGGCGTCAAGGAAGTGGCGGGCTACATCACGCCGGTGCCGGGCGGCGTCGGCCCGATGACCATCACCATGCTGCTCGTCAACACGATCGAAGCCGCCGAGCGCGAAGCGGCAGCGAACGCGTAAACGGCGGGAGAAAGCCAGCGGAGCATCTTCGCCGGCTTCGGGACTTGACGGCCCTGGCGTCGCGCCGGGGCATCGACATCCATCGGCGCCGAACGCGTGCCACACTTCTCAGCGCTCAGCTCGATCGCCTGAACGCGGGCGAAGCACCTTCGCCGGCTTCAGGACCTAGCGGCCCTGGCGGCGTCTTGCCAAACTCTCCAAGTCAATCGGCACCGCCCGCGGACCTCATACTCAGCACATCTCAGCGCACCGCCTGATCGCCAGCCGGCATGCCCGCGGCTACCTGCGTCGACGGCCGCGCGAGACGCCCGCGGCACCACTTCAGCACCGGCCGTTCCACGAAGTGCCACGACAGCGCCGCGCACAAAAGAATAAACGGCGCGGCAATCGACACCGCCGCCACATGGCTCAACTGCGGCGCGATGTTCGCGACGCATTGCTGCACCATGAAGCCGTACAGATAGATGCCGTACGAGTAATCATGACGCGGCACGAAGCGCCGCAGAAGCGGTGTCGTCCCCACCCACAGCACGCCGTACACGAAGGCCAGATAGAACAGCGGCTGCGCGCCGGCGGTGTCGCGGAACACCAGGAACACCATCGCGAACGCCAGCGCCGCCAAGCCGTTGATGTCGATCCGCTCACGCCAGCCATACAGCAGCATGCCCAGCATGAAAAACGGCTGCGGCCAGAACGAATAGCCGTCGGGCGTTTCGCTGAAATCGCGCAAGCCGATCTGCCAATGCGCGTGATCCACGTTCAGCATGAATGTGGCGCAGCCGAGCGCGGCCGCGAGCACCACGCCACGCGAGTTGGACAGCAAACCCACCATGCCGGTCACGAGCACGAGCAGATAGCAGCGCACTTCGACCGGCAGCGTCCAGAGCGGTCCACAGATGTCGACGGGATAGCGGTTGTGCTCGAACACGCCGGGCAGCGCCCAGCCGGCCGACCGCACGATGGTCGAGAAGTTGTCGAGGTTGGCCCAAGTCATGCCGGAGGCAAAATACTCGCGCAGCGTCAGCGTCGTAAAGAGCGGACCGACGATGAACACCGTCACCAGCGACCCGGCCGCCACCGCCGGCCACAGGCGCGCGATGCGCAACACGGCGAAGCGCGGCACCGAGCGTTGCCGGTCGAAACTGGCGGTCACCAGCATGCCGCTCAGCAGGAAGAAGGCGTAGACGCCCAGCGCGCCGAAACCGTCGAAACCCAGCGCGTTCTGGACCCAATCGGTGCTGCCGTCGGGAGCCTGGAGCACGTACGAATGGCCATACACGACGGCAATGGCGGCCAGCAGTCGCACGAGATCAAAATTGTTGCCCTTGTGCGATAGAGCGTCCGAAAGCGGATTCATTGATACCTCTTTGCAAAAAACGCCGCTGACCGGTAGCGACGCTCCACCTTGCCGCATAGCAGCAATCGGGACCGTGCGCTTTCGCACAAAGCACAGCGGCGCGTTATTGCCGCGCGCGGCGCCGCCCGGCCTATCCGGCATGCGCACAAGGCCGCGACATCTGATAATTTGTCTGCCGACGGATTGGAATCGGCGCGCCCTGCCCCAATAATGTCTGTATCGGCCGTTATGGGGCGTCATTGCACGCGCTCCGAAGGAAGTCCCCTTGTGGGACGCCCGTCGATGCACCGATTACCCGTTCACCCGCGTCAGACAGGAAGCCTCATGTCCACTACCGCCTCGAATCACGACAATCCGCTCCTCGATTTCTCCGACCTGCCGCGCTTTGGCGAAATCCGCCCCGAACACGTCACGCCAGCCCTCGATGTGCTGCTCGCCGATGCGGCCGCCGCCGTCGAACGCGCTGCCCAGCCGATCACCCCCGCTTCGTGGGCCGACGTGGTCGAACCAGTCGAGCGCGCCACCGAACCGCTGTCGCGCGCCTGGAGCGTGGTCGGCCATCTGAACGCCGTCGCCGATACGCCCGAGTTGCGCGCCGTGTATGGCGAAAATCTGCCGCGCGTCACCGAATTCTGGTCGAGCGTCGGACAGAATCTCGCGCTGTACGAGAAGTACAAGGCGTTGAACGCGAGCAGCGATTTCGCCTCGCTGACCGACGAGCGCAAGAAGATCCTCGGCAACGCGCTGCGCGATTTCCGCCTGTCCGGCGCGGAATTGCCGGAGGACCAGAAGCCGCATTTCGCCGAATTGCAGGAACGCCAGGCGGCGCTCTCGAAAGCGTTTTCCGATCACGTGCTCGATGCGACCAACGCCTATGCCTATGTCGTCGAAGCCGGCGATGAAGCGCAATTGGTCGGCCTGCCGGAAGATGTTGTCGAAGCCGCGAAGGAAGCGGCCGAACGCGAAGGCAAAACCGGCTACAAGTTCACGCTGCACTTCCCGTCGTATTTCCCGGTGATGCAGTACTCGGAAAATCGTCCGATGCGCGAAGCGATGTATCGCGCGTATGTCACGCGTGCCTCGGAACTCGGCTCGCAATACGGCAACGGCAGGCCCGAGTGGGACAACACCGCGGTGCTCGCCGACCAGTTGAAACTACGCGCCGAAGAAGCGCACATGCTCGGCTTCAACAACTTCGCCGAAGTCTCGCTCGCGCCGAAAATGGCCGAGTCTCCTGCTCAGGTGATGAGCTTCCTCGAAGACCTCGCCACGCGTGCGCGTCCGCATGCCGAGCAGGACTGGAAGGAACTGCGCGAATTCGCCGCAAACGAACTCGGCATGAGCGAGTTGCAACCATGGGACATGACGTTTGCCGCGGAGCGTCTGCGTCAGAAGCGCTACTCGTTCTCTGAGAACGAAGTCAAACAGTACTTCCCGGAAGACGCCGTGTTCAAGGGTCTGTTCAAGGTCACTGAAACGCTCTTCGGCGTGCGTATCCGTCGCGACGACGCGGCCGTGTGGCATCCGGACGTGCGCTTTTTCCGCGTCGAGAATCAGGACGGCGGCCTCGTCGCGCAGTTCTACCTCGATCTGTATGCGCGCGAAGGCAAACGCGGCGGCGCCTGGATGGACGATGCACGCGGCCGTCACAAGCACACGCACGGCAGCGTGCAAACGCCGGTCGCGTATCTGACCTGCAACTTCTCGGCGCCGGTCGGCGGCAAGCCCGCCTGCTTCACGCACGACGAAGTCATCACGCTGTTCCACGAGTTCGGCCACGGTCTGCATCACATGCTCACGCGTGTCGATGAACTGGGCGTGTCGGGCATCAACGGCGTCGAGTGGGACGCGGTCGAACTGCCGTCGCAATTCATGGAGAACTTCTGCTGGGAGTGGGACGTGCTGAGCGACATGACCTCGCACGTCGAAACGGCCAAGCCGTTGCCGCGCGATCTGTTCGACAAGATGCTCGCCGCGAAGAACTTCCAGAGCGGATTGGGCACGCTGCGCCAGATCGTGTTCTCGATGTTCGACATGCAACTGCATACCGGCTTCGATGCTTCGGGCACGAAGAACGCCACCGAACTCGCGAGCGAAATCAACGAGCGCTTCCATGTCGTGCCGCAGGCGCCGTTCTCGCGTTGGCCGAATACGTTCAGCCATATTTTCGCGGGCGGTTACGCGGCGGGCTACTACAGCTACAAGTGGGCTGAAGTGCTCTCCGCGGATGCCTACGCGGCATTCGAAGAAGCGGCGCAAGCGGCGAGCGGCAGCGTGCTCGATCAGGCGACCGGCATGCGCTATCGCAAGGAGATTCTGGAAGTGGGCGGCAGCCGTCCGGCAATGGAGTCGTTCAAGGCGTTCCGCGGCCGCGAGCCGAATATCGACGCATTGCTGCGCCACAATGGCATGTCGCCGGGCGCGGCGCATTGATGGGTTGAGGCAAGCGTCGGCGCTTTGCTTCGCGCCGATAAAAAACCGGTGACCTGCGTAAGCAGGCACCGGTTTTTTTGTTTCGCGCGAAGCATCAAGCCGCAATCAATCGCGATGCAATTTGAAGTCCACTTGCGCTGGACGGCCTTCGAGCGACAGCGCCGCGCGCGCAGCCGGCGCGCGGCTCACCACCTTGCCGCGGCTCACTACCGCGAGGCGCGCGGCGCGCAAGCGGATCGCTTCCACCGGATCGCGCGCGTCGAGCAGCACCAGATTGGCCGCGCATCCCGGCGCGATGCCGTAGCCTTCCAGACCGAGAATGCGCGCGGCGTTCACCGTCACCGCGTCGAAACAGGCGCGCATGCCGTCGACGCCCGTCATCTGCGCCACATGCAAGCCCATGTGCGCGACTTCGAGCATGTCGCCCGAGCCGAGGCTGTACCACGGGTCCATCACGCAATCGTGGCCGAACGCGACGTTGATGCCGGCCGCCATCATCTCCGGCACGCGCGTCATGCCGCGGCGTTTCGGATACGTGTCGCTGCGCCCTTGCAGCGTGATGTTGATCAGCGGATTCGCGATCGCCGCGACGCCCGACTCGCGCATCAGCGGCAGGAGCTTGCTGACGTAGTAGTTGTCCATGGAATGCATCGAGGTCAGATGCGAGCCGGTGACACGCCCGTGCAAACCGAGCCGGTGCGTTTCGGCCGCGAGCGTCTCGATGTGCCGCGACATCGGATCGTCCGATTCATCGCAATGCATGTCGACGCGCAAGCCCTGCTCCGCCGCGTACTCGCACAAGAGGCGCACCGACTGCGCGCCGTCGGCCATGGTGCGCTCGAAATGCGGAATGCCGCCGACCACGTCCACACCCATCGCGATCGAGCGCTTGAGATTCTCGAACGCGCCCGGGCTGCGCAACACGCCGTCTTGCGGAAAGGCCACCAGCTGCAGATCGAGATACGGTGCGACGCGGCGCTTCACTTCGACCAGCGCCTCGACCGCGAGCAGACGCGGATCGCATACATCCACGTGGCTGCGGATAGCAAGCAGTCCGCGCGCGACGGCCCAATCGCAATATTGCAACGCCCGCTCGATCAGCGCCTCCTGCGTCAGATCCGGCTTCAGTTCGCCCCATAACGCGATGCCTTCGAGCAGCGTGCCCGACGCGTTCACGCGCGGCAAACCGTACGAGAGCGTCGCGTCCATATGGAAATGCGGATCGACGAACGGCGGTGTGACGAGTGAACCCGCGGCATCGATTTCTTCGCGCGCGCTGGCGGCCAGATTCGGCTCGACGGCGACGATGCGGCCCGCTTCGATGCCGATGTCGACCGGCTCTTTGTATTGCGGCGCGGCGCCCGGTGGCAGCATCGCGCGGCGGATGATCAGATCCATCTATCGCTCCCTTTGACCCCGTCCTGATTGACTACGATTCTATCGGCGTCAGAAAGCGCGTGGCGGCGTTTTTGTTCGACGCTTTTTTCATCTGGCCGTACCGGCGAGCGGCGCGCGATCCGTACCGGCAGTGCGTCGCGCCACCCGCCTATACTCGCCAGACAGACGGTCGATGCGATGCCGCGCCGTCATCCACTCACGGAGCAAGCACATGAAAACCATCGGCGTGATCGGCGGGATGAGCTGGGAATCGTCCACCGAGTATTACAAGCTGCTCAACCGCCACGCCAAAACGCGCCTGGGCGGCCACCACAACGCCCGCAGCCTGATGCTCACCGTCGACTTCGCGCCGATCGAAGCGAACCAGCGCGCGGGCGACTGGAACGCGCTCGGCCAGCAGATGGCAGACGCCGCGCGCCAACTCGAACGGGGCGGCGCCGATCTGGTGATGCTCGCGACCAATACGATGCATCGCGTGTATGAATCGATCGAAGCGGCGATCGACGTGCCCTTCCTGCATATCGCCGATCCGACCGGCAGCGCGCTGCGCGCGGCAGGCATCGAGCGAGTGGGCTTGCTGGGCACGCGCTATACGATGGAGCAAGCTTTCTACACGGGACGCCTGCGTGAGCGCTACGGCCTCGACACAGTGATTCCCGATGAAGCCGAACGCGCGGACGTGCACCGCATCATTTACGATGAGTTGTGCCACGGCAAAGTGAACGACGCTTCGCGCGCGGTGTATCAGCGTGTGATCGAAGCGCTGGCCGCTCGTGGCGCGCAGGCAGTGATTCTCGGCTGCACCGAGATCACGTTGCTGATCAAGCCAGAAGATTCCGCGTTACCCGTGTTCGACACGACCGCATTGCATGCGCAAGCGGCGGTGGAATGGGCGATTGATTCGGAGTGAAGGTGGGTGCGCGCACGCGCTTCAACCCGTATGCGCACGGATGCCGTAGAAGTTAAAAAGCCCGCGTGGCTTGCGCCAGCGGGCTTTCAACAATGCTTGGTTGCGGGGGTAGGATTTGAACCTACGACCTTCGGGTTATGAGCCCGACGAGCTGCCAGACTGCTCCACCCCGCGTCAGAGAAAACGGATTGTATAGAGATGTTCGCAAGACGTCAAACAATCGCGCGAATTATTTCACGCTCGTGAAATGACGCACACGCGACTCACAGATCCTGGACCGTCGCGCCTTCCACCTTACCGTCGATGATGTCCGCGCCGTACTGGCTCGCACTGCGTTTGGCCACGCCGAAATCGGAGAACGTGAGCGGCAGCACGAGACGAAATACGCGGCTCGCCTTCGAGCCGCTGATTGCTCCCGGCCGGCAGACGCGCACCGCGACGTCGTAGCCTTCGGAGTGGCGCTTGTGACCGTCGAACTTGTCGAACGCCCGCGAAAATACCAGCGGATGCACTTCGAAGTCCTTATAAAGGGCAGGGTAAAGTTCGGCCATGATGCCTCCCCGATGCGCAAAAGCGCGAGTGTGAGTGATCCCACTATACGCCGCGACATGGCCGGCTCGCGCTTTTATTTTCGGTGCCGCGGCGGGGCCATTTTCACCGTCCGCTCGCCCGCGCGATAAGATGCGGGACTATCGGAATCACGCAAGCTTGTGAGAATGTCATGAAAATCGCCACCTGGAACGTCAACTCCCTCAAAGTCCGCCAACAGCATGTGGTCGACTGGCTCGAAACCAGCGGCACCGATGTACTGTGCCTCCAGGAACTGAAACTGCCGGACGAAAAATTCCCGCGCGCCGAACTCGAAGAGAAAGGCTACCGCAGCTGGTTCGCCGGCCAGAAGACTTATAACGGCGTCGGCATTCTGGTGCGCGGCGGCCTGACGGTCGACGAAGGCAGCATTGTGCGGAATATTCCGGGCTTTGAAGATCCGCAGCAACGCGTGATTGCCGCGACCATCGAAGGCGTGCGCATCATCTCCGCGTATTTCCCCAACGGCCAGGCGCCGGGCACCGACAAGTTCGCGTACAAACTGCGCTGGCTTGCTGCGCTGCACGACTGGATCGCGAGCGAGATGGCTGTACATCCGAAGCTTGCACTGCTCGGCGACTACAACATCGCGCCAGAAGACCGCGACGTGCACGATCCGAAAGCGTGGGAAGGCCAGAATCTGGTGTCGCCCGAAGAACGCGCGGAGTTCGTGCGGCTGGTCGAACTCGGTCTCGTCGATGCATTCCGCCAGTTCGAGCAGCCGGAAAAGATCTACTCGTGGTGGGACTACCGGATGATGGCGTTCCGTCGCAACGCGGGGCTGCGCATCGACCATATCCTGCTGTCGAAGGCGCTGGCTGACGTATGTTCGTCGTGCGACGTCGACAAGGCGCCGCGCAAGTGGGACCAGCCGTCGGACCACGCGCCGGTCGTCGCGCAGCTCGGCTGATCCTTCCTCACGACGTCAGGCCTGCGTCGACCGGTTCAGCGTACGCCACAGGAACTCGAACACCATCGCATCATGCTCGGCCTGCTCCAGCTCATCGGAGCCGCCGTGCCCGCCTTCGGTGTTCTCCCGATACCAGACGTGGTCGGCACCCAGCGCCTGCATGCGCGCGGCCATCTTGCGCGCGTGGCCGGGATGCACACGGTCGTCGGCCGTCGATGTGGTGAACAGCACAGGCGGATACGCAACGTTCGCCGACACGCGGTGATACGGCGAGTAAGCGGCCAGCATGCCCGCTTCATCGGGTTCGTCAGGATCGCCGTATTCGTCGATCCATGACGCGCCCGCGTGCAGCAAGTGATAGCGGCTCATGTCGAGCAAGGGCACCTCGCACACCACGGCGCCGAACAGCTCGGGGCGCTGCACCATGCACGCCGCCACCAGCAAACCGCCATTGCTGCCACCCTGAATACCGAGTTGCGCGGCGCTCGTCACGCCCGTCTCGGTGAGCGCCTCGGCCACCGCGATGAAATCGTCGAACGCGCGCTGGCGATGCTCGCCCTGTGCCGCCATATGCCAGCGCGTGCCGAACTCGCCGCCGCCGCGAATATGCGCGACCACGTACACGCCGCCGCGCGCCAGCCAGCCGATGCCCTGCCCCGTCAGATAGCTCGGCAGCAACGGAATGGCAAAGCCGCCGTAACCGTTGAGCAGGCATGGACGCGCGTGTTGTTGCTCGGCGCGCGGGCCGATCACCGTGTACGGCACGCGCGTGCCGTCCGCGGAAACTGCGTAGCCACGCGTGACGGCGAACTGCGTTGCGTCGAATTGCGTCGGCCAGCGGTCAAGCAACTCCCATTCGCTCAGATCGTCACGGGCGAGGTCGGCGAGCCAGTACGCAGGCGGCTGCAGATAGTCGTCGGTATCGACGAACACTTCGTCGTCGAGCGTCGGCTCCACCGGCGAGACGTCGGCTTGCGCATCCTCGCGCGTTGGAAAGACGCGTTGCTGCCAATGCCACGCCTGATCGTCGCCTTGCGACGGCGTCAACAGCAAGGTCTTGCTCTGCACGTCCTCCAGGTACGACACGATCAGGTGGTTGCGCGTATGCGTCCACTCGCAGGCCGAAGTTTGCGGCGTCGGCGTGAATAGCGGCTGCACGTCGCGCTCGCCGCGCAGGAACGCGTCTTCGCGGATCGCCAGCAAGGCGCCGCCCGGATAGGACACGCCATTGCAATCCCAGTCGAGCCGCGGTTCGAACAACAGCCAGTCTTGCCAGCCGCTCACCGCGACATGCGACGGCACCTCGTAGCGGCGCCAGGCGTCGACGGCACCATCGGCATCATCGAGGTAGTACGTGTGCGAATCGAAAAAATCGACGCTGCTCACCACCGTGTGCCGTTGCTCGACCGGATCGTAGTGCCCCTCCACGCCGATGTCGCCGAACGCGCCCTTGAACACCACCGGCGCGTCGGCGAGCGCGGTGCCGCGCGTCCAGCGTCGCACTTCGCGGGGATAACCGGAGCGCGTCAACGTCTTGCGGCCGTTATCCCAGCCGACGTAAAGTGTGTCCCGATCGATCCACGACGCCGTGTGCTTGCCGGCCTTCGCGATCACGAAGCCGTCGTCGACAAAACGTCGCGCGTCGATGTCGAACTCGCGCACCACGAGCGCATCCGAACCACCGGGCGACAGTGTGATCAGCGCGCGGTCGCCATCGGGATAGAGAATGTCGAGTTCGACACAGACCCAAGGCGTGCCCTCGGCAGCACCGAGCGCGTCGAAGTCGAGCAGGTTCTGCCACTCCGGTTTGCCGCCACGCCATGCCGCCCACGTGGTACGCCGCCAGATGCCCTTGGGATTGCGCTCGTCCTGCCACAGGTCGTAAGCCCACTCCTTCCAGCGATCGGGAATCACCGGACGCTCGCGCGGCAGATAGGCGTCGGCAAGCCGTTGCCTGAGCGACTCGAATTCCGCGCTGTTGCACCACGCGGCGCGCGTGCGGGCGTTCTGCTGTTCGACCCACGCGAGCGCGTCAGGGTCGTGGAGCGCTTCGAGCGACAGGAAGGGATCGGGAGAAAGCGGCCAGGAGAAAGGAGCGGGAGAAGCAGGCATCGTCAGCTGTCGAATGAAAACAGCGTCGATTATGCCTTGTGGGAGCCCGTGACTCGTTTTACAGGCGAATGAGCGGAGCGGCGCGCGCGCCGCCCCGCTCTACAACGCGATACTCAGGGCTCGAGGTTGAGTTCCTGAATCTTGCGCGTAATCGTATTACGGCCAATGCCGAGACGCTCCGCCGCTTCGACCTTGCGTCCACGCGTGAAGTCGAGCGCTTCTCGAATCACGGCTGCTTCGAAACGGCGCGCGAGTTCGTCCATGACGTCCGCCGCATTCTCGCGCAACATCCGCGCGACTTCGGTGCGCAAGCCGCCTTCCCAGGCGCTGACGGTGTTCGCGACCGGCATGCCGCCCGCCGCGGCCGGATGCGCCGCGGCGCTCGTGCCGTTGACCGGCGCGCCACCTGCGAGGCCCGCATCTCCCGTTCCGATCGCACCGCCACCGCCGGCCAGATCGGTCACGCCGGCTTGCGCGGGGCCGAGATCAGGCGGCAAGTCCTTGATCTCGATGGTCTGCGCCGGCGCCATCACCGTGAGCCAGTTGGCGAGGTTCTCCAACTGACGCACATTGCCCGGAAACGGCAACGACGCGAGATAAGCCAGCGCTTCTTCAGACACGCGCTTCGGCTCGACACCGAGGTCGCGCGCACTCTTTTGCAGGAAGTGCCGCGTGAGCAGCGGAATGTCCTCACTGCGCTCGCGCAAGGCCGGCAAGCGCAGGCGGATCACATTGAGCCGGTGATACAAGTCCTCGCGGAACAGACCCTGACGCACGCGCGATTCGAGATTCTGGTGCGTCGCCGCGATCACGCGCACATTGGCGCGCAACGGATTGTGGCCACCGACGCGATAGAACTGTCCGTCCGACAGCACGCGCAACAGACGCGTCTGCAAATCGAACGGCATGTCGCCGATTTCGTCGAGAAACAGCGTGCCGTTCTCGGCCTGCTCGAAGCGGCCCTGGCGCATGGCCTGCGCGCCGGTAAACGCGCCCCGCTCGTGGCCGAACAATTCGGATTCCAACAGATCCTTCGGAATCGCCGCGGTGTTCAGCGCGATGAAGGGACCGTTCGCGCGTGGGCTATGTCGGTGCAACGCACGCGCGACCAGTTCCTTCCCGGTGCCTGATTCGCCGGTAATGAGCACGGTTGCCGCAGAATGGGACAAGCGGCCGATCGCGCGGAACATGTCCTGCATCGCCGGCGCCTGGCCGAGCATTTCCGGTGCTTCGGTAACGCGTTCGTCCCACGTCTGTTCGCCGCGCATGCTTTCGTCCACGGCACGGCGAATCAGTTCGACCGCCTTGTCGACGTCGAACGGCTTGGCGAGGTATTCGAACGCGCCGCCCTGGAATGCGGCGACCGCGCTATCCAGATCCGAGAACGCCGTCATGATGATGACGGGCAAGCCCGGCACCTTGTCACGTACGGTTTGCAGCAGTTCGAGGCCGGAGCCGCCGGGCATCCTGATGTCGGACACCAGCACCTGCGGGCTGTCGTGGTCGAGCGCGGCCGACGCCTCGCGCACGTTCGCGAAGCTGCGGGTCGCGAAGTTTTCGCGGGCCAGTGCTTTTTCGAGCACCCAGCGAATCGATTGATCGTCGTCTACTATCCAGATCGGCTTCATATGGGTCGGTCAGAAGTCTCAAGAGTGCCCCCAAACCTGTCGCTTCGCGGCAGGCCCCCCGAAGGGGAGTGAGAAAACGTGGGCGGCCCGGCGTTTTCTCACGAGGCATTGGTGTTAGCAGTCGAGCGGCAGCAGAATCTGAAACTCGGTGTGGCCCGGGCGGCTATCCACTTCGATCAAACCGTCGTGCTGTTGCACGAAAGTCTGCGCGAGCGTCAGTCCGAGACCACTACCGTCCTCGCGCCCCGACACGAGCGGATAGAAAATGCGGTCACGGATTTCTTCGGGAATGCCTGGGCCGTTGTCAGTGATATGCAAGTCCAGTGCCAGCTTACATAAGCGTTTCGACACCGTAATCTTGCGCGCAATGCGAGTGCGCAATTCGATCCGCGCATCGCCTTGAGAAATACGTTCGCGCAACGCTTCAGCCGCGTTGCGCACGATGTTCAGGAGCGCCTGAATCAACTGCTCCTTGTCGCCGCGCAGGTCCGGCACGCTCACGTCGTAATCGCGTTCGATGGTGAGGCCGCGCGGAAACTCCGCGAGAATCACCTGGCGCACGCGCTCGCACACTTCGTGGATATTCACGTCGCCGACGATATGCGGATGGCGGTGCGGCTCGAGCAGCCGGTCGACCAGCGTTTGCAGCCGGTCCGATTCCTTGATGATGACCTGCGTGTACTCGCGCAACTCGTCGCGCTGACGCTCGCCGAGTTCGAACTCGAGCAGTTGCGCCGCGCCGCGAATCCCGCCGAGCGGATTCTTGATCTCGTGCGCGAGATTGCGGATCAGTTGCTTGTTGACCGCCGTGAGGTCGTTGATGCGCTCCTCGCGGTCGGTGCGTAAATGCCGCTCGTTTTCGAACAGTTCGAGCAGCACGTAGTCTTGCGCGCCTTCCAGGAAACCGACGATCGCATGCACATGCAGCGGCTCGTGGCCCGGACGTTCGAGCACGGCGTCCAGATGAGTCGCGTGAAAACGGTGGGCGGCGATCGCGGAAATGGTCGCGACCAGTTCGTCGGCATTCGAGAAGATGTCCGGCCATGCCATCTGCGTCAGTTGCCGGCGCGAGAGGTCCAGCATCGACTCCGCCGACGGGTTCGCAAACGCGACGCGCAGCGTGCGCTTTTCGAGCACCAGCACGACCGTCGGCAACGCCTCGAAGCCCGGCAGTAAACCGGAACTGACGAGCTGAGCGTCGTCCGAGAGCGCCTGCTCGTGCCCTTTCCTTGCCTTGATCAGATTCTTGAGAACCATCTTGCAGTCTGGCCGATAGGAGATGGTGATAAACCGGTGATGCGCTTTTTTGTGTTGCTCTTTGCCCATTGCCCGCGAGCCGCAAACGTTGTGCGCGGTCTAACGAAAAAGGGACGGCGCCGCCGTCCCTTCGTGACCGATCGCGAGCGTCGGGCAAAGCACTTCGCCGTGTGAAGGGCGAAGCGCCATTGCCGCTTACAGCGAGTAGTACATTTCGAATTCGATCGGGTGCACCGACTGACGATAGCGTTGCAGCTCGCCCGTCTTCAGTTCGATGTACGCGTCGAGCATCGAATCCGTGAACACGCCACCGCGCGTCAGGAATTCGCGGTCAGCGTCCAGCGCGTCCAGCGCCTGGTCGAGGCCGGCGCACACGGTCGGGATCTTTGCATCCTCTTCCGGCGGCAGGTCGTACAGGTTCTTGTCGGCAGCTTCGCCCGGGTGAATCTTGTTCTGCACGCCGTCCAGACCCGCCATCATCAGCGCGGAGAAGCACAGGTACGGATTCGCCATCGGATCCGGGAAGCGCGTTTCGATACGGCGGCCCTTCGGGTTCGACACGTGCGGAATACGGATCGATGCCGAACGGTTGCGAGCCGAGTAAGCCAGCTTGACCGGTGCTTCGAAGTGCGGCACGAGGCGCTTGTACGAGTTCGTCGACGGGTTCGTGATCGCGTTCAGCGCGCGAGCATGCTTGATGATGCCGCCGATGTAGAACAGCGCGAATTCCGACAGACCTGCGTAACCGTTGCCTGCGAACAGGTTCGTGCCGTCTTTCCAGATCGACTGGTGAACGTGCATGCCCGAACCGTTATCGCCGACCACCGGCTTCGGCATGAACGTTGCCGTCTTGCCGTACGTGTGCGCGACGTTGTGGATGATGTACTTCATTTGCTGCAGCCAGTCGGCGCGTTGCACCAGCGTCGAGAACTTGGTGCCGATCTCGTTCTGGCCTTGGCCCGCGACTTCGTGGTGGTGCACTTCGACCGGAATGCCGATCTGTTCGAGCAACAGACACATTTCCGAACGGATGTCCTGGAACGTGTCGACCGGTGCGACCGGGAAATAGCCGCCCTTCGTGCCCGGACGGTGGCCGGTGTTGCCGCCTTCGAATTCCTTCGCCGACGACCACGGTGCTTCTTCCGAACCGATCTTGATGAAGCAGCCCGATTGATCCGTGTTCCACTGGACCGAATCGAAAATGAAGAATTCCGGTTCCGGACCGAAGAATGCCGTGTCGCCGAGGCCCGTGCTCTTCAGGTAGGCTTCAGCGCGCTTTGCCAGCGAGCGCGGGTCGCGCTCGTAGCCCTTGCCGTCCGCCGGTTCGACGACGTCGCAGGTCAGCACGAGGGTGGATTCTTCGTAGAACGGGTCGATGAAGGCCGTGTTCGCATCCGGGACCAGCAACATGTCCGAGGCTTCGATGCCCTTCCAGCCGGCAATCGAAGAACCGTCAAACGCATGGCCGCTTTCGAACTTGTCTTCATCGAATGCCGACACCGGCACCGAAACGTGTTGCTCTTTGCCGCGCGTGTCGGTGAAACGAAAGTCGACAAACTTGACGTCTTCGTCTTTGACGAGTTGCACGACGTCGGCCACGGATTTACTCATAACCTTTTCTCCTGATTAACGAATTCGGCGGATTCAGCCGCCGCCCAATCTAGCTGACCCGTCCCGGCGCGTCCACCCTCAATCGTTGAGGAGGAACATAAAAGTCTGCCTGGACAAATCGATCGGCACCAATAAAGCAGCTTCTGTGCCACGTATGCGCCAACCCGGAGCAGAACCACAGTGCGCGCGCGTTTGCGGGGAATGGGCGCACCGAACGGCATGCAGCCCCGAAATCTTTGGACGATACGTCGCACCAAATACGTGCATTCGCCAAATCGGCAACGGCCAACATTTCTATTTTGGTGCATTTCACGAAACTTGCACCATGTTTGCGCATTCGCCGGATCGCGGCGCACGCCCGTTCGCGGCCGCTCGCGCCACACGTGCACGCCTCGCGCCGCGCGCTAGAATGATCATTTGGTCCGAAGGAGATTTGCGCTCATGAGCACGCTCGAACAGTTGTACGCCAGCGCGGACAAACGCCGCACCGAGAATCAGTTGCCGTACGCGGGCGCGATATCGCCCGCCGAAGCGTTCGAACTGCTGCAGCTCGATCCGCGCACGCGTCTCGTGGATGTGCGCACCCGCGCCGAACTCGATTGGGTCGGCCGGCCGGTGATCGGCGACGGACAATACGCGCACGTGGAATGGACGCGCTATCCGGGCGCGGTGCCGAATCAGGAATTTCTCGCGCAGTTGAAGCAGGTCGCCACGCCGGATACGCCCGTGCTGTTCCTGTGCCGCAGCGCCGCGCGCTCGAAGCTCGCCGCGATCGCCGCCACGCAGGCCGGTTTCACGAAGGCGTATGACCTGCTGGAAGGCTTCGAAGGCGACAAGGACGGCCAAGGGCATCGGAAGACGGTGTCGGGCTGGTGCTTTCGCGGGTTGCCGTGGATCGGCGCGTGAGTGCGGCGGTTGTGTGGCGCGCGGTTGCCTTGCGGTCACCTGATCGCTGCGCGACCGCTGCGTGATATTTGCTTGTCGCCGCGGCTCGTCGACGCCGCCTCAAAACCGTCCATTGAGGCGCGCACGTGAGGACAGGCACATCGTCGGCGCCGAATGTGACAGGCCGATGATCCGCCTCTGCCGCGCTCAGAATCGGCGACGAGCGCGATGAAAAACGGGCGCCGCAGCGCCCGAATCAAGACAAGCGTATGTCGCGCGAATCAGCCGCGCGGCTTCGCCGCCGCAGCCGCCGCCTCGGGCTCGACGATATCGCCGCCCAGCAGGTGCACGCCTTCCCGCAGCTTGACGAAGGCCGCCGCCACCGCTTCGGGCTCGCCCTTCACGCCCAGATCGATGTGATGCCGCGCGTACACGCCGCCGCGTTCCGCATCGCCCACGCTCGGCAGACTGAAGACCCGCACGCCCGGAAAATCGCGTTCGATTTTTTCCATCAGCGGCGTGAGGCGCGACTCCGGCAACTCGAACACCAGCAGCGACTTCTCCGCGTGCGGCATGGCGTGATGCAGATGCGCGTATTGCGTATCCAGCACCCACTCGATCATCGGCCACGCCATCACCGGGAAACCCGGCACGAAGTGATGCTGCCTGATCGAAAAGCCCGGAATCTTGTTGTAGCCGTTCGGAATGATCGACGCGCCCTGCGGATACGTGCCCATATTCAGGCGATGCCGGTTCTCCGGCGACTCCAGATCGAGCGGCGTGGCCGCGTTCGCCGGATGCATGTCGCGGATGCGCTCCTGAATCAGCTTCGCGGCTTCCGGATGCAGTTCGAGCGGCACGCCGAGCGCGGCCGCCGCGCATTGGCGCGTGTGGTCGTCCGGCGTCGCGCCGATGCCGCCCGTGGAAAACACGATGTCGCCCGAGGCGAACGTGCGCCGCAGCGTCGCGGTGATGCGCTCCGGATCGTCGCCGATATACTCCGCCCAGCCGAGCGACAGCCCACGCGCGCCCAGCAATTCGATGACCTTCGGCAGATGCTTGTCGATACGCCTGCCCGACAGGATTTCATCGCCGATGATGATGACGCCAAATGCCATTGCCGCCTCTTTTTCGCTTAGTCAGTAATTCATCAGTAGGGAAGCGGCGCCGCGTGCCGCACGCCGCCGTGCTCATCCGCGCGCATGCGTTGCAACGCGCGCAAACAGTAGTAGCCGAACCATAACGCCGAGAACACGAGGATGAACGCATAGATCCAGATCGTCACGGCCGTGACCACCGGGAACAGCACGATCAGCCAGACCGACGACGCCCACAACAGCGTAGGCAGCGAACCCAGCAAGCCGCTCGCGATGCCGATCAACAACAGCGGCAAACGGAAACGCCGCACCAGCGCGCGCCGCTCGTCACGCGTGGCATGCAGCGCGAGCGCGTCGTAGCTCATCACACGATACGTCAGCCAGCCCCACAGCAGCGGCGGAATCAGCGCGAAGAACGGCGGCACGAGCCAGAGCGGCAACGTGACGATCAGCAGCACCAGACACACCAGCGTGGTCCACAACGCCTGTCCGAGGCTACCGTACCACGTTCCGCCGCGGCGCATTTCCAGGCTCGGGAATTGCCTTGCCGACAGGAAGCGGATCACCGCGGGCATCGACAGCGTGGCGATCAGCAGCAGCACCGTGACGACGATCAGCGGAATCGTCATCGCGATCACCATAAACGGCGCGATCGCCGCATGCAGCGCTGAAAAACCGAGCCAGTCGAACAGATGATAAAGCGTGAGCGTGAACGACCAGCCTTCGAGCCAGCTGCGCGTCGCACCGATCAGCGTCTGCCAGGAAAACCACAGGATCACGCCCCACCCGACCGTTGCCGCGAGAAACGGCATGAAGGTCAGCCAGAGCATGCGCGGGTGGAGCGCGCTCGTGAGCGCGCGCCCGAACGAGCGCAACAGATCATTCATGCGAGCCAGTGCCGGTGAGCGAAACGATGGAATGGATTGAACCGCGCGACAAACCCGCCGGGCAGCCCGGCGAAGGGTCGCAAACGTGAACAGGATAAACCACGTGACGCGGCGCCGGGGAAACCGGCGGCGTGGGAGGAAGCGCGCTCAAACGGCGGCGGCGTCGTTGCTTTCGGTGCGGCGTTTCGGCGAAAGACGGCCTGCGATGCGCACGAAGGCAAGCCAGTGCTGCGCCCAGAAACCGTCGCCGTAACGGCGGCCTTCGAGTTGATCGCTGATGCCGGTCGGCTCCATCTCGCGGCTCCATGACACGCTGCGGAACAGCATGTCCCACCACGGAAACAGCACGCCGAAGTTGCAGCCGTATTTCAACCCCTCGTGGCCATAACCAATGGCGTGGTGACGGCGATGGAAGGTCGGACTGACCAGCAGGCGCTCGCCCAGCCAGCCGAAGTACAGGCGGATGTTCGCGTGCTGGACACTCTGCGCGAGATTCGTGATGGCGACCAGCACGACGAACTGCGACGGCGGCACGCCGATCACCAGCGCGATCACCGCGAAGAACGAGGCTTGCAGCAGATCGTCGAGCAGATGGTTGCGGTCGTCGGACCAGAGCGACATCTGCTGCTGGCTGTGATGCACCGCGTGCAGTTCCCACCACACGCCGATCCGATGTTCCCAGCGGTGATACCAGTAACCGGCGAAATCAAGCACCAGCAGATACATCACGAACGTGACGAGCGGCTGCGTGGTCACGCCCGGCCACAGATTGTCGAACTCGATATTCGAAATGTTGTGCAGTCGCAGCCACGCCTGCACGGTGTCGAAGAATGGCTGGAGCGCGAAGAAAAAGAACAGGTTCAGAATGCCGAGCTTGGCGATCCACGTGTAGATCACGTCGACGCGCACCGCCTTGCGGGTCTCCCACTTCTCTACCGGACGCAGCGCTTCGAGCGGGCGCAGAACCGCGTACATGGCCAGTACTTCGACGACGCCCACGATCACCCAGTACAGGCTGTCGTAGGTGTCTTCGTCGTAATCCATCAGATCGAAGCGGAACAGCAGCGGCTGTACCACGTCGACGTACAACAACGTCTGCACGGCGGAGACGAAGTTGTCGAGGGAAGAAAAAATCAGATGGAACATGGTGCTGGTCTGGTTACTTCATCCGTGACGGTTCGCGTGGTGCGGCATGGGCCCCTGCATCAAGCGCCGTTCGGCGCCGTGACCGGCGCGCGATTGAAGAAATAGATGCCGTGCGGCGAACGGCCGACAGCGATCGTCTGGATCAGCTTACGCGTTGTCAGGTCGATGATGCCGACGTGCTTCGCGAAGCGGAACGTAACCCACAGATAGCGTTTGTCGGCGGAAAGTTCCATGTCGTCCGGTCCCGGCATCAAACCGGTGATGTCGCCGACGTTGGTGAGCGTGTCCTCGTCGATGATGCTGATCGTGCTCGCCACGCGGTTCGACACCGCGACGTGCTTGCCGTCAGCCAGCGAACGGAAGTTGTGCGCGCCGTTGCCGGTGTGGATCGTCTTGACGATCTTCTGGTTGCGCCAGTCGACCACCGCGACGTAGTCGGCGCCGGTCATGCCGACCAGCAGGTATTTCTCGCCCGGCGTCATCCACAGGCCCGCCGGCACCTTGCCAACCTTCATCTTCCACTTGACGGTTTGCGTGGCCAGGTCGATCGCGGCCAGTTCGCCCGACACCTGCAGCGTGACGAATACCGTCTTGCTGTCGTTCGTGAACGCCATGTGGCTCGGCATGACCGCGAGCGGCAAGCGCGAGGCCAGCGTCATCTGGTTCTTCTGGCCGTCGTAGTGATAGATGTCCAGACGGTCCAGACGCAGGCCGGTGGTGACCAGCCATTTGCGGTCAGGCGAAAAACCGATCTGGTACGGATCTTCGATGTTCTCGACCCAGCGCTGCACCTGGCCCGTTTTCGGGTCGACGAACATCAGATTGTTCGACACCGAATTCGCGACGATCAACGACGAATTGTCCGGCGTGGCCATCAGGTGGTGCGGTTCCTTGCCCGTGGGCACCGTGCCGACGACCTGGCGGGTCGCCTCGTCGATCAGGCTCAGCGTGGCTTCGCCGGAATTGAGCACGATCACGTTGTTGGCGTGGGCCGCCGGAGAAAAAAAGCCTGTGGCGGCGACCAGCAGCGCGCCCGCAGCGACCGTGGCAGTCAAGCTGGGAAGAAAAAATTTACGCATGAAAACTCACTTCGGAGAACAACCATCATTGTAGAACGTTTGCCGGGGCCAGCGGTTGACGCAGATCGGTCTGCGGGGCAGGAGAAATGAGGGACACGATGGGCCGTGGCGGCTGGATGGCGAGCCGCGCGGGGCAACGTGCGATCACCTCTTTTTTGAAACGCCGGCAATATGTATCACGCTTGACATGTCGAATCTCACTGAAAG
This sequence comes from Paraburkholderia sp. RL18-101-BIB-B, assembly GCF_046026985.1. Taxonomy (NCBI): domain Bacteria; kingdom Pseudomonadati; phylum Pseudomonadota; class Betaproteobacteria; order Burkholderiales; family Burkholderiaceae; genus Paraburkholderia; species Paraburkholderia sp. RL18-101-BIB-B. Next base: position 197,120 of record NZ_JARESV010000007.1, read on the forward strand.
CTCATAGATACAAGAACACACTCAGATTAAATGATTCATTTTCAGAAAAATCTTCGAATGCTCTTTATTTAATTCTATTTACGCTCCTGCAAACTAAGACACGCCCACATAAAATGATTTTTCCACACTCGTTGCAGATTTAACTGATATCCCCGTCCCGCCGCCAAATCGGACAATCCTGCCGCCTCATCGCCCACCTATCAATCTTGTGGGTGAACGGGCATGACGCGGGTGTTTCGCACGAGCAAAAAAAGACCGCCAAGGCGCTAACGCAGCTAAACCAACGGCTGCCGACTTTCATTTTTGCGCAATTTATCAGGGCGATGAAATCCTTGCCGGCTTACCCGCGCTCATGCACCGTCCACGCACGCAATACCGCGGAGTTTCTAAAACAATGAAAAGCAATAACCCATTGGTTTGGTGTGAAACGCCGAAAACCTGGCTGGCATCGCCGACGACGGCAAGATCAACGGCAAAGCGCACGACGACTCGCAAGAAAGCCATCGCCCAAGCGGTACTGGTTCTGGCGGCATTGTCCTGGGGGGTGTCGGTGGCACACGCCACCGTATTTTTTGCGGGAGCCTCGGTTAATCCCGGCTTGGACGCGGATGCGCTCGCCACGGGCGTTGGCTCGATTGCAGCAGGCATCGCGGCACAAGCGGCGGGCCCCTATTCAATTGCGCTCGGCATGCAAGCGAACGCGGTAGGCCTGTATTCCATGGCGTTGGGCAAGCAATCAGGCGCGCTCAGCGATGGCGCGATTGCGACGGGCTTTCAGGCAACGGCGTCAGGCACGTTTTCGATTGCAACGGGCGTGCAAGCGAGCGCGCTGGGCAATAGCTCGACCGCGATTGGCGTCAGTTCCTATGCAAAGGGCGACAACTCAGTGGCCGCAGGCGCGCAAGCGAAAGCGGCCGGTACGAATGCTGCCGCGATCGGTCATCAGTCTGCCGCAGTCGGCACGGGCTCTTTCGCTGGCGGCGATTCAGCTCTGGCGGCGGCCGACTACAGTATCGCGATCGGCAATCAGGCCACTGTCAGCGAGGTGGGGGCGATGGCATTCGGCGGATTCGCGCAGGCGACCGGCGTCAATGCCACTGCTCTTGGCTACGCGGCAACGGCCGGCGCGGCGGGCGCTGTGGCGCTCGGCAACAATGCGGCTGCCACCGCGGCCAACAGCGTCGCATTGGGCGCGAATTCCTCCACCGCAGCGGACCTGTCCCAGACAGCTTTTGCACCGGCTGGATCGGGCGCGACGGCGATCGCGGCGTCCACCCCGGCGGGCGAAGTGTCGCTCGGTTCAGCGAACCAGGAGCGCCGCCTGACGAACGTGGCAGCGGGCGCGGCGGCGACCGATGCGGTCAACGTGAGCCAGTTGCGTGCGGTCGATGGCAAGGTCGACACCATTGCGCAGAGCGGCACCCAGCACTACTTCAAGGCCGATGGCGTCGCCGACGGTTCTGACGATGCCGTGGCAAGCGGCACACATGCGGTCGCGGCTGGCGTAGGCGCAAGCGCGACCGGTGCCGATGCGGTCGCACTCGGCTCGAACGCCGCCGCCCGCAGCGTCGGTTCTACAGCGCTAGGCGCGAGCGCTGCGGCCAACGCACCGGGCTCAACCTCGATCGGCGGCTCGTCCGTTGCCAGCAGCGTCGGCGCCACGACGGTCGGTGCGTATTCGAGCGTGACGGGCGTCGGCAGCGTCGCGCTCGGCTACATGGCCACAGCGAGTACGGATGGCTCCGTGGCCCTCGGCCAGAATTCGGTGGCCGACCGCGTGAACACGGTGTCGGTAGGCTCGGCGGGGCAGGAGCGGCAGATCACGAATGTCGCAGCCGGTACCAACGCGACCGACGCCGTCAATCTCAGTCAGTTGCAAGCCGCCAGCGCAAACGCCTCGCGCTATTTCAAGGCGAACGGACTCAACGACGGCACCGACGACGCGTCGGCCACCGGTAGCAACGCGGTGGCCATCGGCAGTTCAGCGCTCGCTGCGGGGCAAGCCGGATTTGCCGCCGGCACGAGTTCGCAGGCGAACGGCAATTTCGGCACGGCAGTCGGCAGCTTCGCAATCGCTGAAGGTGACGGTTCAACCGCTCTCGGCTACCTGGCCAGCGCAGCGGACGCGAATTCGACCGCGCTCGGATATCAAGCCAGCGCTGCAGCCGCCAACTCCGTCGCACTCGGCCAAGGCTCGGTCGCGGACCGAGCGAATACCGTCTCGATCGGCTCCGCCGGCAACGAACGCCAGATCACGAACGTCGCGGCCGGCACCGCCGACACCGACGCCGTCAACGTCGCGCAGTTGAAAGCCGTGAGCGACCAAGGCGCCGCCAATGCCGCGAAGCTCGACGGTGCGGTCATGTATGACCAGAACGCCGACGGCACCATCAACAAGAACAGCGTCACCCTCGGCGGCGACGCGGCGAACGGCGGCACGGTCATCCACAACGTCGCGGCAGGCGTGGACGCAACCGACGCGGTCAACGTCGCTCAACTGAACGCCGCCATCGACGGCGCCGTCAGCAACGTCGTGGTCAATACCGCCAATCCGTTCTTCAGCGCGGAAGGCAACCGCGATAGCGAAGGCGCCGTGTCCTCTGGCGCCCACTCCGTCGCCGCGGGCGCCGACGCGCAGGCCACCGGCACCAACGCTACGGCCATCGGCGCGAATTCGCTGGCGAGCGGCGCAAACGCCACGTCACTCGGCGCAAACTCCGTCGCCAGCGGCGCCAACGCCACCGCGCTCGGCGCAGCAGCAAACGCCAGCGCTGACAATTCCGTCGCATTAGGCGAAGGCTCGATCGCGGACCGGGCGAACAGCGTATCCGTCGGCGCAGCGGGCCAGGAACGCCAGATCACCAACGTCGCAGCCGGCGTGCAAGGCGCCGATGCCGTCAACGTCAACCAGTTGCAGCAAAGCGTCAGCGGAGCAGTGAGCCAGGCGAACAGCTATACGGACGACCAGATCCGCTCAGCCCGTCGCGACAGCTACGGCGGCACGGCATCCGCAATGGCAATGGCCGGTTTGCCGCAGGCAGTCCTGCCGGGTCACGGCATGGTCGCAATGGCCGGTGGCACGTACGCCGGCCAGTCGGCGTTGGCCATCGGCGTATCGCAGCTTTCGGAAACGGGTAAGTGGGTCTACAAGCTGCAAGGCACCACGGATTCGCGCGGCCAGTTCGGCGCGTCGATCGGCGCCGGCATGCACTGGTAGGCGGAACTGGCAGGGCAGGCAGGGCCAAGCCGAGTCACGAGCAATCGCCTGGCCATCGACGTTGCAGGTGCGACGAGCGCGGGACCGACAAAAGCCCCGCGCCGTTCTGCGCGCGCCGTCATTCCCACAAGGCATGGCGGCGCGCGCGTTTTTATCCGCGCCGCGAAAGGCAGCCGGGCCATAACCGAAGCCACCCGCATGAGGCGGCAGCGCACAGCGCGCCCTCGCCCCTCACGTCGATCAGCGCTGCATCGACTCCCACACCTTGTAAAGCCGCTTCACCGAAACGGGCATCGGCGTACGCAACTCCTGCGCAAACAGCGAGATCCGCAACTCCTCCAGCAGCCAGCGGAACTCCGACAAGCGCGGATCGAGCACGCCGCCGCGTTGCGCCACCGCGCGCTGATAGTTCTGCAGCAGCGGCTGGAATTCGGCGAACTGCCGCGCGTCGCGCGCGGGGTCCGCCTTCAGCTTGTCGATGCGCAGCGCGATCCCTTTCAGATAGCGCGGGAAATGCGCCAGTTGCGCGTACGGCGTGTCGACCACGAAGCGCTTGCCGATCAGTCCGTCGAGCTGGTTCTGCAGATCGGCGTGCGCCGCCGTGAACGACTTCGCCTGCACCAGCTTCTTCGCGACCGTCGCGTATTCGCTCAGAATTTGCCCGACCAGCCGGGCAATTTCCTGAGCCAGTAACGTCAGGCGGCTACGGCCTTCGTCGCGGCGCGTGTGGAAACTGGCGTCGTCGTCGGGTAACGGGTCTTGCAGACAGGCGCGGTCGAGCGCGGTGTCGATCAGTTGGTCACGCAACTCTTCCTGCGTGCCGCGCGGCATGAACTGCATCGCCATTTCGCGCAAGCCCGGCAGATTCTTTTCCAGATACTTGATCGGCTCCTTCAACTGCAACGCGAACAGCCGGCGCAATCCCGCGCGATGAATCCGCGCGGCTTCGTCCGGTGAATCGAACACTTCGACATCGCAGTGCGTACCGCGATCCACCAGCGCCGGATAACCAAACAGCGTCTGCCCGCCCCGACGGATTTCGAGCAACTCGGGGAGCTTGCCGAAGTTCCACGTCGTCAGCTTTTCATACAGCGCCGTGCCTTGAGTGCCGGCTTGCGGCGCGGTCTGTGGACCTGGCGCGGCAGCGCCCTTGCCTCGCTGCGCCGCTCCACCGGCCGCACCGGGCGCTTGCGACGGCGTCGCGACGCCGCCACCGCCCGCGTCCGCCAGCGCTGCGCCCGCCGCACTCGACGCGATCTTCTGGAAATGCTGCTGCGCCTGGCCGCCGAGTTCGGCGCGCAGTTGCGACAGATTCCGGCCCATCGCAAGCTGACGCCCATGCTCGTCGACGACCTTGAAGTTCATGAACAGGTGCGGCGGCAAGGTCTCGAGCTTGAAGTCCGACTGCTTCATCGCGACCTGGGTCTGCTCGCGAATATCGGCGATCAGCGACTCGAGCAAACCGCCCGCGCCGAAACGCGGACCGCCGTGCCGGTCGACGAAACCCGCCGCGTACTCGGGCAGCGGCACGCAATGACGGCGCAGCTTCTGCGGCAAGGACTTCAAGAGCAGTTGCGTCTTCTCTTTCAGCATGCCGGGCACGAGCCATTCGCAGCGCCGCGCGTCGACCTGATTCAGCGCATACAACGGCACCGCGAGCGTCACGCCGTCGCGCGGCGAACCCGGCTCGAAGTGATAGGTAAGCGCCATTTCGACGCCCGCCATCGTCATCCGTTTCGGGAACAGATCGGTGGTCACGCCGGCGGCTTCGTGCCGCATCAAATCATCACGCGACAGATACAGCAGGCGCAGCTTGTCTTCCGGCTGGCCGCTCTTTTTCACCTCTTCGCGATACCAGCGTTCGAACGACGCGCCGGTGTAAATGCCCTTCGGCAGCGCCTGATCGTAGTAGGCAAAAATCAGCTCGTCGTCGACCAGCACGTCCTGGCGGCGCGACTTGTGTTCGAGCTGCTCGATATCGGCGAGCAGCTTGCGGTTGTGAGCGAAGAACGCGAGCTTCGTATCGAACTCGCCTTCCACCAGCGCGCCGCGAATGAACAGCTCGCGGGCGCGCGCCGGATCCTGTTTGCCGAAGCTCACGCGCCGCCGGTGATAGATCGGCAGCCCGTACAGCACCGCGCGTTCGAACGCCGAGACCTGCGCCGCGCGCTTTTCCCAATGCGGCTCGGAAAGCGACTTCTTCAACAGATGCGCGCCGATCTTCTCGATCCACTCCGGCTCGATCTTCGCGATGCAACGCGCGTACAGGCGGCTCGTCTCGACCAGTTCGGCGGCCATCGCCCACTTGCCGGCTTTCTTCACCAGCGCCGAGCCCGGCCACAAATAGAACTTGATGCCGCGCGCGCCGAGGTAATACGGCTCGTCGTCGGCCTTGAGACCGATATTGCCGAGCAAGCCCGTCAGCAGCGCAAGATGGATCTGCTCGAAAGTCGCTTCCGCTTCGTTCAACCGCCAGCCGTGCTCGCGCACCACCGTCAGCAGTTGCGAGTGCACGTCGCGCCATTCGCGCAGGCGCAGTTGCGACAGGAAGTTCTTGCGGCACTCCTCGTGCAACTGCTTGTTCGACTTCTTGTGCGCGATCGCTTCTTCGAACCAGTTCCAGATTTTCAGCCACTGCAGGAATTCGGAGCGCTCGTCGGCGAAACGGCGATGCGCCTGATCGGCCTGCTCCTGCGCTTCGATCGGCCGGTCGCGCGGATCCTGCACGGACAACGCGCTCGCGATGATCAGCACTTCCTTCAGCGCCTGCTGGTCGCGCGCAGCCAGAATCATCCGGCCGACGCGCGGGTCGAGCGGCAGGCGTGCGAGTTCGCGGCCGAGCGGCGTGAGCTGGTTGTCGTCGTCGACGGCGCCCAGTTCGTTGAGCAGTTGATAGCCGTCGGCGATCGCGCGGCCCGGCGGCGGCTCGATGAACGGGAAGGTCTCGATCGCCGTCAGATGCAGCGACTTCATGCGCAGAATCACCGACGCCAGCGACGAGCGCAGAATTTCCGGATCGGTAAAACGCACGCGGCCCTGGTAGTCGCTTTCCTCGTACAGGCGAATGCAGATGCCATCGGCCACGCGCCCGCAACGCCCGGCCCGCTGATTCGCGGCGGCCTGCGAAATCGATTCGACCTGCAACTGCTCGACCTTGTTGCGATACGAGTAGCGCTTTACGCGCGCGAGGCCGGTATCGACCACGTAGCGAATGCCCGGCACCGTCAGCGAGGTTTCGGCAACGTTGGTGGCCAGCACGATCCGGCGCGCGTTCGAGGTGCGGAACACGCGCTCCTGTTCGGCCGCGGAAAGACGCGCGAACAGCGGCAGGATTTCCGTGTGCGGCGGATGATGCTTGCGCAGCGCCTCGGCGGCGTCGCGGATTTCGCGCTCGCCGGGCAGGAACACGAGCACGTCGCCGGGGCCTTCGCGGCAGAGTTCGTCGACGGCGTCGACGATCGCGTCCATCAGATCGCGATCGGTTTCGCGCTGGCTTTTCGGCCGGTCGCCACGCGGCGCGGACGACGCATTGCCTTCCGCGGCCTTCACGGCGGGGCTGTCTTCCGCGACCGGCCGGTAGCGCACCTCGACCGGATAAAGCCGCCCGCTCACCTCGATCACCGGCGCGGGCTTTTCTTCGCTGCCGAAGTGGCGCGCGAAACGGTCCGCGTCGATCGTCGCCGAGGTCACGATCAGCTTCAGATCGGGGCGCTTGACGAGAATTTCCTTCAGGTAGCCGAGCAGAAAGTCGATGTTCAGGCTGCGCTCGTGCGCCTCGTCGATGATCAGCGTGTCGTACGCTTTCAGCAGCGGATCGGTCTGCGTTTCGGCGAGCAGGATACCGTCGGTCATCAGCTTGACGGAGGCGCCCGGCGACAGATTGTCGGTGAAGCGCACCTTGTAGCCGACCACTTCGCCGAACGGCGTGCCGAGTTCCTCGGCGATGCGGCGGCCCGTCGCAGACGCGGCGATCCGGCGCGGCTGCGTGTGGCCGATCAGACCGGAGCCGCCCGCGCCGAGCCCGCGCCCGAGTTCGAGGCAGATTTTGGGCAGCTGGGTGGTTTTACCGGAGCCCGTCTCGCCGCAAACGATCACGACCTGATTCTGGGCGATGGCTTTGGAGATTTCCTCGCGACGGCCCGACACGGGCAGCGCTTCAGGATAGGTGATCGGCGGAATCGGATTGGGCTCGACCACACGTGGAGCGCGCGGCGGCCGTGCTTCGCGCGGCGGCTGCTGCTCGCGGCGGCCGCCGCTGCGCTCGGCTTCGCTCGCCGCTGGCGATTTTTGCGCGGGCGCGCCGCCGGACGCGCGGCGCGACTCCGCGCCTTGCGCCGATGCGTGCCGCGGCTGATCGCCACGACCGCCGCCTTTCTGCTGATTCGCGCCCGGCACATTCGCGGGCTGAGCACGCCGATCGCCACTTCGCTGCGTCTGCTGGCCGTGCGGCGCATTCTGTTTCTGCGGACGCCCCGGGTTGTGGCCCGGGCCTCGACCTTCCTTGCCGTGAGGCGGCTGCGACTCGCCACTTCCGGCGTGTTTCGCCACGTCGCCACTTTCCTGACCGCGGGCTTCACGGCCCGGATTATTTCTCTGCGCCGACGCCTGCGCATTTTCCGCGGCGCGCCGCGGCTCGCGCGCCGTGTGCGGCGCGTTGCGTTCGGCGTCCTGCGCATCGCGGCGCTTCGCGTCGCTGGCCTTCACCTGATCGGCGGCCGGCGCCGGATTCTCGTTCGCCGCAGCGGGACTTTTGGGTACATTCGACATGGGGGCGCATTATAATCCCCGGCATGAATTCCCAAACCGACCTCGTCCCCGCGCCCGCGAGCGCTCCGGCCCCCGCCGGAGCAACGGAAGATCTCGCCCAGCACGCGCAATTCGTCGACTGGATGCGCTCAGTCGCCCCTTACATCCATGCATTCCGTAACAAGACGTTCGTCGTCGGGTTCGGCGGCGAGGTGGTGCATCAGGGGCTCCTGAACGCGCTCGTGTCCGACATCGCGCTCTTGCAGGCCATGGGCATCCAGATCGTGCTGGTGCACGGCTCGCGTCCGCAGGTCGAGGAGCAGATGAGCCTGCACGGCGTCGAGTCCGAGTTTTCGCACGGCATGCGAATTACGGATGCGCGCGCGCTCGAGTCCGCGAAAGAAGCGGCCGGCGAAGTGCGTCTGGATATCGAGGCCGCCATCAGTCAGGGTTTGCCGAATACGCCGATGGCGCACGCGCACATCAGCGTGGTGTCGGGCAACTTCGTGACGGCGCGGCCGGTCGGCATTCTCGACGGGGTCGATTTCGCTCACACCGGCGTGGTGCGCAAGATCGACGCCGATTCGATCCGCCACTCGCTCGCGAGCCGCAAGCTGGTGCTGCTCTCGCCGCTCGGCTTCTCGCCCACCGGCGAGGCCTTCAATCTGGCCATGGAAGACGTGGCGTCCGCCGCCGCGATCGCGCTGCGCGCCGACAAGATCGTGTTCCTGACCGAAACGCCGGGCCTGATGGAAGCCGGCGAAAACGGCCCCGAACTGGTGCGCGAACTGTCGCTCGACGACGCCTACAAGCTGCACGAAAGCGGCGAGGTCACCGGCGACGCGGGCTTCTATCTGAAGCACTCGATCCGCGCCTGCCGCGGCGGCGTGGCGCGGGCGCACATCATCCCCTACGCGCTCGACGGCAGCCTGCTGCTCGAACTGTTCCTGCACGATGGCGTGGGCACGATGATCTCGTACGAGAACCTCGAGAGCCTGCGCGAAGCCACGCCGGACGACGTCGGCGGCATTCTCGCGCTGATCGAGCCGCTCGAATCGGACGGCACGCTGGTGCGGCGCGGCCGTCACCAGATCGAACGCGACATCGACCACTTCTCGGTGATCGAGCACGATGGCGTGCTGTTCGGTTGCGCGGCGCTGTATCCGTACACGCAGGAGCGCATCGGCGAAATGGCGTGCCTGACGGTCGCCCCCGAAGCGCAAGGCACCGGCGACGGCGAGCGACTGTTGAAGCGCATCGAGCAGCGCGCGCGGGCGCGCGGCCTGACGCGCATTTTCGTGCTCACCACGCGTACCGAACACTGGTTCCTCAAGCGCGGCTTCGTCAAAGTCACGGTCGACGACCTGCCGGAAGACCGCCGCAGACTCTATAACTGGCAGCGCAAGTCGCTCGTGCTGATGAAACAGCTCTGAGCGGCCCTATATATATATCTATAGCGACTGCCCGCCCCCACACCGATTTTAGGAGAAGCACAGCATGACTCGTATGGTTCAATGCGCGAAGCTCGGCAAGGAAGCCGAAGGCCTCGATTTCCCGCCGCTGCCGGGCGAACTCGGCAAGCGGATCTACGAAAGCATCTCGAAGGAAGCCTGGCAGGCCTGGTTGAAGCAGCAGACCATGCTGATCAACGAAAACCGCCTGAACATGGCTGATCCGCGCGCACGCCAATACCTGATGAAGCAGACCGAAAAGTTCTTCTTCGGCGAAGGCGCGGACACCGCGCAGGGCTATGTGCCGCCGTCGGCTTAACTGAACGCTTTCGCGCTTCAGGCTGCATCACCGAAATCCGCGCCGCGTGCGCGGATTTTTTTCGCCTCTATGCGCCGCCAGATTGACCGGGGCGACGCTGCCAGATTCGCGGGCCCGGCAGCGCCGGAAAAATTCTCCAAACGGTACCTTTTTCGCGCCGTTTTAAGCCCCTTTTCCAGACCGCCCGGATCCGCTCAATCCCCCGCCCCGCAAGGGATTGAGCGCCCCCGCCAAGGCGCCCGCCGAACACCGGGTTTGCACGATCCTCTGTTATCGTGCTATCATGTGCCTCGTTCCAACAGCATTTCACCTTCATTCACGTTCTCTTCAATCTGGCGCGCAGTGCGTGTGCCATCCCGAACTGAACAGTTTTTATACAAGAAGGCTCGTCGGTCGCTTCCCCGTGTCATGCGCCCCCTCGTGGGCCACATGAGCGGCGAATAAAAGCACCGGCCTTTTTCGTTTCAAGCCTTCCAGCGGCGCATGGGCCAGCTTTCAGCCACCCCAGCGTCCTCATGCACCTGCCCCCCTTCCACGGCCACGCAGGTGCAACAGTCAGCACAATCTAGACGAGTGTTTTTTCGCGACCTGTCTCGCGAGGCACGGGCGTTCTGTTTTCCATCGCGCCCAGCTCCATCGCCCTCAGCGGCGACGGAGACGCTTTTCGCATGGCTCGCGAAACTGCACTTCCCAGCAACCGTGGCGGAACGTTCATGCGCATCATGAGTTTCGTCGCAGTCATTGGAGTTTTCACCTTGACCGCTTCCAGCAACGGCTTCTGGCGACACCACAAAGAAGAACAACGCCTCTCTCTCGACGACATCACCGTCGTCGACAAATCTCTCCTCAAGCGTGCCGTCGGCGCAATGGCGCTCGGCAACGCGATGGAATGGTTCGATTTCGGCGTGTACAGCTACATCGCTGTCACGCTCGGCAAAGTGTTCTTCCCGTCGGCCAGTCCGGCTGCGCAGTTGATCGCCACGTTCGGCACGTTTGCCGCGGCGTTCCTCGTGCGGCCGGTCGGCGGCATGGTGTTCGGGCCGCTCGGCGACCGTATCGGCCGACAGCGCGTGCTCGCCATGACCATGATCATGATGGCGCTTGGCACCTTCGCGATCGGTCTGATCCCGAGCTACACGACGATCGGCATTTTCGCGCCGGTGCTGCTGCTGGTTGCGCGTCTGGTGCAAGGTTTCTCGACTGGCGGCGAGTACGGCGGCGCGGCGACCTTCATCGCCGAATTCTCGACCGACAAGCGCCGCGGCTTCATGGGCAGCTTCCTCGAATTCGGCACGCTGATCGGCTATGTGCTCGGCGCGGGTACGGTGGCCGTGCTGACCGCGACGCTCTCGAACGATGCGCTGCTTTCGTGGGGCTGGCGTGTGCCGTTCCTGATCGCCGGCCCGCTGGGTCTGGTGGGTCTGTATATCCGGATGAAGCTCGAAGAAACACCCGCGTTCAAGAAGCAGGCCGAGCAACGCGAAGCTGAAGACAAGGCCGTGCCGAAGCAGTCGTTCCGCGAGTTGCTCATGCAGCAATGGAAGCCGCTCTTGCTGTGCGTCGGCCTCGTGCTGATCTTCAACGTCACCGACTACATGGCGCTCTCGTATCTGCCGAGCTATCTGTCGGCCACGCTGCACTTCAACGAAACGCACGGCCTGTTCCTCGTGCTGCTCGTAATGGTGCTGATGATGCCGATGACGCTCGCGGCCGGCCGTCTGTCCGACACGATCGGCCGCAAGCCCGTGATGCTGTTCGGTTGCGTGGGTCTGTTCGCACTGTCGATTCCCGCCCTGCTGCTGATCCGCATGGGCACAGTGTTGCCGGTGTTCGGCGGCCTGATGATTCTCGGCGTGCTGCTGTCGTGCTTTACCGGCGTGATGCCGTCGGCGCTGCCTGCGCTGTTCCCGACCAAAATCCGCTACGGCGCGCTCGCGATCGGCTTCAATATTTCGGTGTCGCTGTTCGGCGGTACGACGCCGCTCGTGACGGCATGGCTGGTCGACCGTACCGGCAATCTGATGATGCCCGCGTACTACCTGATGGGCGCATCGCTGATCGGCATCGTTTCGGTGATGGCGCTGCGCGAAACCGCCCGCAAGCCGCTGCTCGGCTCGGGCCCGTGCGTGGCCACGCGCGCGGAAGCGCATGCCGTGCTGCGCGGCGAGCGTGAAGCCGAGGAGATGGATGAAGGCTATGCGGCAACGGCTACGGCGCGCGCCTAAGGGCGAGTTGTTCGACTGTTAGCGCGAGTTGTTAGAGAACGGGCCGGCAAAATTGCCGGTCCGTTTTTTTATGGCACCAGCGAATCGAAGCTCGCGCTGGCGTGAGCGCCTTCGACGATCAAGATGCCCGCCGAAATCGGCAGCTTGAAGCGCCGCGGCCCGGCGCTGCCAGGATTGACGAACAGCACGCCGTCGCGCTCGCTGATCAATGGCTTGTGCGAATGGCCCGTCACCACCACGTTGATGCCCTGGCTGCGCGGATCGGCGCCCACGTCGGCGATGTCGTGCACGACGAGAATCGTCACTTGCTGCACGGTCAGCGTGGTGTGCGTCGGCAGCGACGCGGCCCAGTCGCCGGTGTCGTTGTTGCCGCGCACCGCCGTGAGCGGTGCAATCCGCCTGAGCGCTTCGAGCACCGCCTCGTTGCAGATATCGCCCGCGTGAATGATCGCGTCGCAACCGGCGAGGTACTGCAAGGCCTCGGGACGCACGAGATTGTGCGTGTCGGAGATCAGGCCGATTCGGGTGCGTGTGGATTGTGGGGTGCGCAAAGTCATGTTGGAAGTATCGGGCAAATGAGCGGACGGCGTGCGCTGTCGTTTCGCATGAGCAAGTGTTCCGCGTGCTCCGAACTGCGTTGAACCCGTGCGCTCAATCCGCCGACTGCTGCTCCGCGAGCTCATGCGGCACGCGCTGCACCGGCCGCTCCGCGTTGAGCATCCGCCGCGTCGCGCCCTGCACGACGATCGAGACCAGCGCCGCGCACGCAAAGCTCAGCCACACGCCATACCGCGGCAGCATCGTCGCGGTCACGGCGAAGAACGCTGCGAACGAGGCGCGGCCGATCACCATGCCGCGCATCAGCAAAGCGACGAAGTCCGCGCCGTGCGCGCGCTGCGCCGACACCGCGAGCACGATGCCGAGCAAGGGAAACACCGACAGCAGTCCGCTCCAGGTCGCGCCCAGCGAAGCGGACAGCGTGGTCACCGCGACCGTCAGCAATGCGCCGGCGAGCATGCGCACGGCGAGGTCACCGAGTCCGAGGCGCGCCGCCGGCACGTGACCAGTCACGCGCGGCAAGCCGCTTTGCGACACCGCCACGGCGGCACAGGCCGCCGCCACCGCCCATGCAAGTCCGGCCGGAAGCTGCGTGAGCAGAATGGCCACGCCGACCCAGCCCACCATGCCGACGACCAGCGCGAGCGGCCACGCGACACGCCGGCAAGCCCACGCATACGCAAAATTGAAGGCTTCCGACGCGGCAATCGCCGCGATCGAGGCCACCGACGCCTGCGCCGCGAACGACGGACCACGCTCCAGCGCGAGCAGCAACACGATCGGCCCGGCGACTACCGGCAGCCCCGCGAGCCACCCCGCCACCGACGGCCCCCACACGCGCCCCGCCACGGTCAGCGCAGCGAGAAACGCGGGCACCAGTACGACTTTGAGCGCGAGCAGCAAGCTTACGATTCCAGCAGGTGTTCGATGCGCCGGTCCGGCACCAGCCACCACGCGGCAGCCAGCGTATAGAGCGCCGCCGAAACCCACGGCACGACAAACGCCAGCGCAATGCCCGCCAGATAGATCACGACCGAGACCTTGCCCTTGAAGTCGTTGCCGACCGCTTTGGCGAGGGTCGAGTCCCCGCCGTGCTCGCGGACCAGCACGCCCGTCAGAATGAAATACGCGATCGACGACATGAACAGCACCACGCCGTACATCGCGGTCGGCCAGGAGGCCAGATGGTTTTCGCCGGCCCAATGCGTGACGGCCGGCAGCAGCGACAGCCAGAACAGCAGATGCAGATTGGCCCACAGCACCGCGCCGTTGACCTTCTGCACGGCATGGAACATGTGATGATGATTGTTCCAGTAGATGCCGACGTAGATGAAGCTCAGCACGTACGCGCAGAACACGGGGAGCACCGGACGCAGCGCGGCGAGATCGAAGCCTTCCGGCACCTTCAACTCGAGCACCATGATCGTGATGATGATGGCGATCACGCCATCGCTGAAGGCTTCGACACGTCCCTTGCCCATCGGTTGGATTCCTGATGATGAATGCAGTTGCGCGCACCGTTCGCCCGCATTCCGCAGACGACCCGCGCCGTTGCCGATTATCCGCGATGGCCCGACGCTTTGTCGATGCGCCTGATCGATCGGCAGCGTGCCGCGCTCAGGCTGAAGCGCCGTCCGGGTAGTAGACGGCGAGCCACACGCTGGGCTCCTGATCGCTCGTCCATGCCACCCGATGCCGGCAATGCGCGTCGATCAGCACGTGATCGCCGGCCTTCATCCGATGCGGCTCGGCCTCGCCTTCGAATTCGAGCGCCGCCGCGCCGCTCAGCAGCACGACCCACTCGGCGCGCGGACTGTCGTACCAGAAGCCCGGCGGGCTGGCATGCCCCATCGAGACGATCCGCTCGATGCTCACGCCGCCCTGCTCCACGAACGTGTCGACCTGCTCGTCCGCACCCGCTGATGCCCGGTCGTCGAACAGATTGCCGCTTCTGATTGCGCGCTGCACCGTGTGTGCTCCGCTTGTGTGCGCCGCTCACTTCATGGGCTTGAGTCCATCGAGCAAGGTCGGCACCAGTTCGCTGATGGTCGGGTGGATATGCATCGCATACTCCAGCGTCGGATACGGCGCGCCCGCCGTCATGATGTCGATGAACGTGTGCAGCGCCTCATCGCCTTCAATGCCGTGAATAGCCGCACCGAGAATCTGCTTGCTCTCCTTGTCGACCATCACCTTCATGAAACCGTCGGTCTCGCCGCGTTCGCGCGCGCGGCCCACTCGCGTCATCGGCATGGTGGCGATCAGCGCGTCGCGGCCCGCCTTGCGCACCTCGGCCTCCGAGGCGCCGACACGCGCGAGCGGCGGATCGACGAATACCGCATACGTCATGATCCGCGTATCGACGCTGCGCGAGCCGCCGTCGAGCAGATTGGCCGCGACGATCTGATAGTCGTCGTAGGAGGTGTGGGTGAACGCGCCGCGCCCGTTGACGTCGCCGATCGCCCAAACGCCCGGCACGTTGGTGCGCAACTGGCCGTCGACTGGAATCGTGCCGTGTTTGTCCGTCGTGATGCCGGCGGCCGCGAGGCCGAGGTCGTCGGTATTCGGCTCGCGGCCGGTCGCGAACAGCAGGTGCGACGCTTCGAGCGCGGGGATGTTCTGCTCGAAGCCGATGCACACTTCGTTCTCGCGATGCGGATGCGGCTCGACCCGTGAAGGCTGCACGCCGAAGCGGAACTCCACGCCCTCGCGGGCCAGCACCTTGTGCACGGAATCGGCGAAATCGGCGTCCTCGCGGGTGAGCAGACGCTCGCCGCGCACCAGCACGGTCACCTGGCTGCCGAAGCGCCGAAAGATCTGCGCGAATTCGAGCGCGATATAACTCGCGCCGACGATCACCAGATGACTCGGCAATTCGGTCAGGTCGAGCAGGTTGGAGTTGGTGTAGTAGCGAATCCGCTCGAGCCCGTCGAGCGGCGGCACGACGGCGCGCGTGCCTGTATTGATGAAGATTTCGTCGGCGCTGATCTCGTCGAGCAGGTTGCCGTCAGGTCCGCTGATAGCGAGCGCATGCGGTTCGGTGAAGCGCGCGTGGCCTTTGAACACGCTCACGTTCTTCGTGCCGCGCAGCCATTTCTCGACGCCGTCGCGCGACTGCCCGATGATCTCGTCCTTGCGCGCCTTGACCGCGGCCAGGTCGACGCTGATCGCGCCGCCCACCTGCACGCCGAGTTCCGCGCAATGACGCGCGACATGCGCCGCGCGGGCGCTCGCCACATAGGATTTGGTCGGCGTGCAGCCGACGTTGACACAGGTGCCGCCAAAGGCAGCCCGTTCAATGACCGCGGTTTTACGGCCGCTATGACCGAGACGCACGGCGAGCGGTGAGCCGCCTTGTCCCGTACCGATCACAACTGCGTCGAAGTGCTGTGGCATGGCAACTCTCCCGAGGCTGGGGTGCTGGTCGTAGCATCTTACCCTTCGCCCTTGGAATCACCATGTTGTGCCGCTCACTACTGCCGCGGATTGTTGCGGATGACTGCTGTTTTCCGTCTGTTTTGCTCAGGCGTGGCAATGCACGGCGCAGATCAATTCGCGCGAACGTTGCAGCGCGGCCTGCGCGCCCCGGGACGCCATTACCCAGCCGACCTGGCCGAGATTGAAATCCTGCGACACCATCACCTGCATGAGGGCGACCATCGGTAAGACCACCGACGGCCGGTAAAGCTGGTCTCTGATTAAAGCTGGCATGACAACTCCCATCGCACGATGACGATTCGGCATCGCACTCAATTTACCTTTCGATGGGAGCATTTTAGGGAGACCGACCTCGCGGATAAATACCGGGAACGCGAAGTCACTTGTTTGTCAAACCGAACAATCGAATCCGGCTGCCCACGGCCGCACCCGGCGAAAGCCCGCATTCGCAGGCCCGGCAAGGCGTCCGGGCTTGCATGCGGGTCGCAGCCGGATTCAGGAGGCGTCGGCCACGTTGAGTTGCGCGTCCCACAAAGCGCGGGCATACGCGCTTGCCCCGACCGGACGGCTGTAAAGATAGCCCTGCTGCTTGTCGCAATCGATCGCGCGCAGGAACGCCGCCTGTTCGGCGGTTTCCACCCCTTCGGCAGTGACGTTCATGCCGAGGGAGTGCGCCATCGCCACCACCGCCTGCGTAATCGCAATCGAATCGCGATGATCCGGCAGCCCCGCGACAAACGAGCGGTCGATTTTCAGGTTATGCAGCGGGAAGCGCTTCAGATACGACAACGATGAATAGCCGGTGCCGAAATCGTCGACGGAAATGCGCACGCCCATGGCGTTCAGCGCGCTCAGCATCGGCAGGACGGTTTCGCTGTCGCTCATCAGCAGCCGTTCCGTGATCTCCAGCTCCAGCGCCGTCGGTTCGAGTCCGGACTGCGCGAGACAGCGTTCGATCCGCTCCACCAGGCCGTCGTTGAACTGCCGCGGCGACAGATTCACCGCGACGATCAGCTCCGGCGCCAGCGTGCGGCGCCATTGCGCCACCTGCTCGCAGGCCCGCGCCAGCACGAAGTCGCCGATCTCAACGATCAGCCCGGCATCTTCGGCCACCGGGATGAATTCCCCCGGCGACACGTTGCCCAGCTCGCTGTTGTACCAGCGCAGGAGCGCCTCCGCGCCGATCGTGCGGCCGTCGTGGCTATCGACGATCGGCTGGTACACGAGGCTCAGTTCGTTGGCGGCGAGCGCGCGCCGCAGCGATTGCTCGATCGTGAAGCGGCGCTGCAGATGCTGATTCAGCTCGGCGGTGAAGAACTGGAAGTTGTTGCGGCCGCGCTGCTTGGCGTGATACATCGCCGAATCGGCGTTGCGCATGAGCGTGGCGACGTCCTGGCCGTCTTCGGGAAAGCGGCTGATGCCGATCGACGCGCCCAGGTAGTACTCGTTGTCCGCCACCGCGAACGGCACCGCGATCATGTCGAGGATGCGGCGCGCGAGGCCGATCAGATGCCCGGTGTTTTCATACGCGCTGACCACGATCACGAACTCGTCGCCGCCCACGCGCGCGAGCGTGTCCTCGGCCGAGATGCACGCCGAGAGGCGCTCCGCCACGCTGCACAGGAGCGAGTCGCCGGCCTCGTGACCGGCGGTGTCGTTGACTTTCTTGAAGCCGTCCAGATCGACGAACAGCACGGCGACGCTCGCCAGCTCGCCCATGCCGGACGACATGTCCGGCGTGAACAGATCACGCATCCGCTCGGTGAGATAGGCGCGGTTGTAGAGGCCGGTGAGCGAATCGCGGGTGGCGAGGAACTTGAGTTGGCGCTGCGCCTCGCGCACAGGTCCGATGTCGGTGAACGAAATCAGCACCGAGCTGGGTTCGCTCTCGCCCGGCTTGATGATCGGCACGACGTTCTCGGTGATCCAGACGATGTCGCCGCCGATCAGCTCCACGCCGATCGTGACGCCGAGCACGGGTTTGCCGGTTGCCAGCACCTGGGCGGTCGGGCGAGCCGTATCGGCGACGAGCGAGCCGTCCTCGTGATACGCGCGCACCATCACCGTATGAATACTGCGGCCGACGATCTGCGGGGTCGCGCGCAAAATGCGCTGCGCGCTCGGATTGCAGGCGAGCACGATGCCCCCGCGCGACTGCACCACAATCCCTTCGATCAGGTGATCGACCACCAGCCGGTGATGCTCCTCGCTGTGCGCGAGGCGCTGAACCATGGTGTCCTGATGCACGGCGAGACCGACGCTGTGACCGATGTCGCGCAGCATCGCCTCTTCCTCGGCGCTCGGACGGCGCGGCACGCGGTAGTACACCGCGAAGGCGCCGAGCACCACGCCGGAATCGTTTTCAAAGGGCACCGACCAGCAGGCCCGCAGGCCGAGCGGCAACGCGAGGTGCCGGAAGTCGGCCCACAGCGGATCGGTTTCGATATCCTCGACGACGACGAGACGCCGCTCGTACATCGCGGTGCCGCACGAGCCCACCCGTGGGCCGATCGCGGCGCCGTCGATCGCCGCGCTGAAGTGCGCCGGCAGCGACGGCGCGCCGCCCACTCTGGTGTGCACGCCGTCGGGGTCGAGCAACAGGATTGAACAGGACGCGCCTTCCCCCAGCAGCGCTTCCGCGCGGCGGCATACTTCGTCAAGCAATTCCGGCAGCGGCGTGTTGCGGGTGATCAACCGCAACACCGTGCGCTCCGACGCCAGCACCCCTTCGGCGAGATTCGATCCATAGCGGCCTTCAGGCGCTGCTCCCAGCGTGTTTTCTGATGTCGCTTCGCAAGTCATATGTGCGCCCCCTAACCCGACATCGGCAAGTTAGTGTACGCGGCACACGGGGGTTTACGCGAGGCCGGCGAATTTAATTCGTCGCGTGTCGCAGACGGGTTGGCTAATTGGGCCGGTTGATCGCTGGGTCAAACGGCCCAATGGCCATGCTGGAGCGGGTGATGACGCCGTGGGCGGGCGCCGCGCGGGCCGGGTTTCGGGCTCCTCTACCGCCTGTGGCGCAGGCGGAACCCGAATCGCGCTGGAACACGCTGCGGCGACTTGCGCATGAGCGCGATCAGCTATGCTGATCCGGTGGACGGCCGCCGCCTCCGCCACCACCACCGCCGCCTCCGCCGCCTCCGTGTCCTCCGCCACCGTTACCGCCGTTGCCGCCGCCCGGCGGCCTGTCTCCGCCACCTTTAGAATGACCGCTTTGAGGCCGGCCACCGGCATTGCCCTGCGGTTGACCACCCTGTGGACGGCCGCCAACATTCCCCGGCGGCTGACCACCCGATGGCTTTCCTCCGCCATGCCCCGGTGGCTGACCACCCGATGGCCTTCCTCCGCCATGCCCCGGTGGCGACCCGCCCGGCGGCCTTCCTCCGTCGTGCCCCGGTGGCGGCCCACCCGGCGGCCTTCCTCCGCCATGCCCGGGTGGCGGTCCGCCCGGTGGCCTTCCTCCGCCGTGCCCCGGTGGCCGTCCCGCGCCGGGTCGCGGCGGAGGTGGCGGCGGATGATGCGCCCAGCGCGATTGTTGGCCGTACCAGGGCCGGCCGCGATAATAGTTGCCCCAGTACGTACCGATCGAGAACGTCACGATCGGCAGCCCGATCACCGTGCCGTAGTTCATCACCGGTACGTTGGCGCCCTGGTAGGGATAACTGAGCGACCCTGCATAGACCCAGCCGCGCAAGTTCGGCGCGGCGACATCGCACCATTGATAGTTGCTGATGCAGCCCATGACGCTCAATGGCACACCGCGCGGCAATTGCACCACGATCGGGTAATCCGGCGCCGGACCCGCGCGAATGTTGACGGTAGTGTTGGTATAAGCCTGCGACTGCGCGCCAGCTACAGCGGGCAACGCAAGCACGCCGGCCGCCGCATACAGACAACGAACGAGTTGTTGTTTCATTCTTTCTCCCGTTTCAAGGGCCGCGTTGGTGTTGCCAGGTGTTGGCGGCCTGTCCTGCTTGTTGTGAGTCCTGCTTCCGGTCCCTGCAACGCACGCCGCATTGCCATGCGCGGTGCGTCGGCTCACAGGCGAGTTGCACGGCACATGCCTGAAAGCGTTTGGTCAACCTCTCGCGTCGATTCCTGCCGTCCCCGTGAGGCAAGATTTGGTAACCACCCACGTGAACTCACGCGTTTTTCGGTCGTCCGTATTCCGGCGACTCGGCTGATCATCCATTGCATGAAAAAGCCATGCACTGCCGGGACCGCCATGACAAGAATCCGCCCACTTCTGATCGCCGCGCTGATGCTCGCGCAGCCATTCGCCCACGCCACCAGCTTCGACTGCAACAGGGGGCGCTCGCTAACGGAGAAGATGATCTGCAACGACCCCGCGCTCTCGAAGCTCGACGACACGCTGGGGCAACTGTACTGGAAAGCGCGTCGTCGGGTCACCAACCGGCGGGCCTTTCTCACCGACAGCGACAGCAAGTGGGCATGGCGTGAAGCGAACTGCCGCGATGCGGCGTGTCTGGGGACGTGGTACGCGACGCGTATCGAAGAACTGCGGAAACTGATCGACAGCATGCAAGCCGGAACGCCGCTGCCGTCCGCTACGCCGGTTGAACCGGACACGCGGCGCAGGCCGCTCATGGCGCCCGCGCAATCCACCGAGGTGGCGATGCGCCAATGCACGGCGGCGAATCCGGGGATCACGATGAACGAGCAGTGTTCCACCGTGCTCAAGGAGACCAGCGGTCAGTGGAAACATCAAGCGCGTGGCGGCGACTGGTTCTGCGGCGTCGCGATGCTCGCACCGGCGGAGATGCAGGCGGACGCCGCGCAATGAGAAACGTGATGCGCATGCTGGCGGAGCGCCGCCACGCCAGCATGCGTGCAAGGTGGTCGTTCTCCCGCGAAGGGGAAAAGCACTGCTACCGGCCGCTCCAGAATCTGCGCTGAACTTCCATCACCTCGGCTTCCACGTCGGGCACCGGCCCGAGCACCTCGACCGGTTTCTGGCAATGATCGAACACATACCGGCAGTCCACGCTCATGGTCGGATTCTCGGCGTGATCGCCGGTTGCTTCCAGCAAGCGCTTCTCGGTCATGCCGAACACGACCCGGCCGATGTTGGCCCAATACATCGTGCCGGCGCACATGCAGCAAGGTTCGACCGACGTGTACAGCGTGCAACTCCACAAATACTCGGGCGTGAAGTTCAACGCCGCCACGCGCGCCAGCACCGACTCGGCGTGATTCACCGTGTCGACGTTGCCCTGCTCCATCAGCACGGTCTCCTGGTCCGGCCCGACCAGCACCGCGCCGAACGGATGATGTCCTAGCAGCGTCGCCCGCTCGGCCACCCGGCTCGAATGCCGCAGATGCCGCACGATCTGTTCGTGCGTGGGCGTCAAACCCTGCGGCGGATAGTTGGCGGCCGCGGCGGCGGCCTCCGTCGAAACGGTCAGACTCACGGGCGACCTCCTGAATAATAGTTAGATTAGCGAAGTAAATTTCTACTTGGGCAGCGAGCCATCCACGCCTTGCACGAACCAGTTCAAACGCAGCAGTTCCGGATCGCTCAGCGACTTGCCCGCGGCGACCTTCACCGCGCCGGACTGATCCATGATCGGACCGGCAAACGGATTGAACTTGCCGGCAACGATGTCGTCGCGCTTCTGGCTCAAGGCCTTTTGCGCGGCCGGCGATACGGCGTCGGTGTTGATGTCGGCGAGATCGATCGCTTTCTCTTTCAGGCCCCACCACACCGGCGAGTTGTTCCATGTGCCCGCCATCACCTGATCCACCAGATGCGTGTAGTACACGCCCCAGTTGCTCACGCATGCGCCGAGTTGCGCGTTCGGCCCGAACTTCTTCATATCCGAGTCCCAGCCGAACGCATGCACCTTCTTCTGCTCGGCGGTCTGCATCGTCGCCGTCGAATCGGTGTTCTGGATCAGCACGTCGGCGCCCTGGCCGATCAGCGTTTCGGCAGCCTGCTTTTCGCGGCCCGGATCGAACCAGCTATTGATCCACACCACCTTCACGCGCGCATTCGGATTGACCGAGCGGGCGCCCATCGTGAACGCGTTGATGTTGCGCACGACTTCGGGCACCGGCACGGAGCCGACAAAGCCGAGTGTATTCGACTTGGTCGTATAGCCCGCGACGAGACCTGCCAGGTAAGCGCTTTGATAGGTGCGCACGTCATAGGTGGCGAAGTTGGCGGCCTTCTTGTAGCCGGTGGCATGTTCAAACACGGCGTCCGGGAAGTCCTTCGCGACCTTCAGCTCGAAATCCTGGAAGCCGAAGCTCGAACCCACCACGATCTTGTTGCCCTTGGACGCCAGATCGCGGAACACGCGCTCCGAATCCGCCGACTCTGGCACGTTCTCGACGCGCGTCACCTTGACCTTGTCGCCGAATTTCGCCTCGAGCGCTTTCACGCCCTGTTCGTGCGCGTAGGTCCAGCCGGCGTCGCCGGGATTGCCGAGATAGACGAAGGCAATGCCGATCGGCTGCGTGGCGGCGGCCGACGCCCCCGCGGCACTGAATGCCAGGCTCGCGCCAAGCGTCGCTGAAATGAGCGTGCGGACGGTTCGGACGGTTTTGATGCGCAGTGAATGATGCAGCGCTCGCGCCAGCGTTGTTTTCATGGATTCTCCGAAGATGGTTGAAGGTGCCTGCCCCAGCGCTCGGGATAACCCGGGCAAGGCTCCAGCATAGGGGGCCATATTCGAAGGTCAATTTCAGCGGAAAAATTATTATTCGTTATCTCGTCTATAACGAATCCAGTATTCTGGGTGCCCAGGAAACATGTTCGATGACTTCGAACGAGTGCATCGGAGAAGTGGTACGGCAAGCATCTCGCACAGGCGCACTATGACTCTCACCAACCCGCAACACTCTTTCGGAGATTCAAAATGACTCGCTTCCAAGGTAAGTCTGTTCTCGTCACCGGCGGCAGCAGCGGCATCGGCTTCGCAGCCGCCAAGGCATTCGCCCACGAAGGCGCCCGTGTGGTCATCACCGGCCGCGACGCCGATGCGCTCGAAACGGCCAGACTGGCGCTCGGCGCCGACGCCGTCGCGGTGCGCAACGACGCCGGCTCGGTGGCGTCGGCGCGTGAACTGGCCGCCGCGATCAGCGCCGCCGGCATCCGCCTCGACGCGGTGTTCGTCAACGCCGGCACCGCGAAATTCGCGCCGTTCCCGGATGTCGACGAAGCCTTCTGGGACGCGATGTTCAACACCAACGTCAAGGGCGCCTACTTCCAGATTCAGGCACTGTTGCCGTTGCTCAATCGCGGCGCGTCGATCGTGATCAACGGATCGATCAATGCGCATATCGGTATGCCGGCGTCGTCCGTGTATGCGGCGAGCAAGGCCGCCGTGATTTCGCTGGCGAAGACGCTGTCGTCGGAATTGCTGCCGCAAGGCGTGCGCGTCAATGTGGTGAGCCCCGGCCCGGTACAAACGCCGCTGTACGGCAAGCTCGGTCTCGACGCCGCCGCGCTCGAAGCCACCGCCGCGCAGATTCTCGGCCAGGTGCCGGTCGGCCGCTTCGGCACGCCGGAAGAAATCGCCTCGACCGTGCTGCATCTTTCGGCGCCGGAATCGGCGTTCATCGTCGGCACGGAAATCATCGCCGATGGCGGTATGAGCCAGCTTTAAGCTCGCGCTCAGGCGAGCCGCGCACGCGGCTCGCCGATCTGTCGCCCAGTCACGCGCGACGCGCTTCAGTGAAGCTTCGGCGACGGATCCGCCTCGTCGTCATCGGGCAACTCGCCATCGCCGAACAAGTCGGCACATAGACTTTCGCCGAGTTCACTCAGGCGCGCCGTGCCTGTACCTTCCTCGTTGAAGGTGGTGTCCACCAGACCGCCGTCGACGAGCGCCGTCAAGTGCCGCCGCAAGCCGCTCATCGGCACGCCCGCCTGCTTCGACAGTTTGGCGAGCGACCACGCGCCGCCCGGCGTTTCCCGATGCGCGCGCCACAGTTGCGTCAGCACGGCGGCCAGCACCGGATCGAGTTCGTCGTCTTCCATGGTGAATGTCTCCTCGTTCTCTTATGCCATCTGTGTGACCAGTTCACCCAACGTCTTCAAAGCCGCTTCGGTCTGCGCCGTCCACGGATAGCTGTAGTTGAGCCGGATGAAGTGGCGGAAATCGTTGCGCGTCGAAAACATCATGCCCGGCCCGACCGTGATGCTGCGCGCAAGCGCCGCCTGGTAAAGCCGCATCGAATCGACGCGCTCGGGCAGTTCCACCCACAGCACGTAGCCGCCCTGCGGCGTCGACATACGCGTGCCGACCGGAAAAAACCGCTGCACCATCGCCATCATGATGCTCGCCTGCTGCCGGTAGACCTTGCGCACGTGCCGCAGATGCCGGTCGTAGCCGTCCTGCCGCAAATAATCGGCGACCGCGACTTGCGGCACCGACGGCGTGGTCAGCGTATTGAGAAACTTCAGCTTCTCGACCTGCGCGCGATAGCGTCCCGGCAGCGCCCAACCGATCCGGTACGACGCGGTCAGGCTCTTCGAAAACGACGCGCAGTGCAGCACCAGCCCTTTCTTGTCGAAGTTCTTCAAGGTCGACGGCCGCGTCTCGCCGAAGTACAGCTCCTGATAGACATCGTTTTCGATCACGGGAATCTCGTGCGCGGCGAGCAGTTCGACCAGTTGCCGCTTGCGCGTGTCGGGCATCTGGAAACCGAGCGGATTCTGGAAGTTCGGCATCACCATGCAGGCCGCGATTTTCTGTTCGGCGATCACTTGAGCCAACGCCTCGATATCGATGCCGTGCACCGGATGCGTGGACACCTCGATCGCGCGCATGCCCAGACGCTCGATGGCATGCAGCATCGCGTAATAAGTCGGCGATTCGACGGCCACCGTGTCGCCGGGTTTGGCGACCGCCTGCAGGCTCAGGTTGATCGCTTCGGTCGCGCCGAGCGTGATGACGATTTCGTCGGGATCGACCGGCACGCCGTTCTCGGCGTAGCGCCGGGCGATCTGCCGGATCAGTTCGGGGTTGCCCGGCGGCAGGTCGTCAATCAGGTTCCAACTCGCGTGGCGTCGCGCGATCGCGTTCGCGTACTGGTTGATGCGCCGCCACGGGAACAGCGACGGATCCGGATACGGCGAGCCGAACGGCACGGCGTCGTGCGCGCGGATGCTGCGCAACGTCGACAGCACGAGGCGGCTCACGTCCACCGCGGCGGCCACCGGCGGCGTCTGCGGTGTTGACAGGCGGCCGGGCCGCGGTTCGTCGAGCGCTACTGCCCGCGCTGCGGCGTCGCGCACGAAATAGCCCGACTGCGGACGGGTCTCGACAATCCCACGGCTTTCCAGCAACGCGTATGCGTGCAACACCGTCTTGATGCTGACGCCGTGCTGCTGGCTCGCCTGGCGCACCGACGGAATCCGCTCGCCCGCCGCGAACACCCCGCGGCGCACGGCTTCGGTCATTTCATCGGCGAGTTTTTCGTACAGTTTCAAGGACCTGAGTCAAATCGAAGCGTGGGCTGGAACGCCAGTCTATGACAAAAGTCTCGCAACTGTATCCCTTCTCTTTCCAATTTTCTGTATGCTGCGCCATTTTTGGAACACAGTAGGCTTGCACCTATCGGCTCAACAGCCTCGTTCAAGCCCGATCCGGCGGCAACATCATGAAGAAACCCGAAGCTCGCATCGAACCCTATACGCACCCTGCCGCAGGCTGGGGCGCGCTCAAGTACGTCGCCATCAACCTGATCAAGGAAAAGGTGACGGGCGGCGACTACCGCATGCTGTTCAAGCAGAATCAGCCGGACGGCTTCGACTGCCCCGGCTGCGCGTGGCCGGATCGCGAGCATGCATCCACCTTCGAGTTCTGTGAAAACGGCGTGAAGGCCGTGGCCGCCGAAGCGACCAGCAAGCGCGTGACGCCGGCGTTCTTCGAGCAACACACCATTGCCGAACTGATGACGCAATCGGACTTCGAACTCGAACAGCACGGCCGCCTGACCGACCCGCTCGTCTACGACGCCGTGCGCGACCGCTACGTGCCGATCGGCTGGGACGAAGCGTTCGACCTGATCGCCGATCACCTGAAGCGCCTCGACGATCCGGACCGCGCCGCCTTCTACACCTCGGGCCGCGCCAGCAACGAAGCCGCGTTCCTGTACCAGCTGTTCGTGCGCATGTACGGCACCAACAACTTCCCCGACTGCTCGAACATGTGCCACGAGGCGACCAGCCGCGGCTTGCCGCATACGGTCGGCATCGGCAAAGGCACGGTGACGCTCGACGATTTCGAACACGCCGATACGCTCCTGATCTTCGGCCAGAATCCGGCCACCAACCATCCGCGGATGCTCGGCGAACTGCGCGAGTGCGCCAAGCGCGGCGCGACCATCGTGTCGATCAATCCGTTGAAGGAACGCGGCCT
This sequence comes from Paraburkholderia sp. RL18-101-BIB-B, assembly GCF_046026985.1. Classification (NCBI taxonomy): domain Bacteria; kingdom Pseudomonadati; phylum Pseudomonadota; class Betaproteobacteria; order Burkholderiales; family Burkholderiaceae; genus Paraburkholderia; species Paraburkholderia sp. RL18-101-BIB-B. The sequence goes on from NZ_JARESV010000007.1 coordinate 223,468, forward strand.
CGAGCGCTTTGCGAGCCCGCAGCATCCGGTGGAAATGCTGACGATGGGCAGCACCAAGATCAGCTCCGTGTTCATCCGGCCGAAGGTCGGCGGCGATTTCGCGCTGATCAAGGGCGTCGCCAAGCGCGTGATCGAACTCGACGATGAGGCTGTGGCGTCGGGTCTTGAGCGCGTGCTCGACGTCGCGTTCATCGCCGAACATACCGTGGGCTTCGAGGCGTTCGCCGATGACCTGCGCGCCGAAAACTGGGACACGATCGTCGCCGAAGCGGGCGTGCCGTTCGAAGACGTGCTGAAGCTCGCCGACATCTACGTGAAGGGGCGCGCCGTGATCTCGACGTGGGGCATGGGCCTCACGCAGCACAAGAATTCGGTGCCGACGGTGCAGATCCTGTCGAACCTGATGATGATGCGCGGCAACATCGGCCGACGCGGCGCGGGCCTGTGCCCGGTGCGCGGGCACTCGAACGTGCAAGGCGACCGCACGGTCGGCATTGAAGAAAGGCCGACCCAGGCGTTTCTCGACCGGCTCGGCGAAGTCTACGATTTCGAGCCGCCGCGCGAACACGGACTCGACGTCGTCAATACGATTCAGGCGATGCTCGACGGCAAGGTGAAAGTGTTCATCGGCCTGGGCGGCAATTTCTCGATCGCGACGCCCGATACGCCGCGCACATGGGAAGCGATGCGTTCGTGCGACCTCACCGTGCACATCACGACCAAGCTGAATCGCAGCCACCTCGTGCATGGACGCGACGCGCTGATTCTGCCGACGCTCGGCCGCACCGAAATCGACCTGCAGAACGGCGTGGCGCAAGGTGTGAGCGTCGAGGATTCGATGAGCATGGTGCATATCTCGTACGGCATGAACAAACCGGCGTCGGAGAATCTGCTGTCGGAAATCGCGATCGTGGCGCGCATGGCGCATGCGACGCTCGGCAGCGAGAAAGTGGATTGGCTTGCGCAGGCCGCGGACTACTCGCTGATCCGCGACGGCATCGCGCAGGTGATCGAGGGCTTCACGGACTACAACGAGCGGTTGAAGAATCCTGGCGGCTTCCACCTCGGCGTGGCGTCGCGCGAGCGGATCTGGAAGACGCCGAGCGGCAAGGCGCAGTTCCTGGTGCACGCGATCGATATGGCTACGCCGATTCATCAAGCGCGCAAAGAACACGGCGAGCGGCTGATGACGTTGATGACGACGCGCTCGCACGATCAGTACAACACGACGATCTACGGTCTGGACGACCGCTATCGCGGTGTGTATGGGCAGCGTCGCGTTTTGTTCGCCAACAAGGACGACCTCGCGATGCTCGGCTTCGTGGCGGGACAGCGCGTGGATATCACGAGCGTGTGGGCCGACGGCATCGAGCGTCACGCCGAAGGTTTTCTGCTCGTGGAGTACGACATTCCGCGCGGTTGTCTCGGCGCTTATTATCCGGAGACGAATCCGCTCGTGCCGCTGTCGTCGGTCGCCGATGGCGCGGGAACGCCGACGTCTAAGTCGATTCCGGTTTTGTTGAAGGCTTCCGAGATTGAAGCGGTTGCCGCGTGACGCTTGACGATCAGGTCTGGCTTTTCGCCAATGCGCGATGCGTCAGGTAAAGACGCAAGTCGAATTCGATCTGGTGGTAACCCGGTTGCATGAACTCGCAGAGTCGGTAAAAGGCCTTGTTGTGGTCGCTTTCCTTCAGATGAGCGAGTTCGTGCACCACGATCATTTTCAGAAATTCCGGCGCCGCCGATTTGAACAGCGAGGCGATGCGGATTTCCTTCTTCGCCTTCAGCTTGCCGCCTTGCACGCGGGAAATGCTCGTATGCAGACCTAGTGCGTGGCGTACGACGTCGAGTTTGCTGTCGTAGGTGACCTTGTCGATCTGGTCCGCGCTGCGCAGGTGCTCGCGTTTCAGGTCGGCGCAGTAGGCGTACAGCGCTCTGTCTGTTTGCACGTCGTGCGTGTTGGGATAGCGCGCCGTGAGATAGGAGCCGAGTTGATCTTCGGCGATCAGCTTCTTGACTTTCTCTTGCAGCGCGGGAGGGTAGCCGCTCAGGTATTTCAGGTGGGACATGGTTCTGGTCGGCACCTACTCAAACACCGCGGCGATTGTCTTCGCAATCTTCCCAATACCGAAGCGGATCGCGATGATCCGGGTATTCCTTGTCCAGCCAGTCGGACAGGATCTTCCACTGAGGATGGTTCGGGCCACTGCGCGTATCCCAGAACGAATCCTTCAGGACGCTGTTGTTACGGCCGCGATCCCGCACGACGATCCGGCAGTGGTCGTTCGCCTCGTGGAATTCCGCCTTCAGGTAGTAGCGCGGAAGGATCTGCAATGCGGCGCCCTCCACGATGCGGCCCTGCGCACGAACGACGCTCGCCGATTCGATTCGCAGAACACCGTCCACCGACTTGTCCGCGCGCCAACCCACTGGCAGTCTGACCACGCATTCGTCTTTCCCGACCTTGATCCAGTCCATGCGCCAGATGCGGGCGAGCGCATCGCGCATGGCCGCCGCGTCTTCATAGCCGGGCGGCAGTTCGAACTGGGCCGGCAGCACGACGAGTTCGTTCCCTGCCGGCGTCACGCTGGCGGGATTGTCGAAGGGGTCGTTGCCGAAGGGATTCGAGGGCCGACTGGCCGTGGTGTTGCTGCTGGTCGGCAAATCCCCGAAGAGGCTTTCGGCGGCGCGGCGTGCGCGCTTCGATTTTTCACTGCCCATCATTTTTCTCCGATGGAGTTGGGTTGTTTTGGTGGGAAACACAGGTTGGTAGACGTCGTCAGCATCGCACGTTGTCGAATGCTTGCGCCGTATCCGAATGGGCCCCTCACGAGCGCCCTTTGGATCACGGCATTGCTGTCCTCGCCCCAAGGCTACGGATGCCCGAGGTCAATGCGCGTATGCATGCGTTCAGCCAGCTACGACACCTGCACGATATAGGTGATCGCATCAATGTCACCGAAATCGAACAGTGAGGCTCGCATCAGAGCCTCCCGGAAACGGGCCATTGCAGAAAAGCGCTCCTGCAATGCGCACGCTGATCGTCGATGGCCTAAGCTAGGCGGTCAAACGTGCGGCAGGTCGTCGATGCATTTTTCGACATGATCGCCGGGGACGTCAGTGTCAATCCCATCGCGGCCGTCGGTGTGGGAGACAGGCACAATTTTTGGCCCCAGAAACCGAGTGCCGCCGAGCGTAAAAAGGGACCAAACAGCGTCGCCCCGGCGGATCGCGGCGACGACTTCGGCCACCTCGACAATCGACGTGGGGGATAACCAGTCACGCGTCGACGGGTCGACGGGAGCCCAGCGCACGTGGGTGATCCTGTCGCTGGCCGGGTTGATGCGAATGGCATCGATAGCAAAAGTAGTCACATTTACCTCCATCACCCTGACAAATGGATTTCGTCATTATGCGCCGCATCTTTTGCGGTGGATCAGGAGGTGAAATCGTGAACGCCTTTATCAGCTCGTGCGGCACCTATCGCTATTGGCTGATGCGTGCTGCCGAATCGTTGTCGCCCGAGAAATCGACCGCGCTATTCGTGATGCTCAATCCGAGCACCGCTGACGCGCAGCTCGACGATCCGACCATTCGCCGATGCCGCGGCTTCGCAAAGCTCTGGGATTGCAATGGCCTGGCAGTCGCCAACCTGTACGCGTTGCGCTCGACAGATCCGGCCGCCCTTTGGTCCCATCCTGATCCGGTCGGCCCCGACAACGACGACTGCCTGTGGACCTTTGCCCGCGAGTACGGCGACGTGGTTTGCGCATGGGGCTCGAATGCCAGGCCCGAGCGGGCCGCTTGTGTCGTCAGCATCATGCGTGATGCCGGCGCGCGCCTGTGGTGTCTTGGCACGACGAAGAACGGCTCGCCGCGCCACCCGCTCTACGTGCGTGCCGATCAGCCGCTGACCGAATGGAGTCCGCAGCAATGGCAGGAAACTAGAACCTAGCCCGTCTCCGGCGTGCTGATCGCGCGACGTGGTCTTTTCCGCCAGACGGTGGTACAGCACAGCGAATGGATACAGGTAATGCCCTGGAATCCGGCCTAAGGCAAAAAAACTCACACCCTAAGGATTTGTGGCCAAGCCACAAACAGGCCGAAACCCTTGCGGGGACTGCTGGTGCCGGGGACCGGACTTGAACCGGCAAGCCGTTAGGCGGCGGATTTTAAGTCCGCTATGTTTACCAATTTCATCACCCCGGCAGGGGTCGAACCGCGTGTGGACGCGAATTCTACCATTGCCCGCCGGGCGTACCAAACCGCCCAGGCGCCGCCCCGCACACTCCCATTCCACACGCCGCACCGGCAAATACTGGCGTCATCCGTAAGTCACAAACCTTCCCGATAATCCGCTCACGAAAACGTTTACAACCCGAGCGCAAACCCATGATCCCTACGATCAAAGATGTCGCTGCCCACGCCGGCTTCTCCATCGCTACGGTGTCGCGCGCGATCAACGCGCCGCACACCGTCAACCCGGTCACGCTCGACAAGGTGCGTCAGTCCATCGACGCCCTGAACTTCCGTCCCAGCCCGCTCGGGCGGCAATTGCGCGGCGAACGCACGCGCCTGATCGGCGTGATCCTGCCGACGCTCGCCAATCCGGTGTTCGCCGAGTGCCTGCAGGGCATCGACGAACTCGCCTCGGCGCAAGGCTACCGGCTCATGCTGATGACCACGCAGTACGACGCCGACCGCGAACGCCACGCCATCGAAACGCTGCGCGAACACCGCGTGGAAGGCCTGATCCTGACGGTCGCCGATGCCGACACGCACCCGCTGCTCGACGAACTCGACCGCGCGGGACTGCTCTATGTGCTGATGCATAACGACACGGTGCGTCGTCCGTCGGTCTCGGTGGACAATCGTTTGGCCGCCTACGACGGCGTGCGCATGCTGATCGCCCACGGCCATCGCCGCATCCTCATGCTGGCCGGCACGCTGGCCGCGTCCGACCGCGCCCGTCAGCGGCATCTCGGCTATTCACAGGCGATGCAGCAAGCCGGCCTCACGCCGGCGCCCGCGCTCGAGGTCGATTTCAACGCCGAGGAACTGTCGCCCTCGGTGCTCGCCCATCTGACGAGCGGCCCAAACCGCCCCAGCGCCCTCTTCTGCAGCAACGACCTGCTGGCGATGGTGGTCATGCGCGGCCGGCGCCGCGCACGTCTGCAGATTCCCCACGACATGTCGATTCTCGGCTTCGATGGCCTCGCCATGGGCGAACTGCTGTCGCCAGCGCTCGCCAGCATCTGCGCGCCGAATCGCGAAATCGGCTGCGCGGCCTGGCAGCGTTTGCTGGCGCGCGTCACCGGCACTTACGAAGCCTTGAATGAAACGTCGCTCACGCTGACTTTGCCGCACAGCTTGCGCCAGGGCGCCACCATCGCGGCGATTTCGAACCGCAACGACGCAATGCCTGTGCGTGCATCAACATCCGCCGAGCGGCCGTTCGCCTGAAGCGCCACACAAGCGCCATTGGCTAACGCGCGTGCTATGCACCAACGCGTGCCGACATGAAAACGATTAACACGCTGCCCCGCAAGACGACTTTGAGTCACCCACCCCAAAACCCGAACCACCCGCTCGCTTCTTCTCCTGGAGACCCGCAGTGATCCGCTATTCCAAACCATTCGCTTCGCCAATCAAACCGCTCTGGCGCCGCCTCGCGCGCTCCACGGCTGCCGCGCTGTCGGCTGGCATGATGGTCGCCGCCGCGTTCGCCGCAATCGCACCGCAAGCCGCCCGCGCCGACGAAACCGCGATCTGCTACAACTGCCCGCCTGAATGGGCCGACTGGGCGAGCCAGATCAAGGCGATCCAGCAAAAGACCGGCATTCGCGTGCCGTTCGACAACAAGAACTCCGGCCAGTCGATCGCGCAACTGATGGCCGAGCAGAAGAGCCCGGTTGCCGACGTCGTGTATCTCGGCGTCTCGTCGGCCTTCCAGGCGAAGGACAAGGGCGTGATCCAGCCGTACAAGCCCGCGCATTGGGACGACATTCCCGCCAACATGAAAGACCCGCAAGGCTACTGGTTCTCGATCCACTCGGGCACGCTGGGCTTTTTCGTCAACAAGGACGCGCTCGAAGGCAAGCCCGTGCCGCGCTCCTGGGCCGACCTGCTCAAGCCTGAGTACAAAGGCATGATCGGCTACCTCGATCCGTCGAGCGCGTTCGTCGGCTATGCGGGTGCGGTCGCGGTGAATCAGGCGCTCGGCGGCACGCTCGATAACTTCGAGCCGGGCCTCGACTGGTTTCGCAAGCTGAAGGCCAACGCGCCGATCGTGCCGAAGCAGACCGCCTATGCGCGCGTCATGTCCGGTGAAATTCCGATCCTGCTCGACTACGATTTCGACGCCTATCGCGCGAAGTACAAGGATCACGCGAATGTCGAATTCGTGATTCCGAAGGAAGGCACGATCTCCGTGCCGTACGTGATGAGTCTCGTGAAGGGTGCGCCGCACGAAGCGAACGGCAAGAAGGTGCTCGACTTCGTGCTCTCCGACGAAGGCCAGAAGCTGTGGGCCGAAGCCTATCTGCGTCCGGTGCGCGCGAACGCGATGAGCCCGGAAACCGCCGCGAAATTCCTGCCGGCCAGCGACTATGCGCGCGCCAAACCGGTGGACTTCGGCAAGATGGCCGAGAAGCAGTCGAGCTTCGGCGAGCGTTATCTGCAGGTGATGCATTGAACGACGTCACGTTCCCGCTGCGCTGGCGCATCGCGTTGATCGCGCCGGCGCTGGCGGTGTTCATCGCCTTCTGGCTGTTGCCCATGGGCGCGCTCGCGCAGTTGAGCGGCGACGGCCACGCGTTCGCCACCTATCGCGCGATGCTGATGAATCCGCGCTACATGTCGAGCCTCGGCGCGACCGTGCTGTTGTCCGCGGCGGTCACGGCGGCGACGCTGGTGCTCTCTGTGATCGCGGGTCTGCTGCTGGCGCGTCGCGAGTTTCCTTTGAAACGCACGCTGCTTGCCTTGCTTACTTTTCCGCTGGCGTTTCCCGGCGTGGTAGTCGGCTTCATGGTCATCATGCTGGCGGGACGCCAGGGGCTGATCGGCGCGCTTTCGCTCAAACTCACGGGCGACCGCTGGGTGTTCGCGTATTCGATGAGCGGCCTCTTTCTCGGCTACCTGTACTTCTCCATTCCGCGCGTGATCGTCACCGTGATGGCCTCGGCGACCAAACTCGACGCGTCGCTCGAAGAAGCCGCGCGTTCGCTCGGCGCGTCGCCGTGGCGCATCACGCGCGACATCGTGTTGCCCGCGTTGTCGCCCGGGCTGATCGCGGCGGGCGCGGTGTGCTTCGCCACCGCGATGGGCGCGTTCGGCACCGCCTTCACGCTCGCCACCGACATCGACGTGCTGCCAATGACCATCTACACCGAGTTCACCCTCAACGCGAACATGGTGACGGCCGCGGGTCTTTCGATCGTGCTCGGCATCGTGACGTGGGCCGTGCTGGCGTTGGCGCGCAGCGTGAGCGGTTCGGCCGTGGCGGCAAGCGCATGAGCGGCGTTTCAAAACCTGAGGTTTCGCAACCGGATAACGCTCCGATGAATTCCGTCACCGCCTCTCTGCAACCGTCCACCAAGCCGCGCTCACGCTTGCGGATGTGGGATACGAGGACGTGGCTCGCAGCCGGTCAATGGGCCGTCACGCTGCTGCTGTGCGCGTTCCTGATCGTGCCGGTCGTCATGTCGATCATGGCGGGCCTGACGGTCAACTACTTCAAGGGCGTCTCCAGCGGACTCACGCTGCGCTGGCTCGGCGAAGTGTGGACGCAGTATCACGGCTCGGTGTTTCTCTCGCTCGAAGTGGCCGCGGCGACCCTGCTCATCACGCTGCTGACCGGCGTGCCCGCGGGCTACGTGCTCGCGCGCAGCAAGACGCGGCTCTCGCGCATCATCGAAGAGTTTCTGGTGCTGCCGATCGCGCTGCCCGGGCTCGCGTCCGCGCTCGCACTGCTGGTGGTCTACGGCGGCTTCACGATGTTCCGCATGAGCGTGGCGTTCATCGTCGTCGGGCATGTGGTGTTTACACTGCCGTTCATGGTGCGGGCAGTCGCCGCGGTGTGCGCGAGCAGCGATCTGCGCACGCTCGAGGAAGGCGCGGCGAGTCTCGGTGCGAGCTTCCTGCAGCGCTTCGTGACGATCGTGCTGCCGAACGCGCGGCCCGGCATCGTGGCCGGCGCGCTGGCGGTGCTGACGCTTTCGATCGGCGAGTTCAACCTCACGTGGATGCTGCACACGCCCGATACCAAGACGCTGCCGGTCGGTCTCGCCGACACCTACGCGTCGTTGCGCATCGAGATCGGCAGCGCCTATACGATTCTGTTTTTCATCATGACGATGCCTCTGCTCGTCGCCATGCAATGGCTCGGCGTCGATGCGACCGGCCAGCGCAGTGCGGCGAAAAAACGCGCCGCTGCATCTCCTTCGAAGTCCATCACGCCATGAAACTCGCTTCCGTTCCCATCACGCTGACGCAGTGCGCCAAAACGTTTCGCGGCACGCGCGTGCTCGAACCGCTCGACCTGCATATCGACGCCGGCGAAACGCTGGTGCTGCTCGGCCCGTCCGGCTGCGGCAAGACCACGACGCTGCGCATGATAGCGGGTCTGGAAACACCGGATGCCGGCGGCCGCATCGCGTTCGGCGACGACGATGTCACTGCCCTGCCGATCGAAAAGCGCCAGGTCGGCATGGTGTTCCAGAGCTACGCGCTGTTTCCGAATCTGACGGTACGCGGCAACATCGGCTACGGTTTGAAGATCAAACGCGTGCCCACTGAGACGGCGCGGCAACGCGTCGACGAATTGCTCGGCATGATGCGTCTCACCGCTCACGCCGACAAACCGATCGATCAGCTTTCCGGCGGCCAGCGTCAGCGTGTGGCGCTCGCTCGCGCGCTCGCCGTGCAGCCGCGCGTGCTGCTGCTCGACGAACCTTTGACGGCGCTCGACGCCCGTTTGCGCGACGCCTTGCGCAGCGAGATGAACACGCTGCTGCGCGAGTTGGGCATCACGACCGTCTACGTCACGCACGATCAGGCCGAAGCGATGGAACTGGGCGACCGCATCGTCGTGATGAGCGCGGGGCGCATCGAGCAGATCGGCTCGCCGCGTGAGATCTACTACCGCCCCGCCAACCGGACGGTCGCGCAGTTTGTCGGCACGATCAACCGGCTTGCGGGCGAGCGGCGCGACGGCATGCTGACGACCACCGGCGGCGCCGTGCCGCTGCCCGCGGGCTCGACGCACGCGAACTCGGCGCACGAGATTTTCTTCCGCCCGGAAGACGCTTATCTTGCCGATCCGGCTCATGCGCAATTGCGCGGCCACATCGAAAGCACCGCGTTTCTCGGCGAACGCACGCGTCTGACGGTCGGCGGCGCCGCGCCGGATGCGTTGCTGATCGACGTGGCCGGTCGCGTGGAATTGGCGCGCGGCACGCCGGTCGGCATTTCCATCGCGCAGGACGCGCTGATTGCGCTATCGTAATGACGCCGCGCTGTTTCAATGGCGCGCTATAACAAGGACATCCCCATGCTGCTGGCTCAAATTAGCGACCTGCATATCAAACGGCCCGGTGCGCTCGCTTACCGCCGCGTCGACACCGGCGCCTATCTCGCGCGCTGCGTCGCCGCCCTCAATGCGCTCGAACCGCGTCCCGACGCGGTGATCATGACCGGCGACCTCGTCGATCAAGGTGATCCGGAACAGTACGAGCACCTCAAAACACTGCTCGCGCCGCTGGAGATCCCCTATTTCATGCTGGTCGGCAATCACGACGAACGCGCTGCGCTGCGCGCCGCGTTTCCCGATCGCAAGGAATTGGCGAGCGGCGGCGAGTTCGTGCAATACGCGGTCGATGTCGGCCCGCTGCGAATCATTGCGCTCGATTCGATGGTGCCGGGCCAAAGCGCCGGCACGCTGTGCGACGCGCGGCTCGCGTGGCTCGCCTCGCAACTCGACGCGGCCCAAGGCAAACCAACGGTGGTCGCGTTGCATCATCCGCCGTTTGCGTGCGGCATCGGGCACATGGACGATTTGCGGCTCGATCCCACCGCCGCCGACAGACTCGCGGCGTTGATCGCGCGTTATCCGAACGTGGAGCGGGTGATCTGCGGGCATGTGCACCGGCCGATGTTCGTGCGTTTCGGCGGCACGATCGCGTCCGCGGTGCCGGCGCCCGCGCATCAGGTCGCGCTCGATCTGCGCGAGGATGCGCCGTCGGCGTTCATGATGGAACCGCCCGCGTACGCGCTGCATCGCTACGACACGGCGACCGGCATCGTCACGCACCACGCGTATGTGGAAAAAACCGATGGCCCGTATCCGTTCTACGAGCCCGAGGGCGATCTGATCGATTGACGCGCACGGCTCACGCGCCGATAAACGTCTCATGCACGCGCCGGGACGACCTGAAATACGGAATCCCGAGCGCGGCCGCCACGAGAGCCTGAATGAAGCCGTCGTATGGAATGGTGATGTCGACGCCGGCTGCGTGCGTCATGTAATCGCCGAGCAGATATGCACCGGTGCGCAACACGACAATCGCCAGCAGCCACGCCTGGACATGCACGGTAAAACGCGCCGACTTGCGCCACGCAAGCAGCGCCAGCCAGCCGATGCCCGCGACGACGAACACGCCCGTGAGCACGTCGCAGCCCACCATCGCGATCACGGTGCGATACCAGCCGTGCGTTTCGGGCCGCGCGAACACGGCCAGCACTTCCCATTCGAGCATGAGTTTGAGCGGATCGCGCATCGCGATTGCCGTATGGAGCGCCCACGCCGCGAGGCAAATCAGGGCGACGAGCAGCGAGCCGCCGATGCGTCGAGGTTCGTGTTTCGTGATCGAGGTCATGGAGTCGTTCTAGTAGTCGTCGGTCGGTTAAAGGCGCGCCGATTCTACGAACGAAAGCCGAACGACCATCTCATTTTGTCGGCAAGGCATTCTCAAGCGATCGGTGTCCGCCTTGTCGCTCCGCCCGCCGCCGTCAGCACGATCCGCCGTGCTCCGGTATGATCGGCACGCTTGAGGACCGCGCATGGGCCGGTCCGTCGACTGTCCCCTCTCATGTCCACTTCCAACGCGTCCACTCCCGCTTCCGCCGACCGGTCGTTGCGCGGCCTGCTGTTTCTGCTCGCCACCATTGCCGGTGTCTCGGTTGCGAACATCTATTACAACCAGCCGCTGCTTGACGACTTCCGCCAATCATTCCCGCGCAGCGCGTCGTGGGTCGGCGCGGTGCCGGCCGTCACGCAGCTCGGCTACGCCGCCGGCATGCTGCTGCTTGCGCCGCTCGGCGACCGTTTCGACCGGCGCCGTCTGATCCTGTTGCAGATCGCCGCCATTTGCGTCGCGCTGGTCGTGGCAGCCGCGGCGCCGACGCTGACCGTGCTGATCGTCGCGAGTCTGGCGATCGGCGTGCTCGCCACCATCGCGCAGCAAGCAGTGCCGTTCGCGGCGGAAATCGCGCCGCCGTCCGAACGTGGCCACGCGGTCGGCATGGTGATGAGCGGTTTGCTGCTGGGGATTTTGCTGGCGCGGACGGCCTCGGGCGTGATCGCCGAATATTTCGGCTGGCGCGCGGTCTTCGGCGCGTCCGTGGTCGCGTTGCTGGTGCTAGCGGCCGTCATCATGGCGCGTCTGCCGAAAAGCCAGCCGACGTCGACGCTGCCCTACGGCAAGCTGCTGGTCTCGATGTGGCATCTCATCGTCGAGCTTCGCGAACTGCGCGAAGCTTCGCTCACCGGCGCGGGCCTGTTCGCGGCGTTCAGCATCTTCTGGTCGGTGCTGGCCTTGCTATTGGCGGGCGCGCCGTTTCATCTCGGGCCGCAGGCGGCCGGCCTATTCGGCATCGTCGGCGCGGCCGGCGCGATGGCCGCCCCGCTCGCCGGCAAGTTTTCCGATCGACGCGGACCGCGCGCGATCATCACTCTTTCGATCGTGCTGGTGGCGATTTCGTTCGTCGTATTCGGCGCATCGGCGACGAGCATTGCGGGCCTCGTAGTCGGCGTGATCATTCTCGATATCGGCGTGCAGGCCGCGCAGATTTCCAATCAGTCGCGCATCTACGCACTCAAGCCGGACGCGCGCAGCCGCGTGAACACGGTGTACATGGTGGCGTATTTCATTGGCGGAGCACTCGGCTCCGCCGTCGGCGCAGCGGTCTGGCCGGCGTTTGGATGGATCGGTGTGAGTGTGGCCGGGATCGTATTCGCGGGGCTCTCGGCGTGGAATCATCTGGCGCTTCCCGCGCGCGCGAACAGCTAACGCGGCAGTTGCGCGAAGCGCTTATTTGCTGCTTCGCGCGGACGCGTATTCGTGCAACGCGTCGATTACGCGGTCGAATTCGAACGACTTGTCGTAAAAGTGGCGCACGCCATATTGCTCACAGCGCTCACGATACGCGGGCAACGCGTGATTGGTCAGCACCGCGGCGAACACCTTGTCGATCAATCCTTCACGCTGCAAATAAGCGAGGACCGGCACGCCCGAGCCCTGCTTCAACTGCAAGTCGACGATCACCGCGTCGAAAGATTCGTCGCTCAACAGGGCGATAGCCTGATCCGCGGAATCCGCGTATGCGGCGACTTTCAGCAGGCCGGAGGCGTCGATCGTTTCCACGAGACTTCTGCGGATCAGCGGCGAATCCTCGATCAGCAACACACGCAACGGCGTGTGTTGGGCTGGCTCGGCAACAGGGTTCGATTCGCTGTTCATCGGAATATCTCGATCGTCCATTATTCGATCAAGCCATTCTTGATCGCGTAATAAGTCAGATCGGCATTGTTCGCCAACCGCATTTTCTCCAGCACGCGAGCCCGGTAAGTGCTCACCGTCTTCACGGACAAATGCAATTCCTCCGCGATCTCAGTGGGAATCTGCCCCGCCGCGAGCTTGCAGAAAATCTGGAATTCGCGCTCGGAGAGCGCTTCGTGCGGACGCCCCGCGGCCGGCTTGTCGAGATTGTTGGCGAGCGTGTCGGCGACCGCCTCGGAGAGATAGCGATGCCCGCGCGCCACCGCGCGAATCGCCCGCACGATCTCCTCGGGCTCGCAGTCCTTGTTCAGATAACCATTCGCGCCCGCGCGCAGCAGATTGATCGCGTACTGACTCTCCGGGTAGCCCGACAGAATCAGCACACCCTGTTCAGGGCGCACCTGCTTGATCACGCGCAAGGTGTCGATGCCGTTCTTGTCCGGCATCGCGATGTCGAGCAGCACCACGTCGAAGGCCTGTTCGCGCACGAGGCTGATGGTTTCGTCGCCGGTGGCCGCTTCGGCCGCGACGCACATATCCGGCTCGTCAGCGACGAACTGTTTGAAGCCACCTCGGACGATCGCATGGTCGTCAGCTATCAACACTCGAATCATCGGTTTAGGTGTCCACGCAATGGAATCGCTCCAAAGCAGACATTGTAATGATCTCCGGCATGACGTCTGCCGGATCTGGAAAACCGGGCGGCGCGTGCCGGCGCGGGAAACTTCCAGACCCACCCGCGCCCGCTGCGCCGTCCGCCGCGCTGCCTGAACCGGCTAAGCGGGCCGTGTTGCATGGAGCCGCCGCTCGCCGTTTTGTTACGGTCCTTCTGTAGGGTCTTCGCTTCTACGTTTTTTTGCGCCGCCGCTTACTCACGGCCAGCCAGCAAATCCGCCATATCGTCGGCATGCTCTTCTTCGACGGCGAGAATATCTTCGAACATACGACGCGTGGTCACGTCCTTCTCGCCGAGATAGCGAATGATCTCGCGGTACGTGTCGATCGCAATCCGCTCGGCGATCAGGTTCTCCTTGATCATGTCCGTGAGATTGTCGCCTTCCTTGTATTCCGAATGCGAGCGCGTCTTCAAACCGTCCGGCGCGAAATCCGGCTCGCCGCCGAGTTGCACGATCCGCTCGGCAATGCTGTCGGCGTGTTGCTGTTCCTCTGCGGCATGTTGGGCGAACTCCGCCGCCACGGCCTCGGAATTGATGCCCTTCGCCATGAAGTGGTGCCGCTTGTAGCGCAGCACGCAGACGATTTCGGTGGCCAGAGCGTCGTTGCACAGCTTCAGCACCGTCTCGCGATCCGCGCCATAGGTTTGCGTGACCGGACCGTCGGACATGTGCTTGCGTGCGTCTTCGCGGATCTTTTTAAGGTCCATCACGAACGGATCGCGAGATTGAGATGCCGCGCCCTGGGCGCCAGGTGATTTCGACATTGAATTTCTCCTTTATCCGGTATTGGGGGAACTGCGCATCACGCACGAATCGCGCCTGATGCGCCGGCACAAGGGATCATTGCTGCGAATGACCACCCGTCTACGTTCGGAATACGCCGAGCAGCAGCGTAACCACGAATACGACGAGGAAAATGTAGAACAGGATCTTTGCAATTTCGGCCGCACCCGCCGCGATGCCGGTAAAGCCGAACACGGCGGCGATGATCGCAATCACGAAAAAGACAATGGCATAGTGAAGCATGGCGACTCTCCTTCTTGTTGTATCTGCGTGGCATTGGCGTACGACGTCGACTGGCGAACCGTTCTCGAAGCTTCGAAGGCGCGGCTCGCGACTTCCTCATTTGAGCAGCGCTAATCGACGATCTTTTTCGTCACTACGAACCCCAGCACGAGGAACACCACGCACAGAATCACAAACACGATGAACAGGAACTTCGCGATCGCCGCCGCGCCCGCCGCTACACCGGTAAAGCCGAGAAGACCGGCGATCACCGCGATGACGGCGAAGAACAACGCCCATTTCAGCATGATGGCTTCCTCCCGAAACATTGATTGAACGATCAGGTCCATCCTATCGATCAGCGACGCGAGGCGCATTCCGACGCACGCCGGTTTTCGTGTGAGAATCCGCTTACATTGGATTACGGCAGCGTTACGGTGAGCGTGTCCACCACACCACCGCCGCGTGCTGCGCCGCGACGGCCGCGCGAGAGCGGCACCGTCGCCGAACGCGGCGGACGTTACACTGATGCCCCATCAGAGGAGCCGAATGTGCCAAATGTGCAGAACGTGCCGGACGCGGGCAATCCTGGGGCCGCCACCCGGCTGAGCGACTGGATGCGCAATCGCAGCTGGGCGATCGCCATGACGGTGGCGATCGTGATTACCGTGGGCGGCCTCGTGATTCTCGAGACCGCGCGCCAGCGCATTGCCGCCGAGTACGAGACCGCGCTCGAAGCGCGCGACGTCACCGTGCAACTGAGCACGCTCGCAAGCCAGTTATCGCGCCTAAGCGCCCAGCAAAGCGATTTTCTTCTGACGAAGCAGGACGCCGCCGCGCACGAGTTCTGTGCGACCGCCGTGCGCATCCGCCAGAGCGAACAGCAGTTGAACCGCTTCTACCGCGGCGGCAAAGCCGACAGCGCCGAGCTCGCCAGCTTCACGCAGATTCTTGGACTGATCGAGGCGCGTATCGGCGCGGGCGCGTCCGCGCTGCAGCGTGCGGCGCCGCATCCGCTCGATCTGTCCGCCTGTGGCAGCGCGAGCGAGGCCAGTCCGGCCGACGCGTCGCTGGTGGACAGCACGCTCTCGCTGCTGCGCGACAACGAGGAACGCCGCGCGCAACACGCGCTGGCCGCGAGCCGCGGCGATCAGCGCATCTCCACGCTGTGCGCAGCGGGCCTCTCGGCGCTGAACATCGTGCTGTTCATTCTGCTGTTTCGCAATCTCGGCATTCAGATCGATCGTCAGGCACGCGTGCAGCGTCAATTGATCACACAACAGGAAGGCCTCGACCAGCTCGTCAACGAACGCACCCGGCAGCTCGAAGCGCTCGGCTGGCACTTGCAGGCGGTCAGCGAAAACGAGAAAACCCAGCTCGCGCGCGAGCTGCACGACGAACTCGGCGCGATTCTGACGGCGAGCAAAATGGACGTGGCGTGGGCCAACCGCAAGCTGAAGGACAGCGAGCCGGACATCTCCGAGAAACTCAAGCGGGCACTCGCCAATCTCGACCAGGGCATTGCGCTCAAGCGCCGCATCATCGAAGACATGCGGCCTACGGTGCTGGCCAACTTCGGGCTCGTCACCGCCTTGCGCACGCTCGCCGACGAAGCCGCGCAGCGCAACAACTGGACGCTCGAACTGCATCTGCCCGCCGACGACATCAAGCTCGACGAGCAAACGGAGATCGCGCTGTTCCGCGTCGCGCAGGAGTCGCTCACGAACGCCGCCAAGTACGCGCGAGCGTCGAAGGTATCGATCGCCTTGCAGGTCGGCGACGGCCAGGTGGCGCTGCATATCGCCGATAACGGCGTCGGCATCATGCCGGCCGATCTGAAGCGCACGCACACGCACGGGCTGCTGGGCATGCGCCAGCGGGTCGCCGCGCATGGTGGGCGCTTCGATATCCGGCGCGGCGTGCCGAACGGCACCGACATCCACGTGGAGATGCCGAGCGTCAGCACCGCGACGCCCTCGATCGATCTGCCGCCGGCGACGCCTTCGCGCACCTCCGTCTAGGACGGGCTTGCGGCACGCTGCCGGCAGGCTTGTAGGAGTGCACCGACGCAAACACCGGAGCACGCCTACAAGAAAATCGCAGCCCAGCCGACAGCGCCGCCCCCGCCCTTTTTTTACCATGCAATCAGACCGGATCGACTGGCGTAAGCCCCGGTCGGACGACAGCTAGCTCAGCTGGCGCGTGCCGTACAACATGGGCACGTCAACCAATGCATTCTCGACAAGGAGAACTTTCATGAATCGACTGATCGCTTTGCTTCTCATTGCAGGGACAGCTGCGCTCGCCGGTTGCAACACGATGGCGGGGGCTGGGCAGGATATTTCGAAGGGTGGCGACGCCATCACGAACTCGGCTGAAAAGGCCAAGTAAGCAGCGTAAAAAACCAAGCAGACGCCGGACGCTTTGCTGCGCCTGGATTGCAGGATTGTGAGAGCCCGTCGCGGGAAACCGTGGCGGGTTTTTTGTGCGCTCGCTTTGGCGTTTCTTCTTGGTTTCCTCGCGGGAGTTTGCTGAAGCCGCGGGTCTTTGTCTGAGCTACGGTTGATTGCCAAAGCCGCATCTGTTTGCCAAAGCCGCAAACAAAACGGCGACCCACTCGCGTGGATCGCCGCCCCGTCCTCCCCAGGACTTGCCGCCTATTGAGTGCGCTTTTGTTAGCGCGGCTGTTCGCGCTTCCGTCAGCCCTTATTGCCCGTTCAGCGTATTCGTCAATTCGACGCTCGGCGTTTGCGTGTTGCCGTTCTGCGCGACCAGCAGATGGATCTGACCCGGCACGAGCTGGCTCAGCGCACCGGCGATCGGCACCGACGTCACCAGCCAGTCGGCATTGTTCGACAACGTGAAGGCCGGCGACTGGAAGATCGGCGTCTTGCTGCCCGCCGCGGTCGCGATCAGCACGTAGGTGCCGCCGGACACGTAGATCGAATCCTGGCCGCTCGCCGGCACCGCGTTCTTGAAGGCCACACCGGCCATCGTCGGCGAGACGTTGGCGATGTCGGTGGAAGTGGACTGGACCAGATACAGGTCGAGGTTGGTCGCGTTCGCCGACGCGTTGAAGCCGCGCAGACGCGCGCTATTCGAGAGCAGACCCTTGTCGAACGGATCGTCGATCAGGCCGATGTCCGGCGCAGCCAAACCCGGCAATGCGAGCACGGTATATTCGTGGCCCTTCGCGACATCGGGAAAGCTGCCGCTCGCGAGCGCCGTCGTCGTGCCGGTCGCCGAGTAAGCGACCGTGGTCGCGCCCGTGTTGATATTCGTGAGGTTCGTCACACCTTTATAGCTGATGTTCGTCTGTCCCGAGGGCGCAGTGCCGTTCACGAGAAAGTCGACTGCCGGGCCGCTGGGAATCGCATGGATGAAATGGATCTCCGGATTGGTCAGCCCGAGCTCCTTGCCTACGTCGTCAGAACCGCCACCGCATGCGCTCAGAACGGATGCAACGGCAGCCATCGCCACCATGGTTCGGATCAGTTTCATTATGTTCACCTTTATTGATTTGTCGGGCTCGCGGCCCATTGATTTTGTGGACGTCCCGCTTCGCACAACACGCCGTCCGGCACCTTGTTCGTTGGTCATACGAACGGTTCAGGCCAGCTCTGCGAAATGAGCACCCCCTCCTATCCCTGCTGCACATCGCGCCACTTTTCCGAACGGCGCGGTCCGTGTCGATGGACGTTCGCTTCGAGCAATGCGTGTGCCGCGGGCTTCGATATGGCTGGTGGCGGCTGAAGAATGTCTTACGGAGCAACGAGTTGCGAGGATTAGAATTTTTCCTCGGAGGGATGGCACGCCGGGCGGTGTATTGTTCGTGCGCGCCCAATACTTACATGGTCCTCCGCATGTCTTACCAACACTTACTCGCCGAACTCGACCTCGGCTTCACTCGCTTGCGCAACCGCGTGGTGATGGGTTCGATGCACACCGGCATGGAGGACCGCTTCTGGAATTACCCGAAGCTGGCCGCGTATTTCCGCGAGCGCGCGAAGGGCGGCGTCGGCCTGATCGTCACCGGCGGCATCTCGCCGAATCGCGAGGGTTGGCTGTTGCCGTTCGGCGGCACGCTGAATTCCGTGCTTGATCTGCGCAATCACCGGAAGTTGACCGAGGCCGTGCATGCCGAAGGCGGCAAGATCGCGCTACAGATCCTGCATGCGGGCCGCTATGGCTATCAACCGTTCGTCGTATCCGCGTCCGCGATCAAATCGCCGATCTCGAAGTTCAAGCCGCGCGCGCTGAGCATCGCCGGCATTGCGAAGACCGTGCGCGACTACGCGCGCTGCGCGCGCCTCGCTCAACGCGCGGGCTATGACGGCATCGAGATCATGGGCAGCGAAGGCTATCTGCTCAACCAGTTCCTCTGCCCGCGCACCAATCGGCGCACCGACGCCTACGGCGGCAGCATCGAAAACCGGATGCGGCTCGCGCGCGAGATCGTCGAGCGGGTGCGCGCGGTGTGCGGCGAACGCTTTATCGTCGTGTACCGGATCTCGCTGATTGATCTGGTGGAAGGCGGCAATACGTGGGACGAAACCGTACAGGTCGCCCAGGCGCTGGAAGCCGCCGGCGTGACGATGTTCAACACCGGCATCGGCTGGCACGAAGCGCGGGTACCGACCATCGTGACCTCGGTGCCGCGCGCCGCCTTCGCCACGCTGAGCGCGCGATTGAAGGCCGCGGTCAAGGTGCCGGTGATCGTGTCGAACCGCATCAATACGCCCGACGTCGCCGAAGCACTGCTCGCACAGGGCGCTGGCGATCTGGTATCGATGGCGCGGCCGCTCTTGGCCGATCCCGAGTTCGTCGTGAAGACGGCCGAAGGACGCACGCATGAAATCAACACCTGTATCGCCTGTAATCAGGCCTGTCTCGATCACACGTTCAAGAACCAGCGCGCGACGTGCCTCGTCAATCCGCGCGCGGGGCGCGAAACCGAACTGATCTACCGGCCGGTCGCCGGAACGCGGGCCGCGCGTTCGATCGCGGTCGTCGGCGCGGGTCCGGCGGGATTGTCTGCGGCGACGGTGGCGGCCGCGCGTGGGCATCGCGTGACACTGTTCGATGCGAGCGCAACGATCGGCGGCCAGTTCAATCTGGCGATGCGCGTGCCGGGCAAGGAAGAGTTCAGCGAGACGATCCGCTATTTTCAGAGCCAGTTGCAGCGACACCGCGTCGACGTGCGCCTCGACACGCGCGTCGATCCCGCGCTGCTCGCCGCCGGCGCTTACGACGACGTGATCATCGCCACCGGCATCGTGCCGCGGCGGCCGTCGATTGCCGGCATCGACGGGCCGAACGTGCTGTCTTATGTCGACGTGCTGCGCGGCGCGCCGGTCGGCCAGCGCGTCGCCGTAATCGGCGCGGGCGGCATCGGCTTCGACGTCAGCGAGTTTCTGCTGCATCGCGCGGGCGAGCCGCTGCCGATGCCCCGCGACGCGTGGCTCGACGAATGGGGTGTCGATCTGGCCGTGCGGGAACGCGGTGGCCTCAAGCCGCCCGCGCCGGCGCAGCCGCCGCGGCAGATCTGGCTGTTGCAGCGCAAGGCCGGCAAGCTTGGTATGGGACTCGGCAAGACTTCCGGCTGGGTGCATCGCGCGACGTTGGCGAGAAACGGTGTGAAGATGCTCGACGGCGTGTCGTATCGGGAGATCAGCGCGCGCGGCTTGAAAATCGCGCGTGAAGGCGTCGAGGAATGGCTGGAAGTGGACACGATCGTCGTGTGCGCGGGCCAGGAATCACTGCGCGATCTGCATCCGCAGACGGCAGCGGACGCGAAGGTGAGAAAAACGGATCAGGGTAACGGTCCGCGCTATCACGTGATCGGCGGTGCGAAGGTCGCGACCGAACTGGACGCAAAGCGCGCGATTCGCGAAGGCGCGGAAGTGGCGGCGGCGCTGTAACTGGCCGTCGCCCGCTTCAAGCGAAACTCAGGCGAGTCCCTTCTTCCGGTAATCGAGCCAGAAAGACAGCCCCACGCTCGTCAGAATCACAATGGTCGCGATCACCGTGGAGTGAGTCACCGGCTCGCCGAGCAACAGCGCGCCGAGCGCCACGGCCACCACCGGATTCACGTACATGCAGCTGCTGGCGATGATCGGGCTGGTGTGCCGGATCAGAAAACCGTACGCGACGTAGGCGGCCATCGTCCCGATCAGCATCAGGTAGATGAACGCCAGCACCGGCAGGAAATGCACCTCGAGCATCCGCTCGCCCGAGACCCACGCAACCAGTGTCGACATCGCGCCGCCCAGCCCGATTTGCAGTGACGTCGAGAGAAACAGGTCCGAGGGCAGCTTCAGACGCCCGGCCAGATGCGCGCCGCCCGCCCAGAAAAGCGCGCCGCACAGAATCGCCAGACTGCCGCCCGCCGAGCCGGGCGCGCTGTCGCCGTGGCTGAGAATCGCAATGCCGACCAAACCGAGGCCGACCGCGAACCACTCGCCGCGGCCGAACTTGCGCCCCGCCACCGCCGCAATCACCGTCGCGAATAACGGCACGGTCGCGACCATGACCGCCGCGGTGCCGGTGCCGACGGTGCGCATCCCATAGGCGAGCATGCCGCTCGACAAACCGACCAGCATGGTGCCGACGAGGCCGGCATTGCGGATTTCGGCGGCGCTCGGCCAGACCGGCTTGCGGCGCGCCGCGAACACGAACAGCCCTATGCCGGCGAACAGATTGCGCAGCCCCGAGAGCAGCAGCGGCGGAAACGAACCCAGCGCGACGTGCACGGCGAGATACGTCGAACCCCACACGAGATAGACGACGGCGAGCGCGAGCGCGATCTGCCCGTTGCGCGACTGCGGCAAGCGGATCGGGAAACCACGCGAAAAAAGATTGGGGAGTTGCAGCGACATGCGTTCAACCCGCCCATGCCGCTCGAGGTGCTGCGCCCCCGCTGAAGACCCTGCTGCGGGATGGCGGACACCGCATCGGCGATGCGGTCTGACGGGCGAGGCTGGCGGACATGTCGGTGGAACGGAAGGACGATAGATGGCCAATGGGGCCACAACGCCGCGGCGATCGGTAGAAATCGGGCCACGGCGAACACGCGCCGAATGGTCGGCGCGCATCGCATTATGCAGTAAGCGCCCACGGCGTCGCTTGAAAGAATCGTAACTTTTTGGCGTACTTGCAACAAAAAGCCGGGGACGTGCCCCGGCTTTTCTGTCGCGCAGGCCAACGGCGCGTCCGAGCTATGCAGCTCGCATTATCAGGACGGCTCAGTTGGCCATCGCGCCCGACGCTTCGTGCTTCATGCCCATCGCGTCGCCCTTTTTCATCTTGTCGTGCTTCATCGTGTTCTTCTTCATGCCGTCCTTCGACATGCTGTCTTTGGACATGGAATCTTTCGACATGGTGTCCTTCGACATCGCATCGTTGGACATGGCGCCGCTTGCCTGGGCGAATGCGGCGCCGCCACTGGTCAGGAGAGCGACGGCGAGTGCTGCGATTGCAAACTTTTTCATGAGATGACTCCGAGTGTTATGGATGAATCAGAACCGGCCAGAGCACTAGCCGGCGTATTTCCGAAGCTTCTGCCGCCTGGGGTCGCGCAGCCGTTTCAGCGGCGCCGACCCGCGCGCGTCAGGAGCCTCCGAACCAGTTGTAGCCCTGGTCGACCCAATAGCCGCCAGGGTACGTATTAGTGACGAACATCTCGACGATGTGCTTCGGATTCTTGTAGCCGAGCTTGGTCGGCATGCGCAGCTTCATCGGGAAGCCGTATTTCGCGGGCAGACGCTCACCGTCGTACGAAAACGTGAGCAGCGTCTGCGGATGCAGGGCGGTCGGCATGTCGATGCTTTCGTAGTAGTCGTCGGCGCATTTGAAGCCGACGTACTTCGCGCTGGTGTCCGCGCCGATGCGCCGCAGAAAGTCGCTGAACGGCGTGCCGCCCCAGCGGCCGATCGCGCTCCACCCTTCCACGCAAATATGCCGCGTGATCTGCTCGGCGTGCGGCAGCGCGTACAGCTCGGGCAAGGACCAGACACGCTGACCGGTCACGAGTCCGCTGATCTTCAGCCGGTAGTCGGCGCCGTTCACCTCGGGCACGTCGTCGATGCCGTAGAACGCGTTGAACGGAAACGGCCGCGTGATCTGCGCTTCGGTGTAGGTCGGCGCGAGTTGCTTCGGATCGAACAGTGCGGCCTGCGCGCGGTCATTCAGGCGTGAGACGGCGGTGAGAAACTTGTTGACCGAGTCGTCGTCGGTGAGCGAGCAGCCGGTCAGCATCGACAGGCCGCCGAGCGTCAAAAGCCGTTTGCCGAACAGGCGCCGCGACGGCATCGCGAGTTCGCGGCGGGCGTCGATCAGGATCGATTCGCGGTCGAGTTTCTGGCCCATGGAGCGAGTGGGGTTTCGAGCGGGTTTGTTCATGATTCGATATCCGTAACGTTTGCTTACGCGGATAGATGGCTCAGCGTCCGCGCAACATGGCGAGCAGCGAGCGCGGCACGAGCGCCACCATCACCAGATGCACGGCGATAAACGCGGCCATCAGCGACATCGCGCAGAAATGGACGATGCGCGCGTTGTCGTAGCCGCCCATCAGTTCACGCAGCAGCGGAAACTGCACCGACTTCCAGATCGCGAGACCCGAGAGCACCAGCACGATCAGATCGCAGACCACGAACAGGTAGGCGAATCTCTGCACGGCGTTATAGACGCGTAGGTCGGCGTGCGACAGCTTGCCGGTCAACGCGGCGATGAAATCGTGCAGCACGGCGCGCGGCGACACCGGCAGGAACTTGCGCACGAAGCGCCCGCTTGCGAGGTTCAACGCGAGATACAGCAAGCCGTTGAAGACCAGCAGCCACATCGCCGCGAAATGCCATTGCAGCGCGCCGCCGAGCCAGCCACCGAGCGTGATGTCGGTAGGAAAACGGAACGCGGGGAAGATCGGCGAGGCGTCGTAGATGCGCCAGCCCGAGAGCATCATTACGATGGCCGCGAGCGCGTTGAGCCAATGCGTGAGACGCACCCACAGCGGATGGATCGCACTGCTTTCCGGCTTGGCCGGTGGCGCGCTGTCGCGAAGAGCATGATGAGTTGCCATGAGAATCTCCTGTGTGCGCAGAGGCGGCGATCAAGGGCACGCGGCCAGTTCGGCCGCCTGCAGGACCTCGCCGGTCGCCGCGTTTTCGACGAAGGCGACCACACCGAACCGGTCGGCGGGCGCGTTGACGTTGGCATCCGCGGCGGTGTCCTGGATGCGGATATCGCGGCGGATCTGCGCGCTGCCCGCGACCAGCGGCACCGGGCCGATCCATTGCCGCACGACTCGTTCGTGATGCAAGGTGGCGCCGCTGTTTTCGCCGGCGCCCACTTGCGAGCTCAGCGAGTTTTCATAAACGGCGAGGTAGGCGTCCAGTTGACCCGCTGTGTCCGCTGCCTTGCTGGTGAATTGCGCCGCGACATTGAACGCGCCCGGCGCCTGCCCTTTGAGCTCCAGCGCGACATTCGCTTGCGCCGGCTCGGCGACGACCTTGCCGACGCGGCTCTGAAAACTGTCGCGTTGCGACCAGCTGCGCAATTCGCGTCCGGAGACAAAGATTTCCGGCGTGTAGATGGTGTGGCCGCCGGCAAGATCGGTGAGCGTTTGCTGACGTTCAGTAAAGCGATGTTGCGAGAAGCGGTCAGTCCAGCCGAGGCTGTTCCAATAGTCCACATGCAGCGCCAACGGCACCACGCTTTGCGCCGCGCCGCTGTTCTTCCATTGGCTCAGCCAGTTATCGGCGGGTGGGCAGCTGTTGCAGCCTTCGCTGCTGTACAGCTCGACCAGCGCCACGCGATGCGCCGGGCTATGCGCGCTGCAGATGGCGCCGGCCGCGGTCGCGAGGCCGCTGGCCGCGAGCATGGTCAGCGCGAGAGCGAGCGCGATGATTCGGGTGAAGCGCCGACAGTCTCGGCGGGGTGCGGCGGTTTGCATGACGTGCTCCGATCAGGATCTGCACGTTTGTCGAATCGCACGGCCGGTTATGACAGTCCGTTTCCAACTTTTTTCTTGAAACTCGACCGAGTCGAGGGACGCACGACCCCGTGCTAACATTGAGCTTTCGATCGCGCCCATTCAGATTGATGGCGGCGCCCTCTTCACTCTCTTTCGCTACCTGCCGGCTACCTCGATGCGCTTTCCGACTTCCCGTGCCTTCTCCCGCTTGCGCCCCCGTCGCGCAACCGGTTGCGCGCGCGCGGAACTCATGCCGCGTCGCGCCGGTGAGCCGTCCCGAACGCTCCCGCTCCACGCCGCCCGGCGCCCGATCTAACGCTGCTCGCTCCATTGCCTGGGCCGCGTTGTCGGGCTCCGGGCCGATCTCATCCGCACGCTGTCCCCTCAAATGCAGATCGAATTGGAGTACCCCTCGTGAAAAAGACCAAAACCTGTTACCTCACCGAACTCGACGTCGCCCGTCTCGAGAAACACGCCGCCGCGCCCGGCGCGGACACGCGTTTGCAAGACATGCTCGACGACGTGCTGGAACGCGCCGTGATCGTCGAGTCGCGCGAGATACCGGCCAACGTCGTCACGATGAATTCGCAAGCCACGCTGGTCGACGAAACCAGCGGCGAGCACATGACCTGGACCGTGGTTTATCCGCCCAATGCGGACTTCTCGCACGGCCGCCTGAATGTGTTCTCGCCCGCCGGCCTCGCCTTGCTCGGCGCCAAACGCGGCGAGCGCATCCGCTTCACGCCGCCAAGCGGCACAGAGAAAGTGCTGAAGCTGGAAAAGATCCTGTTTCAACCCGAAGCCGCCGACGATTTCACGCTGTAAGCAACGCTCGCGCGCAACGCAAAATTTTTGCCGCAATAGCTCCGGCTGCCCCGTCAATTCAAGAAAAGTGCGTGGCGGCCCGCTGTTATATCCATCATCCGACTTTTCAAGATGGGTTGCCAAGCAGCGGGCGGCCGGTGTATCGTGTGCGCTGCTAACGCGGGGGTCCTGCGTCGCACGGAGGTTGGAGGTCCGTGCTGCGTGGGTGAGAAATACCCTTTGAACCTGATCTGGATAATGCCAGCGCAGGGAAGCGTACGGATTTCGCACCCTAGCTCTATCGCCTCATCTCTCGCGAATTCCGACTACTTCCGTCTCGTCTCCTGCTTAGCGGCCCCACATAGCTTTGCATAGGAGATACAGATGAACGCCAATCCGAAGTTCCTTTCCGCCGACGCCCACGTCGATGAAGCCGCTGTCGCGCCGCTGCCGAATTCCCGCAAGGTCTACGTGACTGGCTCGCGCGCCGATATCCGCGTGCCGATGCGCGAGATCTCGCAAGCCGACACGCCCGACAGCTTCGGCGGCGAAAAGAATCCGCCCGTCTATGTCTACGATACGTCGGGCCCCTACTCGGATCCGGAAGCCAAAATCGACATTCGGGCCGGTCTGCCCGCACTGCGCCAGGCCTGGATCGAAGAACGCGGCGACACCGAAGCGCTGACGGGTCTGTCGAGCGACTTCAGCCGCGAACGCGCCGCCGACACGGCCACCGCCGATCTGCGCTTCCAAGGCCTGCACCGTACGCCGCGCCGCGCGATCGCCGGCAAGAACGTCTCGCAGATGCACTACGCGCGTCAAGGCGTCATCACGCCGGAAATGGAATACATCGCGATTCGCGAGAACCAGCGCCGCGCCGAGTATCTGGAGAGCCTCAAGACGAGCGGCCCGAACGGCGAAAAGCTCGCGGCGATGATGGGCCGCCAACATCCGGGCCAGGCATTCGGCGCAAGCGCGTTCGGTCCGAACGGCCTCACGGCGATCACGCCGGAGTTCGTGCGCGAGGAAGTGGCGCGCGGCCGCGCGATCATCCCGAACAACATCAATCACCCGGAAAGCGAGCCGATGATCATCGGCCGCAACTTCCTCGTGAAGGTGAATGCCAACATCGGCAACTCGGCGGTGACGTCCTCGATCGGCGAGGAAG
The DNA here is from genome assembly GCF_046026985.1 of Paraburkholderia sp. RL18-101-BIB-B. NCBI lineage: Bacteria > Pseudomonadati > Pseudomonadota > Betaproteobacteria > Burkholderiales > Burkholderiaceae > Paraburkholderia > Paraburkholderia sp. RL18-101-BIB-B. The sequence continues at coordinate 249,871 of NZ_JARESV010000007.1, forward strand.
TCGACAAGATGACATGGGCGATCCGCTGGGGCGGCGACACAGTGATGGATCTGTCGACCGGCAAGCACATCCACGAAACGCGCGAGTGGATCATCCGCAATTCGCCGGTGCCGATCGGCACGGTGCCGATCTATCAGGCGCTCGAAAAGGTCAACGGCAAGGCCGAAGACCTGACGTGGGAAATCTTCCGCGACACGCTGATCGAACAGGCCGAGCAAGGCGTCGATTACTTCACGATTCACGCGGGCGTGCGTCTGCAATACGTGCCGCTCACGGCCAAGCGCATGACGGGCATCGTCTCGCGCGGCGGCTCGATCATGGCGAAGTGGTGCCTCGCTCACCACAAGGAAAGCTTCCTGTACGAGCATTTCGAAGACATCTGCGAAATCATGAAGGCCTATGACGTGGCCTTCTCGCTCGGCGACGGCCTGCGTCCCGGCTCGATCTACGACGCCAACGACGAAGCGCAGCTCGGCGAATTGAAGACGCTCGGCGAACTCACGCAGATCGCTTGGAAGCACGATGTGCAGACCATGATCGAAGGCCCCGGCCACGTGCCGATGCAGCTCATCAAGGAGAACATGGACCTGCAGCTGGAATGGTGCGACGAAGCGCCGTTCTACACGCTCGGACCGTTGACGACCGACATCGCGCCGGGCTACGACCACATCACGTCGGGCATCGGCGCGGCGATGATCGGCTGGTTCGGCACGGCCATGCTCTGTTACGTCACGCCGAAGGAACACCTTGGGCTGCCGAACAAGGACGACGTCAAGACCGGCATCATCACCTACAAGCTCGCCGCGCACGCCGCCGATCTGGCGAAGGGCCATCCGGGCGCGCAGGTGCGTGACAACGCGCTCTCCAAGGCGCGCTTCGAATTCCGTTGGGAAGACCAGTTCAACCTCGGTCTCGACCCGGACAAGGCGCGCGAATTCCACGACGAAACGCTGCCGAAGGACTCAGCCAAGGTCGCGCATTTCTGCTCGATGTGCGGCCCGCACTTCTGCTCGATGAAGATCACCCAGGACGTGCGCGAGTTCGCCGCGCAACAAGGCGTCACCGACGACGAAGCGCTGAAGAAAGGCATGGAAGTGAAGTCGATCGAGTTCATGAAGAAAGGCGCTGAGATTTATCAGCGGCAGTAAGGTTCGGGGCGCGGATCGAGCGTCGTTGTTACGCCACTCGATCCGCCAGACCACTGCGTCGCAGCATCGAAGTCCGCCACTGGCGGGCTTTTGCGTTTATGTCGTCCGGGCACGCCGCGTGCTGGACGACGGGAAACATTTGATTACGAAACCGTCGGTTCGCTGACAAGCGCATACATCCGGATACGGGAGGCGGCGATAACATCAAATGCAAGGACGGGTGTACTTCCAACCATAACTACTGGAGTCGACATCATGAAATCGATACGTCAAATCGGTACGTTTGCGGCCATCGTGGCAGTCGTGGTGAGCCTTTCCGCATGCGAAGGCATGAGCCGTCAGGGGCGCGATACGGCAATCGGCGCGGGCTTGGGTGGCGCGGCAGGCGCGGCGATCGGCGGCAATGCGCTGTCGACGATTGGTGGCGCGGCGGCGGGCGGGGTCATCGGACACGAGGTGGGCAAGTAAGGGGTACGGCGGGTCATCGCGCTATGTTTATGTATGAGGCAAGCGTGAGTTGTGCGACGCCCGGCGCACGAATTGCTCGCGCAGCCGCTCTCGGATAACACTAGTGACGCGCCCTCGCTTCGGATCGCGAAGCGCGCTGCAACGAGGTGAAATAAGCCGTTACGGTTTTGCAATCCTCTGGGCGCGGCGACGGCGTAAGCTGGTGCCGTGACGCCCCTAATGGCGGCGTTCGATTCAACCAGGAGCGCGTCATGAAGTCCCGCCTCATCAATACGGTGTGCGCGATCGGCCAGCGGTTGCCGCTGCGCTTTTCCAGGTCTCTCCCGCGTCTTTCGCAAACAGGCATGGCGCTGGGTGGCGCGGTCTGTGTACTCACCTTGTCCGGTTGCTATTACCCGTACGGTTACTATCCGGGCGGAGCTTATCCATACTACGCCACGGTGCCCGCAGCCGGTACCCAGCAGGCGGTGCCGGTCGGGCAAGACGATTCTTCCGGCGCGCAACAACTGCAACAACAGCAGCAGCAACAACAGGCGCAGACGGGCCAGCAAGGCCCGCCTCCGACCTACGCGGTCGCCGCCCCGCCCGTTTATGTGGCGCCGCCTTATCCCGCCTACTACCCGCCGCCGGTCTATCCCGCTTATTACGGCTATCCGGGCTGGTATGGACCATCGGTCTCGATCGGCTTCGGCTTCGGTGGCTACTGTTGCGGCCACGGTGGATGGGGCGGTCACGGCCATTGGCATTGACGCCCGCCGGCGCAGTCCAGGTTCCTGATCTTCACTCGATGCGCTCGCACGGCGGATTCCGGCCGTGCGGTGCCTGCACGGCATCGCGCAGTGCGTGCCGCGCCGCCCAACCCGCGCAAGACGCGCTCCCAGCGCCCATCCGCATCGCCCGTAGTTTCCCTTCTTGACGCGGCCCGACTGGGTTCTATGCTTGGTAGGCCGCACGCAGTACCTGTTTAAATAAGCGATCCCGGCCGCTTCCACGTGCCGCGGACGCCCATCCGTCATGCCAGATCGACGCGTCCCGTAGTGCGTAGTGCCGCGTCGAGTCCGAACAACAACGAAGGAGACGTGATGTTTCACCAACTACTCACTCCGGTCGGCAATTCGCTATTGCCATCGTTTCTAGTCGCGGCGTTACCGATCATCGTCGTGCTGCTTCTGCTTGGCTGGGCGCGCCGGCCGGCATGGCAGGCGTCGCTTGCGGGGTTGATCGTCGGCCTGATCGTGGCGATCCTTGTCTGGCAGTTTCCAGTGGGACTCGCGGTCGATTCGGTGGTCGCCGGCGCGGTGTTCGCCTGCTGGCCGGTCATGTGGATCGTGTTCACCGCGATCCTGCTTTACAACATCTCGCAGCGCTCGGGCCGCTTCGCGGCCTTTCGCATGTGGATGATCGACAACCTGCCAAACGACCGGCGCGTGGTGCTGGTGGTGATCGGGTTTTCGTTCGGCGCGCTGCTCGAAGGGATTTCCGGCTTCGGCACGCCGGTCGCCATCACCAGTTCGCTGCTGATTCTGCTCGGCTTTCCCACGCTCGAAGCGCTCACCTTCACGCTGATCTTCAATACCGCGCCGGTCGCGTTCGGCGCGCTCGGCGTGCCGATCACCGTGCTCGGCGCGGTCACGCATTTGCCGGCCGATTCGCTCGCCAAGATGGTCGGCCGCCAGTTGCCGTTCTTCGCCTTCCTGCTGCCCTTCTACGTGATCAGCGTCTATGCGGGCTTTCGCAACATGCTGCGGGTGTGGCCGGTGCTGCTGGTGTCGGGCGCGAGCTTCGCGCTGACGCAGTTCGTCGCGTCCAACTATGTGAACTACAGCCTGACCGACGTGCTGTCGTCGATGGTCTCGCTCATTCTGACGATCGCCTTCCTGCGCGTCTGGAAGCCGGCGGCGGATCCGAAGTTCGCGATCAACATCGACCGCGTGGGCGAAGTGCGCGGCAAGATCGGCGGCGGCCAGGGCTGGTATCCGTGGATCATCGTGTCGGTGGTGGTGATCGTCTGGACCGTGGCGAAGATCTTCCTGATCGGCGACGTCAAGGTGCCGTGGCCCGGCCTCGACAAGGCCGTGTTCATCACGCTGTACAACACGCCGTACGGCGCGGTGTGGGACTTCCAGCCGCTCGCCACCGGCACCGCCATTCTGGTCGCCGCGCTCATCACGGCGTTCGTGGTCAAACTGAGCCCGCGCGAGTTCGGCGCGGCCATCGCCGACACGTGGGTGCAGACGCGCATCGCCATCCTGACGGTGGCGACCATCGTCGGGCTCGCGTATCTGATGAACTACTCGGGGCTCACGTACACGCTCGGGCTGGGCGTCGCGTCGGTCGGACCATTCTTTCCGCTGGTGTCGGCGTTCCTCGGCTGGGTCGCGGTGTTCCTCTCCGGCAGCGATACGTCGGGCAACGCGCTGTTCGGCAACCTGCAGGTGGTGGCGGCCAATCAGTTGAATCTCAACCCGATTCTGATGGCGGCGACGAACTCGTCGGGCGGCGTGATGGGCAAGATGATCTCGCCGCAGAACATCTCGACCGGGGTGGCGACCACCGAACTCAAAGGCAAGGAAGGCGTGGTGTTCGCCAAAACCTTCAAGCATTCGATTCTGTTAACGGTGCTGCTTGGTGTGCTGGTGTGGCTGCAGCAGAATTTCTTGCAGTGGATGATTCCGCACTGAGGCGGGTTGGGCGGGTTCGGCGGGTTGCATGGCTCCCGCACCCCGCCCGATAGATGCACTCTCGCTAACCGGCGGCCGCGCGCTCACTAGCGCGCGCCGCTTCAACGATGCGAGGATGACCATCCTGACCATTTGCGGCTGATGCGCTGCCGCAAAATAACTCACGCTTCTTCGCTCGAGCCCCTATCCTTCCCTAGCGCTTCGTCCCATCCCACCGCCTTGATCGCAATATTTCTCACATCAGCGTGAGAATTGCTCGTTTTGCCCAGAGCGCCGCTGCGCTTACGATGGACAATTACCAGACGCCTTGCCTCTCCCATATCTTGCCGTTTCATTCCAGCCTGAAACGTTTCGCATGATTGCGCTGCTACGATGCGCAGGCGTCTCGACTCAACCGCGCGCGGCGCCACCTCGATGAATGCTAAAAACCTGCTGCAGTTGCTGATCCTCGCCGCCCTGTGGGGCGCCTCATTCCTGTTTATCCGCGTCGGCGTCACCGACTTCGGCGTGGCGCCGTTGATGGCGCTGCGCGTCGGCATCGGCGCGGCGTTTCTCGCGATCGTGCTGATCGCGCGACGCCCCCTGGGCCAATCCGCGACGATCCTGCGCACCCGGGCCTTCCCGCTGCTGGTGGTCGGCATTCTGAATTCGGCGGCGCCCTTCTGTCTGTTCGCCTATGCCGAGTTGACGCTGTCAGCCGGCGTCACGTCCGTGATCAATGCGAGCACGCCGCTGTGGGGTGCGCTGGTCGGCTTTCTGTGGCTGCGCGACCGGTTGAGCGCGCTGCGCACACTCGGTCTGATGATCGGCTTTCTCGGCGTGCTGATGCTGGTGTGGGATCAGATCGCCGCGCCGAACGGCACGCCGGCCACGCCGCTCACCACCGCGCTCGCGGCCGGCGCGGCGCTCGGCGCCACGTTGCTGTACGGCATCGCCGCCAACTACACCAAGCGCCATCTGACCGGCGTCGACGCGCTGACCGTCGCCACCGGCACGATGACCGGCGCCACCATCGTGTTGCTGCCGCTCGCCGTCATCTACTGGCCGGCGGCGCCGATCTCGCTGCACGCATGGGGCGCGGTGATCGCGCTCGGCGTCGCCTGTACCGGCGTCGCGTATATGTTGTTCTTCCACCTGATCGCGGTGGCCGGACCGGCGCGTGCGATTACGGTGACCTTCGTCATTCCGATCTTCGGCATTCTGTGGGGCGCGCTGTTCCTCGGCGAAAGCGTCTCGCCCGGCATGCTGGAAGGTTGCGGCGTGATTCTGGTCGGCACCGCGCTCGCCACCGGCGTGATCAAGCGTCTGCCGTGGATCGGCACCCGCCGCGCCGATACCTGAAACCCGCTTCATGTCGCGCGACGCTTGCCCCGCGTCGCCGACTCTCCTCTTTCCCGCCATCAGGCCGGCCGCAGTAACGAATCACGCATGGCCATCTCCCGTCGAATTCCGGTTCCGACCGGTATTCAGTGAACCATGCAAAAAGACGCGCACGCGGGTTGACCGCGCTCTGTCGGCCACGCACTGCGTGAAACCCAAGGCATAAAAAAACCCGCCCGGCGTGATCGCCGGGCGGGTTTTCAGACAGCGTTCCAACTGCTGCAGCCTTAGTGCAGCTGGTCGGACATCAAACTCATGATCTGCTTGGCCTGCGGGCTCTGGTCGATGGCGCCCTTGTCGTCGACCACAGCCACGCGCGTCTGGTTAGGCGTTACCGCGCGCACGTTCACCATATACTGCTTGGCAACTTTTTCCTTCTTGCCGTGGAAAACCTGGCTCCAGAAGCCCTGTTCGGCCGACGACATGTCCTTCGGATCGACGTAGCGCACGAAATACAGGCCGCGGGTCAGATCGCGGTCGTCGACGGTGAAGTTGCTGCGGTCGAGCGCGAGACCCACGCGCAACCATGCGCGGTCGTACGGCTCGCCGAGCGTGAGTTCCGTCGACGAGAGCTGAGCGTCGGTGCCGTTCGCCGCGTCCCCAGCCGGCATGGGTTGCTGGGCGGACAGCGCGACGTTTTGCGCCGCCGTGGCCGCCGCCGCCGACTTGGCGCCCGCCGTAGCCGCGTTCGGCGCTGTTTGCGCGCCGGCCGACAGGTCGGCGTTTTGCGCGTCAGCCGGTTTCGAACGCGAATCGGCCAACGCCAGCGCCGCCATCAGCCGCTTCAGATATTCCTGTTCGAGGCCCGGATCGTTCGGCTTCGGCACCCACGTGCTCGAATCGTTGTTCGTGCCGGTCAGCGCCTCGCGCATGCCCTTCTGGCTGACGAACACGTACGTGCCGCCGTTCGGCGCCGCTTCCAGGCGCGTGCGGTACTTGTTGCGCTCCGAGGTCACGTAGCTGTTGCCCATGGCCTTGGACAGCGTGTTGCGGATCAGGCCTTCGTTGATCTGCGCGTGCGTTTCGTTCCAGTCGGTTTCCATCACGCCCTTGTCGCGCTGGTCGACCACCAGCAGGAAGCCCTGTTCCTGCCAGAAGCGGCGGATCTGCGGCCATGCCTGCTCGGGCGCCTTGTTGTCGATGACGAGCCAGCTTTCCGTGCCGTCGCGCTGGATATGCATGCCGTTGACCGCCGGCGCCACCACCACGGAATTGGCCGACGGGGCTTGCGCCTGAACCTCTTTGAGCGCGGACAACGAGGTTTCGCCGCCCTGCGGGGGCAACGAACGCTGATCGGCCGTCTCATCGATCATATTCGGCGGTACGGCAAGTGACACTTGCTTCGATTTCGAGTCGCTCTTGTAGTCGACTTTGGTCGGCGACGAGGTGCCGCAGCCGGCGACCAGACCGCCTGCCATCAGCATTACTGCAAACCGCTTGGTAAGACGAAGATCAGTCATGTTCGGGGAATCCTTCCGCTACGCCACGGCAAGTTTCCGTGGATCAACCCAACATTTTACCGATCCCGGCGAGTCATGTGCAAAAACCCGGGTTTGCCCGTGAATTGAGCAGCGTGAGACGTGCGCAAAGGACGCGGGATCGACGCGCGAGAAGGACACCGAAGCGACTCCTTCCGTCAACGTTTCCATGAGTTGCAAGAGGCTCATTTTCGCGCGTGAAACGAACGGCGCACTGCAAATTTAACAATCCCCCACATTTCCCAACGGTCTGTCAGATGCGCCCTAGATGATCGTCAGATCATTGATTCGACGGCATTTTTCCGGGGCCCTCGCCACGTCGATTTTGATATATCGAAATTTGCTGAATACCGCTTCAGGTAACGGTCTGAAAACCCGAGTGATATCTTGAAATAGACAACTCAAGAGCCTTTGAGCGCTCCAGCCACGGGACCGACCGTCATGCCCTTGCGTACCCTTACCCCGAATTTTGCTGCGTCAGCGATCGCGGTTGCCGCGTTGTGCACGAGCCTCGAAGCGCACGCCGAATTGGGCGGCGCCATGCCGGCCCAGGCGGATGCGAGCGCGAGCGCGCCGCGCGCCATGTTGAACGGGGCGCTGCGCATGCGCACGCTGACCGACGCGGGCAACACGACCATCAACGAGTACGCGACGAACACCGGCCAGATCATCGCCTACGCGTGGCAAGGCCCAACCATGCCGGACTTGCGCGCGCTGCTCGGCAAGTACGCCGCGTCGTATCGCGCCGGCGCCGACGCGGCGCCGGCGGACGGCAATCTGCATGTCTCGCGCGTGGCGCGGCCGGACGTGATCGTGGAATCCGGCGGCCCGATGCGGGGCTACGTGGGCCGCGCATGGCTGCCCGCGGCGCTGCCGCCCGGCGTCACGGCTGACGATTTTCAGTGATGTGCGCAAGCACTCGGCACTAGCGCCAGCATCGGCACCACGCCTCGACGAGCACTGACCACGCCATGAAATCCACCCTTTCCATTTACGCCCTACTGCTGGTCTGCGCCGCCTTCGCGGGATGCGGCGGCGGTGGCGGCGGCTCGCCGGCCGCGACATCGCAGACAGGTTCGGCCGCCCCGGCCAGCATCCCGAGCCCCGCCAGTGGGTCGGTAGGCGCCTCGAGTGCCGGCCCGACCGCCTCCGTGCCGCAGTCGAATATCCCGAACGTCCAGCCGATCGCCGTCACCGCCGCACCGGGTCTGACGCGCAACATGCTGACGACGAGCGTCACCGTCTGCGAGCCCGGCACCAGCAATTGCGCGACGATCGACAATGTCCAGGTCGACACCGGTTCGCACGGACTCAGGATTCTCGCGTCCGCGCTGCCGGCGGACCTGTCGCTCGCGGCAATCGCGTCGGGCAGCGGCATCGCGGGCGAATGCGCGGTGTTCGGCGGCGGCTACACCTGGGGCGCGGTGCGCAGCGCGGACGTGCGCATGGCCGGCCAGTTGGCCGCGTCGATCCCGATCCAGACGATCGCGGACCCGGCGCTGCCCACCGTGCCCGCCGACTGCGCGGGCTCCGGCCGCGCCATGCAGACGGTGGCGGGCCTGCGCTCGAACGGCATTCTCGGCGTGGGCCTGTTCGCGGGCGACTGTGGCAGCGGCTGCGTCACCGCCGCGCTGCCGCGCTGGTACTACCGTTGCGATGCCGGCGACGCCTGCCTCGCCAGCACGCAAGCGCTGGCGCAGCAGGTGACCAATCCGGTCAGCCGCTTTGCGCTCGACAACAATGGCGTGGTGATCGACCTGCCGGCCATCGCCGATGCCGGCGCGGCCAGCGTATCGGGTTCGATGATCTTCGGCATCGGCACCCAGGCCAACAACACGCTGAACGGCGCCAGCGTCCTCAAGGCGAATTCGCAGACGGGCTACGTCGTCACCACGAGCGGCGGGCAGACTTATTCGCAGAGCTATGTCGACAGCGGCTCGAATGGGCTGTTCTTCCGCACCACCCAGTTTCCGCAGTGCGGCTTCTGGTACTGCCCGGCTTCGATTCAAGCCGCGAACGCCGCGATCACCGGGACGGACGGCGCGTCGAACACGGTGTCGTTTGCGGTCGGTAATTCGAGCGCGCTGTTCGCGTCGTCGAATAACGCCTTCAACAATCTGGCCGGCGTGGCCAGCAGCGGCTTCGGCTGGGGCTTGCCGTTCTTCTTCGGACGACGCGTCTATACGGCGATCGCCTCGCGCGAAACGTCGGCGGGCCCGGGGCCTTACTACGCGTTCTGAACGGACGGCTTCTTTCGACGCCGAAATTTCGCAAAATCACCTGACGGACAGATTTGGTACGTATCGGCTGAGATAATTCCACATTCCGGCTAACTCCGTTCCAATTAGTTAGTCATGCAAATCCTGGAATTGTCGGCAGATGGAAGAACCCACTTTTTCGCTCGATCATTTCGAGCAGCTCGTCTATACGCGGCAGCATGTCAAAGCCGCGATCCAGTTCATTGCCGCGCTGGCGCTCCTTCAGCAAAAGCGCGGCGAACTGGACGGCAGCTTTCTTGCCTCGGGCATCGCCGACCTGCCGCCTGACGAGCAACGCAAGCGCTTCTGCACACGCCTCGCGAGCGCGGCGTCGACCCTGTTCGCCGACCCGGCGTTCCAGTTGCCACCCGAGTGTTTCAGATTGATTCTGACACTGCACGAGTGGGTCGGACTGGTGTTCGCCTGCACGCCGTTCGGCAATGCTGACCATGTGACCCGTTACCTGAATCCGCGCGGTGCGGACAACGCCCAGTTTCTGTCCGGCGACAGTTTCGTCGAAAAACTCTGCGCGCTCTACTCGACCGAGTCCGAACTGGAACTCGACTTCGCCGCGCTGTGGGCGTACGACAAATCGCTCGCCGCCTGCCTTGCCCTCGTTTTGCTGGCGCCGGTCTTCAAAGGATCGGCGAGCGCGCATATGAAGCGCGAAGCGTTGATGGAATGGCTGCCCGGCAAATTGCAGCAAATTGACGACCTCGACGACCTGCCGACCGCCTTGCTGCACAACGCCTATATGTTCTGCAGCTACGCGGACACGCCGCGGCGGCACGAGATCAAACGGGACATCAACGCGCTGGTGCGCCGCAAGCTGGATCAACTAGGGCTGACCGATATTCCCGCGGCGAATCTAGCCCGCGCGAAAAGCCGCAAGCCGCGCGGCAAAAAACCGCTGATGGTGGTCGTGCTCGAATGGTTTGGCGGCGCCCATTCGATCTACCGCACGCACTCGCGCACGCTCGAAGCCGCGCGCGAGCATTTCGAAGTGGTGGCCTTCGGCTTCGGCTACGCCATCGACGATATGGGGCGCGCGGTGTTCGACCGTTTCATCGAACTGGAGGAGCCGGAATACATAGGCGATTGTGGGGGGTGTTCGTCTGATACTTCATAAAGTGAACTGGCCAGGTTTGGTTTTGGGGTAGATTTTTCACATCATTTCATGATGTGAAACCGCGGCTCCCGAAATTACGTTTTGTAATATTTGCCCGTCTTGCAGGTATCGCGAGAATTTTTTTGCTTGGCTGACAATTCTTCGCGTGCCGTCCTGATGTTTTTCGTACGGCATGATTGCGTGCGTCCAAGGGTGAGTCTTTCCGGGGACACGAACGACCATTACTCCAAGCGGCGTTAGGCGCAAGCAAAAGACGCATACCCACGTCCACCGAGGACCATTTCGACGAAGGTGGTCGCATATCGGCCATTGCCGACATTGGGGCGGGCTGGGGTTCTACGTCAGCAATGTGGCGGATTGCTGACGGCGGCGGCATCGAGCAGCCAGACGGCAGCTTCCTGCATCAGCGAATTCACACTCCCGACCCTGAGGAGCCTTTGCATCGGCAAAACAGGAGTGTCCGCTCACGAGGCCTAGCAGACTGCGGTCCCCGAAATCGCTCCGCCCGAAAGCCGTCATCGCCGCCTGACTGTCAGATGGACGTAATGTCCACCGACATGGAAGGGCCCAGTGACCTCCAGGAGCGCTCGGTCCAGCCAGGCAGCTTTGCCGCGGTATCGGCAATCGTCACCCGTTCTGAACAGCGGCGACCGCCTTGCGAATTACGTCGATAACAACATCCGGCTGCGACAGCATCGGCACGTGGCTGCTTGCCACCTCGGTGACGGTCGCTCCCATGCGCTTCGAGACCCACCGTTGCAAGTCGGGATGCACAGTGTGGTCTTGCGTCGCTAGAACATACCAACTCGGCTTCTTCCTCCACGCGATGTCATTCGCGCCGAGTTTCTGTTGATGGAACAGATCGAAAACGGGAGCGTAATGGGTAGCCCAGACGAGCTTCTGCTCTGCCGAGCAGAGGTCGCCAGCGAAGAACTCAGTGCCGTTCGGGAGCATCCAGGCTCGCCCGTCTGCCACTTCAACGCGCGAGAAAATATCCGATGGATACTTGTCGAGCTGGTTCTGCACGGTTTCGCCGCCATCCGGGGCGACCGCCGCAATATAGACGAGTGCCGCCACGCGGTCATCGCCCCCTGCGGCCGTGATGGTGGCGCCGCCGTACGAATGACCGACGAGGACCACGGGGCTGCCGACGCGGTTCAGCGTGCGCTTCACCGTCGCGACATCTTCTTCGAAAGAGTCAAGGCCATATTGGACGGCGATTACCTCATGCCCGTCCGCCTGCAATGCGGGAATCACCTTGCCGAAGCACGAGCCGTCGGCCCAAATGCCATGGCAGAACACGATGCTAGGTTTGGAAGCTGTAGACATTTGCCTTTTCCTCCGTAGATTGACCGGTTTCGCTGGGTTGCTTCCGTTAGGCACAGACGGCAGCTACTGCAAAAATAGGCGTCCCTTCTGTCGACGACAAAGACTTTGTATGATTCGACCTATGCTTTGAAGGCATACCGGAGATCCGATGGAACTTCGACATCTACGCTATTTCATTGCCGTCGCGGAGGAAGGCAGCCTACTGACGGCCGCTCAGCGGCGACTGCACACATCGCAGCCGTCGTTGAGTCGACAGATTCGCGATCTGGAATCCGAAGTCGGTGTGAAGTTACTGGAGCGCCAGGCACGTGGCGTGGCGCTCACCGCTGCCGGGAAAATTTTCCTTGATCACGCGCGCTTGGCGCTCTTGCAGGTTGAAGCGGCTACTGACGGCGCGCGGCGGGCGGAACAGCCAGAAAAGCCTGTATTGGCGATGGGTTTCCTTGCCGGGCAAGAAGTTGTGTGGCTACCCCATGTCCTGCGCATCCTCCGTGAAGAGGCACCGGAGGCCGAAATCACGCTGTGCAGTCAGTCCTCTCCGGAACTTGCTCTCGGGCTGATGCGAGGGAAACTGGACGTTGCCTTTCTTCGCCCGGAGATAGAGACCGTTGGCCTGTCCTTCAAGTTCTTGGCAAAGGAGCCTCTGATCGCCGTGCTGCCGGCGGACCATCGTCTGACGTCACGCAAAAAGATTCGGCCTCAGGATCTTGCCCGCGAAATTTACGTCAGTTCAGCAAGGACGTCTCCAGTATTGAAATCCGTGATTCAGGATTACGCATCGAAAGTCGGGATCACGCTCAAGGCCGGGTACGAAGGCGAGAACCTGCCGTCGGCAATGTCGCTCGTCACGTCCACGGGTGGCGTTACGCTTATCCCGCTGTATGCGCAAAATATGTTGACACCAAATGTTGTTGCCCGCGCGCTTGACGGCGTGCCCCCGACGATTGATCTCGCCTTGGGATACAACAATGCGAATACAAATCCATTGCTCCTTCGCTTCTTATCTCGCGCCGACGAGTTGGTCACAAATGTTCAAGACCAGAGCATCATCCGATACGCCATCTAGGTAATGGTGCGCGCTCGTTGCTCCCGCATTTTGTACGGGAAGAGCCGTCGCCAACCATGTTCGCATCGAGATCGAATATCCGCTGCGCCGGACTGGGCCGCCGTCTGAATGTCAGAGTGGCACAAAACACGAGTGACCCTTCCTGGCCGGCAAGCGCCCGCTGGCTGGCCATGCCTGTCAGACTTCGGTTTGCTCAGCCATCTCGAGCGCGTCGTCTACCTCAATCCCGAGGTAACGCACTGTACTTTCAAGTTTCGTATGGCCTCAGAGTAACTGAACTGCGCACAGATTCTTGGTGCGCCGATAGATCAACGATGCCTTCGTGCGGCGCATCGTGTGGGTGCCGTACGCCGCGTCATCCAGTCCAATCGAAGCGACCCAACGATGAACGATGCGAGCGTACTCACGTGTCGGCAAGTGCGCGGACGCATGCAGCCGACTCAGGAACAAATAGTCGGCGGGTTTCAGCTCTCGCGCCGAAATCCAGGCGGCGACACTCTGCCGAGTCTGCTCCATGATTTCGAGCTACACCGGTCGTTGCGTTTTCTGCTGCATGAACGTCGCTCGCGAGACCACGTGGCTTCCCATGCAGATGTCCTGCACCTGCAGTCGCGTCAGATCGCATGCCCGAAGCTTGCTGCCGATTGCCAAGTTGAACAGCGCCAACTCGCGAACGTTGGATGACATCTGAAGTCTCGTGCGAATCGCCCAGATTTCACGCAGTTTCAACGGCGGCTTCTGGCCAGTCAGCCTCCCCTTGTTCCATGGCACCCGCCGAGCGCTGAGAGAATTAAGCGTTTCCATGTCAACCTCCTCTTCAATGAAGGGAGACCGATTGTGCGCGCCGTGCAGCGGTCGCCCTTCGACCCGAAGGAGTCAGCCAGGTTTCTTGACATCGGACATTTACCGGGCCCCGTCATATTCGGACCAGCGCCGCCAAGCCGCCCGAACAAGGCGATAAATGGTCAATCATGTCGATTTTGATACAGAAGTGACCAACGGGTTCGGGGGGAAATTTCCTTCGTTCTCGTTGTTCATTTTGCATACAGTAAGAAGTGGCGCTACTCAACGTGGCAACTGAACAGAAATGAAGACTCGAAGATTTCCTGTCATTCAACCGGCCGAGTCAGGGCGTTGGGGCAGTGCCGCTCGCGAATTATTGAGCAGCTTAGTGGACATCTTGTCATTTCCGCGACCTTTCGAGGATGCCGAGATCGAGCGCGAGTTTCTTGACGATCATGGACGGCGCTTTGCAGGCTTCCGCCGAGCAGCTGCGATCTTGGGATTCTGCGTTTGGACTGGCTATATATGGGTGGAATTCACCTACGCGAGCCTATCTCCGGCGTTCCGGAGGGTCTTTCCGGTGGAAATTCTCCTTCGTTCCGCCGGTATTGTTGTGATCGGAACTGCCGTCGTACTTTCCTTCCGTCGCTCGTTTGCCCGTGAATACACCGCACGCCGGGTTATGTTGTCAGCAATTGCTGCGATTACTGTGCTCATTCTTGGAATGCTATTCATAGCCCCAGGTCCCTACCAATTCCCCTATCTCGTTGGCTTGTCTCTCATTCTGTCGTTCCAGTCCGGCCTCCTCCAGCTAAGGGCTAAATCAACGTTTTTTTTGGCGGCGAGTGTCGTTATCACGATTTTGGTCTTACAAGTAACGCTGCACTTTTTCGACGAGCAGAATTTTTTCTTTGGTGTTTTTTTTCTTTTAAATCTGACCGTGATTGGACTTGGCGTAAACGTTCACTCTGAACGCCACGTCAGGGAACGTTTTGCCGCCGAGAAGGCGCTCGCACTTTCCAATACCCATCTGAAAGAAGCCAATGCCAAACTCGTCGCAAAACGTAGAGCATTGGAAATCGCCCAAAAAGAACAGCTCAGCAAAACGAACGCATTGATTGCACTGAAGGAGCAACAAAGAGAGGCGGCAAATGAAGCTAATCGAGAGAAGTCCGACTTCCTTGCGGCCGCCACGCATGACCTGAGACAACCCATGCACGCCCTAAATTTATTTCTGGAAGCTGCCGAGGAAGCATTGCGGAAGGACGACGCTGCGCAATCCCGCGAACTAATCGCACAAGTGAGGAAGTCCTCCATCATAATGGGGCACCTCTTCGACGCTGTTCTCGATCTGTCGAGACTCGGCTCAGGTCATGTGTCCCCCGACTATCGGGTTTTTGACCTATCTCCTCTGGTCCGGGGTGCGATCGAGCAGTTGAAACCGCTTGCGGCAGCTTCGGGCATCTCGCTCCGCTTGCGGTGCCCATCGAATGTCAGCATTTGGGTTCGCAGTGATCCACATTGGCTCGATCGAATCGTCGTCAATCTTATCTCCAACGGACTGAAATACTCGGATCAGCGCAAAGCTTCTCAAAGTACAGTCCTTGTAGGCATAGTGCGCAGTGCTAATCGCGTGCGAATTGACGTCGTAGATAACGGTGTCGGGATAGCTCCACAGTATTGGGACGCCATTTTCAAACCCTTCTTTCAAATCGACAATGCCGAACGTGACCGCGAACGAGGGTTGGGGCTGGGCTTGTCAATCGTGAACGCAATGGTTTCGATGTTGGATGAGCACCGCATTGAACTCAATTCTTTGGAAGGACGTGGGTCACGTTTTTCCGTCGAAATACCGATCTGCCACTCTCAAATACTTGCGTCAGAACCTACGTTGAGTGAGGATTCAGCCGCTCAGTTGGGCGGAACGGCTGGACTATATGTGCTGCTGGTGGAAGACGACGGACTTGTCCGCGCGGCGACAGAAGCACTCCTCACGCAATGGGGAGTGCTGGTTGACTCCGTCAAATCAATCACGTGCATAGAGGAATTGCTCGACTCTGTTGAGCGCTACCCGGACCTAATTATTACTGATTATCGGCTCCCCGACGGAAAAACTGCGCACGACGTCACTGAAACTGTACGTCGAAAATTAGGAAAATCGCCTCCATGCTTGGTAATAACTGGTGAAGCGAGTTCGATCGGCACGACGGCCACATGTAATCAGTACGCGTTGGTGAAACCTGTAACGCCTGATCTGCTTAGAAAGCGAATTTTAGAAGCAACGGCAATCGGATCTCCCCACCTGCCTGCGCGCGATTATCTCACGTAGGTGTCTGCGCAATCGCCTTGGGAATTTCAATGCCGCGGCGTGCCATCTCCACTATCAAAAATGTACGGCGTGTCACATTAAAACGCGCCAGCAGGTCACTTG
Source organism: Paraburkholderia sp. RL18-101-BIB-B (assembly GCF_046026985.1). Lineage (NCBI taxonomy): Bacteria > Pseudomonadati > Pseudomonadota > Betaproteobacteria > Burkholderiales > Burkholderiaceae > Paraburkholderia > Paraburkholderia sp. RL18-101-BIB-B. Next base: position 266,022 of record NZ_JARESV010000007.1, read on the forward strand.
AATACTCCTTCGCTGTATTTTCCGTAATATTCATTTTTCTAGCGATTGCTTTGTTCGGCAAACCCTGCAAGACGTAACGCAATGTTTCGGTTAGCCTAGGAGGCAGATTCAAGGTCTCGACGGGTATTCCCCGACTATTGTAAGTAGGTTGCGGACTATGCCCCCCCTTACCTAAAACCGTATTGGGTAGATAAATTCGGCCGCTTAAGATCGTTCGAAGTGCCTCCTGGAAGACTGCGCCCCCTTCCTCGCTAGCCTTGGAGATAAATCCACATGCACCCGCCTTAATGCATTCGAGGACTGTGTCGCGATCGTCTTGACCAGAAAGCATGATGCAATGGACCTCGCGCTCTTGTTCCTTTATCCACTTGAGCAAATCGAGGCCCGTGCGGGCAGCTTTCAACCTGTAGTCCAGAAACACCAAATCATAGGGTTCGCACTCAAGCCTGCAGACTGCCTGCTCGTAGCCGTCCGCCTCATCGATGCTGAGACATGGTTCACTAGCAAGGATCAAAGTCTTCATGGCACTGCGAGTAAGCCCTTCATCCTCCACCAGCAACACAGTCTTAAAATATCCGTTGTCCATGGCTGTCCCTTTTTATAACTCATATTACTGCCTTTGATCCAAATTGATACCCTCCTTTAGTAGGGACCCATTTCGCACCCTTCCAGAAATATCGATCTCCCCCCGCTTTCGAGGGTTTCGCGGTGCTTCGGCACGGACAACACTACAGCCATCGATAAGCCGATAACCCGTCGACAAATCGATACCCAACCCGGACTCGGAGCCAATCATGAATATCGCAACCAACATTGCAAAAATTCTTGCTGCATTATCTGTGGCAGGTGCCGCGGCGTCTGCACACGCCATTAGCAATCATCAATTCCTTCTGGTTAACGAAACCGACCAGGCGATTGTCGAATTTTACGCAACACACGTAGGCGATCCAATGGGCCCGGATCTGCTGGATACTCAAACATTGCCTTCTGGTTACAATATTTTAATCGATGCCTATGACGGCTTTCCTCGCCATTGCTTGTTCAATTTTAAAACCGTCATGCGTGATAGGCAAATTGTCTATAAGAGAAACGTCGATGTCTGCGAAATCCTTCGCTACACAATCTCCTCCGATTGAAGCAACGTAGTACAAACGTACCTATATTTTGAGGCACATACCTTGCCACTGTGCCTCCTTTTAATGCCTGATACATTGCGTCCCTCTACCAGATTTCATTATACTGCCAGACGATTCCCGGAGTTTAATCATGGAACAAGTCACCATTCAAATTCGCGGTAATGGTGCCATGCCAAACTGGCTGAACGTGGGTCTTCGCGAGGAGCCGGCGCTCGGCGCCCATTTGATATCGCCGCGCGGCGGTTACAGCCACCACGGCATTTATGCGGGCAACGGCAACGTCGTGCACTACGCCGGACTTGCCAGGTCTTTCCATCTAGGGCCGGTTGAGGAAGCCACTATGGCATCCTTCGCTGCCGGCCATGAAGTCTGGATCGAGCCAAGCCACCGTCCGACCTATGATGAGAAGGAAGCTGTGGACCGTGCTCGCTCACGGTTGGGTGAAAATCGTTATAGCCTCCTGACAAATAATTGCGAGCACTTCTGTGTGTGGTGTCTTTATGGTCGCGCGTACAGCAAACAGGTGCACGAGTGCCTTGCGCACCCTTGTGCGGTCGCGCACGTAGCGATGAGCCTCCTTCGAGCCGTTTTCTCGACCGGCCCGAAGCGTTCGTCCATCGGGACCGCCAGCGCTTGAGGTTCTCCTCAATGAGCTATCGGGTCGAAGTTGCGGAAAAACTTTGAAATTGAGATGTCCCGGCCCACTAGCGTCTCTGCGAGTAAATTCGAAAATAAACGTCCATGTCGAGTGTCGACGATCTGGACGGTCACGTCGAATGGCTGAAACTGGGCCGGCAACCGTCCAATGCATTGGAGCGGCCACCCATTCCCTGCGCGACCACGAACGACAACACGCACCACGCTCTATTGTGCAAGATACCCGTCTGCGGATGACGCTTCGTCCCTATGATTATTTATACGTATTGCGAGGACGCAATGACATCAGACTTCGAGGCAACGGTCGTCCCAGGCGGAGATTCGGCCGGGCAATTCGACGCCGCGTGCAACTACGTGCGTAACTTGGCGCAAGCGCGTTGCGCAGCCGTGATAGTTATCGACGGCGAGTTGGGATCGGGCTATTCCGTGGTGGGCCCGCTTGACGCGCAGGTACTCTTGCCGGATATCTTGCAGAAGATGGCAGATACCTTGCGCGGCCAGCTTTCGAAAAATCTGCAGTAACTGGTTCGTCTCCCCGCCGCGCGAGCAAGTAGTTCAGGCGGCCAATCGCGAACGGCCGGTAATGCTAACGCAGCGGTCGTTAGGGGGCAGCGACGGTCGCTTCGTGGCCGATGGACTGATATGACTTTCCGTGTCAATCGGGATCGGTTTTCGGTTTTGATGCATCTGAATTTCCTGAGGGCGACGTAGCAGTACGTCTCGACGGTGGGTCACACTGATATCCGCGGGTTGGTTACCGCATTACTGTGGTCCGCCCTGTGAGCCTGCCGCTACCTAAAGTCGCAAGTCGCATGAGATGTGTTGCATAGTCCAATCGCGGGTTACTCGGGTGCCGGGCTACGCCGCCTTCAGGAAACTCTCCGGGTCCTCGTTAAGGGTGATGTGGTGTCAGCCTGGTCTGGCGTTTTTCGGTATGGCGAGGGACATCGCCAGTCTGCTGATGTCCCAGATGAACCCCGCGAGCTCGCGCGCAACGGCAACCACACCGGTGTTCACATTCTTGCCGCGCGCCGCGAGCTTGCGATATCGCCGGCATAGTCGCAGTTGAGCATCCCATGCGCGGTCAATGATTGGTTTGGGGATTCCTTCATGGCGACGTTGTATGTCCGGGCTCACCCGAGCGGGGTATCTGTAACTCCACGCAGCCTCCACAAGCAGCTTTCTTGCATAGCTGTTTCCGTTTTTTGTAATGCTGCCCTGACGGCGCCGGTCTCCTGACGAGTGTTCTGAGGGCGTCACCCCGAGCCAGGCCATCAACTGACGTGGATGCTCGAATCGCGCCAGGTCACCGAGTTCGGCGAGCATGCCTACGGCCGTGGTGAACTGGATGCCCCGCATTGCCTGCAGGCCCAGTACGGCTGGATAGAAGCGCCAGTTGACGACAGCCTCGCGTAGTGCCGCCTCGAGGCGATCGCATTGTGCGAGCCTGTCTTCGATGGTATGTCGGCACTCGTCAAAGGCCAGTTGTTGCCAGTGGTTGGGGAACGCGAAGGTGCTGATCCACCTTCGATGTGCCGGCCCCCAGTTCGCGCTGCCGGTGTAACGAACACCATGAGAGAGCAGAAAGGACTTGAGCCGCTGGCGCGCGTGCTTGAGATCCGCTTTGGCGGCGGCCCACGCGCGGGCCAGGTCCCGGAATGCTTCATCTTCGACGCCAGGCACGTAGACTGGCGAGAGATCACCTGCGCGCAACGAGCGCACGAGTTTGAGCGCGTCGCGGCGGTCTGTCTTGACCCGTTCGCCTGGTTTCTTTGGAATCAGCGACGGGGCACATACCATGCAGTCGAATCCCTTCTGCACCAGTTGCCGGTAAAGGCCATAGCCGCATGGCCCCGCTTCGTAGACGATGCGGACGTGGGTCGCCTTGGATTGCATGCGTTGGCAAAGGCGATCGATGTCTGTCTTCGATGTGCCGATTTTGCCGAGCAATTCGACCTCGCCTATCCCGACGGCGTAAGCCGTCGTGATCGACTCCTTGTGAACATCCAGACCGACGTACACAGTGCTATCGTGTTCCATGCTGGCCTCCGCGCTGGAAATCGCCGGGTGTCGCCCTCGTGCACACCATGCGGCTCTGGCAGCAATGCTAACCCGCGTCTGGTTCCTCACGGCGGGCCAGCCACCACCTCACGGAAAGTCATACTGCCTAAACCGCTCGCGCGGTAGGGGCTCCGGCCAGACGCCGGTGGTCAGGGAGAGGCCGGCATCGCGGTTCCGTATGTTGGCGAATGAGGCAATCCGCCTCGTTCTCCGGCAGGAGGCAGACGGTCCAGCGGACTGGTGACCTCGTGCAGCAGGTCGGTGGCCACCTGGACGTAGAGCGCGGTGTTCTCGAGCTTCGCATGGCCGAGCAGCACCTGGATCACGCGGATGTCCACCTTCTGTTCGAGCAGGTGCGTCGCGAAACTGTGGCGCAGCGTGTGCATG